>JAJNBB010000011.1 GCA_021155885.1 Fibrobacteria bacterium | reverse complement strand
GTGGGCATGCCCACTAGTTCGCCCCGCCGTAGCGCCTCGGCGGCGCGCTGAAGGTTTTCGGACGTGGGGGTAAGGATGGGAATCATGGACGGGGGAAAAATACTACCTGATGAATCCCCTGTCGTTGGGGGTTGGTGGTTGGGAGTTGGAAGCAAGGGCGGTCTGGTGACCGCCATTAAAAAGGGAGAACGGAAATAGGACCATCGGACTGCTCGGTAATACAAGAAGAACGCGGCTTAAGGACCATTCTGTCGGGATTGCTCCTAAAGATTGAGACTTATTCTTGTCCTGCGGGTCTGGGATAAGTAATTTTGGGCCACCGCTCCATGATCGCCCCGAACCTGAAAATCACCGCTGAAAACCTGACGCTGGAGCGCCTCCGGCCCGGCCAGCAAGGCGTGGTCGTCTCGGTGGAAGGCGAACCCGCGCAGCGCCGCCGCCTTCTCGAGGCGGGTTTCGTGCAAGGCAGCCCTGTGCGTTTTGTGATGGCCACCCCCTTCGGGGATCCCCTGGTTTTCTCCCTGCGCGGCACCCAGATCGCGCTTCGCCAAAGCGACGCGCGCCACGTCCGCGTGCGGGTGTAGCCATGGCCGCGGCGACCCCCGAAAATTCCCCCGCGCTACCGCTGGTCGCCCTGATTGGCTCCGCGAACTGCGGCAAGACGACGTTGTTCAATACTCTAACGGGCTCGCATTATAACACCGTCAACTATCCGGGCGCGACCGTCGAATACGCCGTGGGCGATGCGCGCCGTCTTCCGGGATTCTCCTGCCGCGTCATGGACACGCCGGGCATCACGAGCCTGGTGCCTTCCTCTCCCGATGAAAAGGTCACCGTGGATGCCCTGTTCCAGGGCGATCGCCGTCCCGACATCCTCGTCGCCGTCGCCGACGCCAACCAGCTTTCGCGCCACCTGTACCTTACGCGGCAGCTGCTCGACCTCGGTTTTCCCGTCGTTCTGGTCGTGACGATGGAGGATCTTTTGCTCGCCAAGGGGCTGCGCGTGGACGAGCGGAACCTCTCGGAACTGCTCGACTGCCCGGTTTTCGTGCTTGATCCCCGCAAGCAGGAGCGGCTCTCGCAAATGGCGGAGGCCCTGCGCGCGCTCGGGGAAAAGTCGCAGACCCGTCCCGCGCGCGCGCAATACGAAGCCTTCGCCGCGGAATTGACCGAGGAGCGCATCTCGGAAACCTTTCATGCCCTGGATGCGCTGGAGCATCTGGCGGTCAAGCCGCGTTTTGAAAAAGCCGGCCGCGAAGGCTTGCCGCAGCGGCACGGCCCCTCGACGGCGGACCGGATCCTGCTGCACCCGGTCCTGGGCCTGCTGATTTTCCTCGGCGCCATGTGCGCGATCTTCACCGCCATCTTCTGGATGGCCGCGCCGTTGATGGACGGCATCGACGCCCTCTTCGGCGCGCTGGTCACGGTGGCGAAGTCGGTGCTTCCCGCATCGTGGGCCACCGATCTGTTCGCCGATGGCCTCGTGGGCGGGGTGGGGGCCGTGCTGGTCTTTCTTCCCCAGATCGCGATCCTGTTTTTCGCCATGGGGTATCTCGAGGATTCGGGTTATCTAGCGCGCGGCGCGGCGCTGGTGGACCGGCCCCTCTCCCGGATCGGGCTCAACGGCAAATCCTTCGTCCCGCTCCTCTCGGGCTATGCCTGCGCGATTCCGGCGATGCTGGCCGCGCGCACCATTCCCAACCGGCTGGAGCGCATGCTGACGCTTTTCATCATTCCCCTGATGAGCTGCAGCGCCCGCCTTCCGGTGTACGCCCTGTTGCTGGCGTTCCTGATCCCGAAGGACAAGCCGTGGCTGGGCGGCCTGGCGATGACGGGGCTGTACCTGTCGGGTTTCCTGATCGGCGCGGTCATCTCGACCATCGCCAGCCGTTACCTGAAGGGCAAGGAAACCTCGGGGTTCATGCTGGAGCTGCCCGCCCTGCGCGCGCCGATGCTGCGCGTCGTTCTCGTTTCGACGTGGCACAAGACCTGGCAATACATCCGCAAGGCGGGACCCACCATTCTGGTGATCGCCCTGAGCCTGTGGGTCCTCACGCACACCCCGGTGCAGCCCGCTCCCTCCGACGGGTCGGACCGCGAGTACGTCGCGGTCTCGAACTCCTACGCCGCGCGCATCGGGCACTTCATCGAACCCGTCACGGCCCCGATGGGCCTGGATTGGCGCGGCGGGGTGGCCCTGATCTCGGGCTTCGCCGCGCGCGAGGTGTTCGTGGGTTCGCTGGCGCTGGTCTACCGCGTGCAGGAGCTGAATGACGAGGCCGGCATGACGGGGAAGTTGTTCGCGCGCATGTCGGAACTTCGGTTCGAGGGGGACGGCCGGCGCATTTTCACGGTGTCGACGTGCCTCGGCATCCTGCTTTTCTACCTGATCGCGCTGCAATGTTTCCCGACCGTCGCGGTGGCCCGCAATGAGATGGGAAGCTGGCGCTGGCGGCCGGCGTTGATCCAGCTGGGCCTGTTCACCGGCGTGGCCTACCTGCTGGCCGTCGCCCTGGTGCAAGGGTTGCGCGCCCTTGGCGTGCCTTAACACGCCAATCTTCCTTAGCGTGCCTTAGCACGCCAATCTTTGAGGGGCGTTCCCTAAGCAACCGGCCGGGCGCCGGGAATCACGGCTTCCTGACGAAAATCCCGTGAAAGGCATCCGCCCGCGTCAGGACCTCGATAGTGTAAACGCCCAGCGGAAGACCGGACAAATCGTATTGATTCGCGCCGCCGGCATTTCCTGAAAAAACGTTCCGTCCGGTCATGTTGTGAATCCGGACGGAATGGGGCCCGATTCCCGGGACCATGAGCTGGTTGCCCTCCGCGCGAATCAGGGCGTCGACCGCCGCTTTGCCGCGAATGCCGGTTGTCTTGATGGAAGCCCCCCATTGCAGGGCGCGCACGAGCTGCCCCTTGAATTCGGGCCGCGTCCACGCCGACCCGCGGTGTCCGCTGGCGTTGTAATAGACCCATCCCAGGCCTTGGGGGCGGACCCAGATCCAGGGAACGTTGGTAGTCGCCAACTGCGAGCGGGCGATTACGACCGTGTCGTTCACGTATTGATTGTGCCGGCGCCCCTCATCCCAGTAGGTCGCGCTATTCACCCCGGGATCCGAGGTCGCTCCGGCGGGCAGGGGAGTCGTGCCCAGCAGGAAGGGGTTGTTGGGCTGCGTGTACGTAGGCGTGCCGGCGTGGTTCGGGGCGTCGTGATCCACGAATTGCGCCCCCAGCAATTGCCTCCAGGCGGTGGTGACGGCGCCGTTGTTCAGGTAGGTGTTGGTGGAGCCATGGAAGGCGACGGCCACGCGTCCCGACGCAATCCACGCGACGAAGGCGTTCAACTGGGTCATGCTGAGGTCAGTGCCGGTCTGGTTCGTCGTATATAGCAGGGCGACGTCGAATGCCGCAAGGCTGTCCGCTGTAAGCCAGGAGTGCGAGTTCGCCTCGCGGTAGTGCATCTCGAGGTTGTTGGCGGTGAACACGGAAGCCAGCGTGTCGCGCAAGGCGCGGGAATTATGGGTTCCCGTGGCCGTGCCGCCCCAGAACAAGACCTTGATGGGGGTTTGCGCCTGCGGAAGCACAGCCATCGTCAGCAAGGCACAGGCCGCGTATTGGATCGACTTCATGATTCTGTCTCCGGGGACTAGTTAAAAACCGAGAATTTTCCGTGGAACGCGTCGCCGTTGCGGAGGCGGACCTGGAAGAGATAGGCTCCCTGCCGCAGGCCGGCGACGGGCCGGGCGGCCCGGCCGTTCTCGACGGCGACGCGCGCGACCGTTGCGCCGCGCACATCCAGGACCGTCAACGTGCCGGAGGCGCGCGGGTCCAGGTCGAAGATCGTGAATCCACCGCGCCGGTAGGAAACCGAGATGGGTCGCAGGAAACGGGGGCCGGAAGTTTGCGAAACGCCCGCCGCTGGATACAGCGCCGGGATGGCGGGCATGGTGGACGACTGGGTCAGGCCCCCCACGGCGGTGAACCGGTTCTGCGAATAGGTGTCGAGCGTGACAAAGGGGGTGTACATGACGCCGCTCTTGGTCCCGGGGAGGGTGGTGAGCTTGTGCAGGGCCATGACGCGCACGAGCGGGTCGGGGTCGTTGATGCGGCCCTGATCCAGAATGGCCGTGGTGGAGGCGGCGACGTTGGGCAGGGCGTCCAGTGCGTTCCAGCGCACTCCCGGGGAGGGATGGAGCAGCAAATCCTTCAGCACGGGCACCCAGGTCGTCGTGTCGGCCGCGAACACCCCGAAACCCTGCAGGGTCCGGATCGCGTGGATCACCGAAGGGGTTTCCCCCATGTCGTTCAGGATCCTTTGGCCAAGCAAGGTCGTGAGCTTGGAGACCAGGCCCGGGTTGTTCCCGCGCTTGAGCAGCAAGCGCTGGGCGTGCAGGCGCCACAGCAGGTTGGTATGCGAGAAGGCCTGGAGCAGCTGGTCCTCGCTCGCGGCCGCGAGGTTCAGGATCGGGTCGAGAGGACGGGCGTCGTACACCACGCGGTAGATGCGCGTCCTCAAGGTGTCGCGGATGGGAGAGATCTGGGCCGCGCCCGTTCCGCACGCGATCTTGCCGCATATGCCGTTGTGATTCATCAGGTAGTTGTACCAGTCGATCACCCACAGGGCGCCGTCCGGGCCCACGTGGGCCTGGATGGGAGAGGTCCACGGATCGGTGCTGGCGAAAATATTGGGCTGCGTGGTGTCCTCGGCCCCGCGAAAGGTGCTGCCGAGCGGCGACAGGTTGACCTCATGGCAGAGGTGGTAGGGGCCGTCGCAGGTGAAGGCCACGCGGTCCCAGTACTTCTGGGGGAACTGTCGCGCCGTGTACAGCGAGTGGTTGGACGTCGCCGGGTACCCGCCGTTATTGACGTTGACATGCTTGGTGATCGGGCGGGCCCGCGCCCAGACATTGCTTCCTTCCTGGGCGTAGCTTTTGTTGGTCCCGCTATAAATCGGGGTCTGGCGCGTGGCCCCCGGGTAAACCTGGTGTACGGAGTGATCGCGGTTGGCGGTGGAGGCGAAGATCTGTCCCGTCTCCGAAATGCCGAGCCCCCAGGTGTTGTTGCTCAGGCCCGTCAGGGATTCGATCATGGATCCGTCGGACTTGAACCGGATGATGCGCTGGTTCCAGTTTCCCGCGAAGGTCTGGGCCGTGGCCGGGTTGTTGATGTTGGTCCCGCTGGCGTAGCCCACCGTCGCATAGATCCAGTTGTCGAGGCCGTAGGTCAGGTTCGACAGCGTGGCATGGGTGTCGAAGCGGGCGAAGCCGGTGTAAAGAATGGTGCCGGAGGGATTGTCGGCCACATCGTCGCCGTTTTCATCCTTGAACAAAAGGATGTGCGGCGCCATGGACACCACCAGGCCGTTCGTGGTGTGTACGATGCCGGTCAGGAGGTTGAAGCCCTGCGCGAAGACCTTGCGCGTGTCCACGACCCCGTCGCCGTTCGCGTCCCAGACCACGACGATCCGGTCATCGCCGCCGCCGCCGGGCAGCGGATTCGAAAGCACCCGGTTGGGATAATCGCGCGTTTCCACGCCCCACAGGCGGCCCTTTTCATCCCAGGTCATGGCGACCAAGGAGCGCACGCCCCCCATGGGGCTCCTTTCGCTGGCCCAGAGGTGGGCGCTGAATCCCGTCGGTACCCGGATGCAGGGTTTGGAACTGTCGGGAGAGAGCGGCAGCGTCATGTTCTTGAAGTAGCCGAAGCCGTTGGTAATGCTGTCCGGCCAGTTGGGGTCGACGGTATTGGTTCTCACGTACGAGAATTCCGGGCAGGGTTGGGCCTGCGGTTCCGGGACGGCCCCGAGCAGGACAAGAAGGGCAAGGAATCGCCAAGCCTTCGAAAACAGGGATTTTTGCGGGGAAGTGAGTAACGAAGGCATAAGCGAGTCCTCCAGGAACCCTTAATCTATCCTTGCCTCACCAAAAATGCTGACCTATTCGGTCTTTCTAACTTGGCCCCCCATGCCCGCTACCCTCGTTAAATCCTTTTCCTTCGAATCCGCGCACTTTTTGCCCCATGTTCCGCCCGGCCACAAGTGCGCCCGGATCCATGGCCACAGCTTTCGTTGCGAGATCGAGGTGACCGGGGAAATCGACCCCCGGACGGGATTCGTCATGGATTTCGCCGACATCAAGGCGGCGTTCAAACCCTTGCGCGACGCGCTCGATCACCGGTTTCTCAACCAGGACGTGCCCGGCCTTGAAAACCCGACCTCGGAAGTGATTTGCCGCTGGGTATGGGAACGCCTCAAGCCGGCGCTGCCGAAGCTGAGCGGGGTGGTGTTGCACGAGACGTGCACGGCGCGCTGCGAATACAGGCCTTGATCCTAGACCGCCCTTATTTCGTTTAGAAAAAGAGGCCCTGTTTCAAATCCGTTAACGCGAATGAAACCTTCGTGTAACCTCTTGGAAACGCCGGATTGCTCCCTATTAGGCCATGAAAAAAACATGGCTGACAGCGTTCGTTTTGGCGGGCGCGACGGGAATCTTCGCCCAGACGGAATTGATGCGCGTGCAGCGCCAGATCGAACAGGCGCGCCGCGAGGTCGAGGCCGAAAGACAATCGTACGAATCGGATCTCGCGCGGCAGAAAGCGTGGGAATCCGCGTCGCGCGGCCAGTTGGCCGATACGCGGGCGCAGGCGCGCCGGGCGCGAATCGAGGCCGACAGCCTGGCCCGGGCGCTCGCGGCCGCCGGGAATCCGGCCGAGGACAAGGCGCGCGAGCAGAAGCGACTGCAAACCGAGGCCGAAGCGCTGGCGCGTGAAATCGCGGACCGCGTGGACGCGCTGCTCGCGAAGATCCAGCGCGAGGAACTGCCCGGTTTCGCGGAATCGAAAGAGCGGAGCCTGCGCGATCTCTCCCGCGGCCTTCGCACCGGCGTCGTGCCCCCCGAGGACGGCCTGGCGCGGTTGGCCGACGCGCTTTCCGAACTGATCGACCGCGGCCGCAAGGTCGAGGCGCGCAACGGGTCCTATACCGCCTTGGACGGGCGCCCGCTGGACGGCGTCTACGTGAGCGCGGGTGGGTTCTTCGAGGGTTTCGTGAGCAAGGATGGCGCCTTCGGCGCCTACCGCCATAAAGGCCCCGACGGCTGGGCCTGGAAAGAATCCCTGCCCGCCGAGCGCCGGCAGAACCTGCTGAAGATTTCCCGCATGCTCGCCTCCGAGGAGGAGCCCGGCTTCGTGCCGCTTCCGTTCGGAATCGTATCGGGCCAGGTCTCGGGAGGCGTGCAATGAAAACCGCACTCCTAATGGTAGGCCTGCTCGTCCTGACGGCCTCGCCGGTCGCGGCGGCGAAGAAAACCGACGTGAACCCCGACGCCGCCGCGCTGCAGCAGGCGAGCGCCCAGCTGGGGCAGCTTCAGGCCGCGCGCGACAGCCTTTCGCGCTTGCGCTGGAGCCTCCGCCAGGCCGGCCTCGACGCGCGCGAGCGCGCGCAGGCCGAGCAGGACCGCGCGCGCGACAGCCTGGACAAGGCCGCGTCCGAGCGCTCGCGGCTGCTCGAGGAACTGCGCGATGCCCGCGAACGCGCGGCTTCCGCGAAGCCCGGCCCGGACGCGCTGGCCCAGAAGCGCGAGCAAATCCGCCAAGACATGCTCGACCGCGCCGAACTGCTGCGCGATAAGGTGCGCTTCGGCCTTCCCTGGAAAACCGAGGAGCGCCTGGCCGCCGTCGCGCAGGCCGCCCGCGGCATCGAGTCGTACGCTTCCCCGCGCGACGGGCTGAACACCTTGATCGCGGCTTATGAGGCCGAATGGCGCTTCGCCCGCGAGATCGAGCGGGAGGAAGACCGGTTCCCGCGGGCCGACGGCGCCGCTTCCCGGGGAACTCGCGTTCGCGTGGGAACGCTCGGCGCCTGGTACCTGACGCAGGATAACGTGGCGGGCCTGCTCGCGCGCTCCGGCAGCGGCGACATGCCCTATGCCTGGCATGAAAATCTTCATCCCGAAACCCAGCGCGCCCTGCTGACCGGCATCGGTTCGCGCGAACTCGAGCTGCCTTTGGACCCGCTGCAGACACAGGCTTCGGGTCCAGGTTACCTCATCATCGACGAGCGCGGCTGGCTGGCGAAGCTGACGGACCTGAAGGACGGCCCCCTCGCGCGCATGCCCCTGATGATCGCGCGGGCCATCCTGGGCCTGCTGATCCTGCTGGGCATCGCGATCACCTGGGTTTACCTGCGCCGCCGCTCCCTGGTAACGGGGGAGGCCGCCGACGCCGACAAGATGCGCCTCAAGCTCTTCAAGGCCCTGACCCACAAGCACGGCGTGGAAAGCGTGGTGGAGAAGGCGGACGTGCACACCGTGGCCGGCCGCATGGTGCGCCTCGGCTTCGACAATATCCGGCTCGCCCCCGAATCCCTCGAGCAGCTGATGCTGGCGCAGGAATCGGTGGAAGAGCGGCGCCTGACCCGCGGCCTGACCTTCATGGGCATCGTGGCCTCCAACGCCGCGTTCATCGGCCTGCTGGGCACGGTGCTCGGCATCCTGGACGCCTTCGGTCATCTGGGCGACGGCGGCGCGGACGCGCAGCTGCACGTCATGGCGGCCATCGCGGAGGCCCTGGTGGCCACGGCGATGGGCCTGGCCGTGGCGATCCCGGCGGTCGTTTTTTACAACCTGCTCAGCCACAAGGTTTCGGAAATGATGGGCGAGGCCCGCGAACTGCGGCATCTCATCCTCGCCGCGGGTCTCGACGCCGCCGCGCGCCCGGCCGACGCGGCCCGGGAACTCGGGGCGGCGGAGACGGGCCGCCGGATCGCCGAGATGGAACGGGACGGCCATGGCCGGTGACGTCGGCGGAGGCGGGCGCAAGGGCGGCGGCATCGTCGCCGTCAACATCATCCCGCTCGTGGACATCATGCTCGTGCTGCTGATCATCTTCATGGTGACGGCGACGGTGCAAAGCTCCAAGAATGTGCCCGTGCAAATGCCGAAGGCGGCCAGCGGCGTGGGCGGACCGTCCACGGCGATCCAGCTTTCGCTCGACCGCGCCGGCGTGCTGAGCCTCGACGGCAAGGTGGTGGACGCGGAGAACGCCCAGCGCATGCTGCGTGAAACCATGCGCGGCGACAGCACGATCCAGGTGCTGATCTCCGCCGACGAGGCCCTGAACTATGCGCGCGTCGTCGAGGTGCTCGACCTGATCCGCGCGGCCGGCGTGGGACGCTACGCGCTGAAGGTGCGCGCCGCTTCCGCGGGGGGCTAGTGACCAACCTTCGCCGCCGCCGCATCGTCCGCCGCCTCCCCGACGAAACCCCGGGGCTTCCCGAGTCGGTCAAGATCATCCTGCCGCGCCATCGCAAAATCAACCCGTGGCACGTTCTCCTGGTACTCGCGGGCCTCGCCTTGCTGGGCGGAGGCGGGTACCTCGGATACCGCAAGCTGCAGGCGCCCGAGCCCGAACCCGAGCCCGTCGTGGAGATGAAGGAAGTGGAGGTCGCTCCGCCGCTTCCGGAGCCCGAACCCGATCTCGAACCCGACGAGGAGTCGGAGCCCGATCCGGACGCGGCTCCGGCCGCCGAGGATTTGCTCGGGCGGAGCGATGCGCCGGCCGGTCCCGGGAACGCGATCTCATTGGACCTGGCGCTGGGAACGGGCGGAGACGGCATGGCCGTTTCGGCCGGCGGCGGGGGCGGAGGACGCGGTTCGCGTTTCGCCTACGAGCCCGGCCAGGTCGACAAGGAACCCGAGGTCGCCCAGGAATCCCCGCCGGAGATTCCCCGCAAGGCCCTGGAGCAGGGCTTGTCCGGAAGCTTCGTCGCCACCTTCGTGGTGGGAACGACCGGCAAGGTCGAGGCGATCCAGATCAGCGGGGGCCCGCAGGGCGTCGGCTATGAAGAAGCGATCCGCAAGGCTCTCCAGAAGCGCCGCTATAAGCCCGCGATGGCGGGCGGCGTCGCCGTGCCCATGAAGATCCGCCAACCCTTCGACTTCCGGCTGGAATGAACGTGACGTCCCCTTTCCTCCGTCTTGTGCGCGGCGCCTTGCTGCTGGCCGCCGCGGGCGCACTGACGTCGTGCGCCTTGTTCCGCGACTACAGCCGCCTGGAACCGCAGGCGGAGGCGGCTCCGACCGACTGGATCGCGCTGGGCGACGCCGCGTACGAGCGCGAGGAATATGCGCAGGCCGTGGTGTGGTACCGCGCCGGCGCGCTGCGCGGCTACCAGGTTCCGATCGCCTGGTTCAACGCGGCCAACGCCCTCATGCGCCTGAACCGGCCCGTGGATGCGCGCGAGGCCTACCGGCGCGCGGTGGAGGCAGCCCCGAATTTTTTGAAGGCGCGCCAGAACCTCGCCGCGCTTTACCAGCTGGAAGGAAACATGGTCGACGCGGCGCGCCATTACGAGGCCGCCGCGCGCCTGGACAGCGCGGACGCCAACTCGCGCTTCCGGCTGGGGGAGCTGGCGCAGCAGGCGGGCGACATCGCCGAGGCCCTGCGTTATTACGAGGCCGCCCTGAAGGCCGATCCCCTGCACGAAGGCGCGGCTTCGGGCATGGCGCAGGCGCTGCTGTCCGGCCGCGACACCAGCGCCGCGCTGGTCTGGATCCAGGACTTCAACGCCCGCACGCCGAAGCCCGTTTCCTGGTCGGTGATCCTGGAGGCGGACCTTTCCCTGCAGGCCGGCATGCGCGAGCAGGCCGCCCGGCTGTACCGCGAGGCCGCGGCGGCGAATCCCCCGGACGCGCGGCCGTGGATGCGGCTGGCGAAAATGCTGCGCCAGGAGGGAAAACCCCTGGAAGCCGGCATCGTCCTGGGGCAGGCCTTGCGCGCGGCGCCGCAGCGCGGGGAACTCTGGGCGGCGCTGGGAAGCCTGCGCTTCGAGGGTGGCGACCCTTCCGGCGCGCGGGACGCCTATCTGCGCGCGTTCCGGCTGGGCAGCGCCGACGGTTTCCAGGGGCTGCAAATGCTGATCGCCTGGCATGAAAAACGGCATGAAGCGTCCGCGGCGCAAGGCATCCGCGATTCGGTGGACTCGAAATGAAAAAGTTTTTTTGCGGGCCCGCGCTTCTGGCCGCCCTGATCTTCGCCCCCGAAGCGCGGGGCGCGGCGTCTTCCGATCCACCGGGACCCTTTTTCCTCGACAGCCTGACCATGAAGGGCGCCCGCGCCGCGGACGAACAGAGGAAGGCGGAGACCGTCGCGGAAGCCCCGGTGGATTCGGGAAGCGGGGAAGACGCGTCCAGGGCCGCGCTGCCCGGCACGCCCGCCGGACAAGGGTCGATCTCGGGCAAGGTGGTGTCGGAAGCGCGCGGCACCCCCGTCCCGGACGTGCGCGTCATCGTCGCGGGCCGGAACCTCTCGGCGACCACCGACGCGGACGGACGGTTCGGGTTCCCCGGACTGCCCCCCGGCGCCTACTCCCTGTTCCTCTACCATGCCTCGTTCGCGCCCCTTACGGCCGACTCCCTGCGCGTCAGGGCGGGCAACGACGTCTCACGCCGCCTGGCCCTGCCGGACAAGGCCGTGCAGGGCGAAGCCGTGCGCATCACCGGGTCGGCGACGCAGGCCAGCGATGCGGGCATGCTCTTCGCGCGCAAGAACTCCCCCGCGGTGAGCGACGGCATTTCCGCGGAACAAATTTCCAAAAGCCCCGACGCCGACGCGGCAGCGGCCCTCAAGCGCGTCACCGGGATTTCCATCGCGGGCGACGGGCTCGTGTACGTGCGCGGGCTGGGCGAGCGCTACGTGAACATGCAGCTCAACGGCATGACGGTTAGTTCGCCGAATCCCGAAAAGCGGGTGGTGCCGCTCGACGTCTTTCCAACACGTCTCCTGGAAAACCTCAATGTTTCCAAGACGTTCACGGCCGATCAGCCCGCCGAGTTCGCCGGAGGCTCCCTCCATCTGCGCACCAAGGATTACCCGGACAAGCGCCTGATCGAATTCTCGACGGGCGTGGGGTACGAGCCCGGGGCCACGGGCGACGATTATCTGACCTATAACGGCGGCCGCCTGGATTGGCTCGGCATGGACGACGGCACGCGCAAGCTGCCGGGCATTTTTCCCGACCAGCGCTTCGACAATCGCAGCGAGATCCTGGGAGCGACGCAGGCCGAGCGCGAACAGCGCCAGCGGGAAATGCTGGCGTCGCTTCCGAACATCTGGACGCCGTATCTTTCCAAGGCTCCCGTGAACCAGAGCTACGGGCTTTCGCTCGGCAACAAGATCCCCTTGGGAGGCGAGCGTGTTTTTGGGTGGCTGCTCGGCGGAAACTACTCCGCCAAGTGGGGGGCGGACGAGGAGTTCATCGGGCTCATCGGGTTGGACGGTCAAAACAACGCGGTGTATTCGGACCGCTATACCAAGCAAATCGGGACCGAAACGATCCAGTGGGGCCTGCTCGGAACGGCCACCTTGCAGGACGGCGCCCGCCATAAACTGCGCTTCAATTTCATGGCCAACCGCGACTGGGAGGACGAGGTCACCAAGGTGGAGACCTTCCGCGAGACGGACAGCGAAAGCAGCCTGGTGTTCGAAATCGCCGCGGCCCAGCAGACCCTGACGAATTACCAGATCGAGGGCTCGCACCGGCTCGCCGAGGACGGCACCCGCCTCGACTGGATAGTCGCCTACACCGGCGCCTCGCGCTGGGAGCCGGACCGTCGCCTGAGCAAGTACTTCGCCGACGACCCCTCTGACCCCGATTATGACCCCGCCTTCCCCTGGCGCGCGATCCCTGCCCTGGGACTGCGCGACCGCTACTGGTTCGACCTGCGCGAGCGCGGGGTCGGCGGCAAGGTGGACCTGGAAAAGCCTTTGGATTGGGGCTGGTTCTCCGAGGGATCCAAGGCGCGCGCCGGCGTGTTCGCCTTCGGCAAGCACCGCGACTTCGACGTGCGCCGCCTGAGCTACGTGGAGGGATCGGCGACCGGCGATTCTCCATTCAAGCACGGCCCGCTGGAGGATTTCCTGGGCACGTTCGACGGGTCCCTGGATTCCGGGTACATTTCCAACACCGACGAGAATGAAAAGGATGATTACGCGGTGGACGACCTGCAGATGGCGGCGCACGCGCAGGCGGACTGGGTGATTTCGCCGGCTTGGCGCGCGATCGCCGGCTTGCGCCTGCAGTATGCCAGCGTGCAGGGCGAATCCTTCGCGCAGGACGGCACCCTGAGTCCGCCCGAGGACTCGATCAAGCAATGCGGCGCCAACGGCCGGTGCCGGCTGCCTTTCGGTTACGAGCAGGCGGCGCTGTTGCCGGCGGCCTCCCTCGTCTATGCGCTGACCGCGCGGCAAAACGCCCGCGTCTCCTGGACGCGCACCTTCTCCTTCCCCGAGTACCGCGAGATGGCTCCTCTCCTGTTCTTCTCCTACCAGGAGGCGCTCGAGGTTTACGGCAACGTCCGCCTCAGGCCCACCGACATCCAGAACTACGACTTCCGTTGGGAATGGTTTCCCTCCGCTTCGGAATTGCTGGCCTTGTCCCTGTTTTACAAGCACTTCGACCATCCCGTCGAAACGCGCATCACCCAGAGCGGCAGCAACAACCGCGCGCTGTTCCTCAACGCCCCGTCGGCGGATCTGTACGGGATCGAGACGGAAATCCGCGCCGGGCTGGCGCGTTTCCACGACTATCTCGCGCCCTTCGAGGTGGTGGGAAACTTCACCTGGATCCGTTCAGAGGTCAAGGGGGAGCGCGCGCGGCCCATGCAGGGACAATCTCCCTACCTCGTCAACGCCATCCTCTTTTTCGAACCTTCCAAGGACAAGACCCAAATGTCGCTGCTGTACAACAAATTCGGCCGCCGCCTCTCGAAGGTCGGCGTGCTGCCTTTCCCCGACGTCTATGAAGAATCCCGTGAAAGCCTGGAGTTCTCCTATAGCCAGCGGGTCTACAAAAGCGCCAAGATGAAGTTCACCGCCAAAAACCTGACGAACGCCGAGCTGGTGCAAACCCAGGGCGGCCTCGTGATCCGCCGGGCCAAGCCCGGCCCCGTTTACTCCCTGGGAGCGACCTATGCGTTTTAATCTCGTCATCGGACTGGTTGTCCTGGCTCTCGGCCTCGTGGCCTGCGGTGAAAAAACCCCTTCAGGCTCCAAACCGGGCGTGCCCGCGCGCGACACCACGCGCGTTCTGGGTCTCGACGCCGCGCCGGACCTCGACGCCCTGCGCGACACCGTGCGGGCGCGGGCGTTGCGCGGCGATACGCTGGGCCTCGTGCGCGTCCTGCAGGACGACTCCGCCTACCGGCGCGAGATCTACCCGCTGTCCGAAGCCTTTGATCCGAAGAACGAGGATACCTTCCGGTTCGTCCTCGGGATGCACAAGGCCAATACCGTGAAGGGGCTGAAGCGCCTGCTGCGCGATATCCGGGACACGGCCGCGAACGGCGGGATCCTGGCCGAGCCCTTCATCGAAGTGAAAACGGCGGGGGGATTGCAATACGAGACCCAGCTGACCCGCGCCCCCGGCATCCGGCTGTTCGGGTCGGCGTTTTGCGGCGCGGACGGCTGCCGCGTGGTCAGCTACGCCGAGGCGGGAGCCCAGGGAGAAACACGCTGAAAATGGCTTCCGCGCGGGAGCCGCAAGCGGGTTGTAGCCCCTTCGAAACAAGAAAGAAACAACCGATACCTTCATTTTGTTTCAAGAATTCGGGCGCCCAGCGCGGTCGGATGAAACGGATCCGCAACCACAAACCCCCTGGAACTCTTAAAAGGAAACAGTATGCAGAACTTCAGAATTTTGGGCCTCGCCGCCCTCGCGCTCACGGCGGGCCTGCTCACGGCGTGCACTGACGACGAAAACCCGGTCGTCGTCCCGCCAGTCGTCACCGGCATTAGCTGCGTGAACAACGACGGCACGCTCACCATCTCCATCGACACGAACTGCGTGCTGCCCCCGGACAGCTCCTTCTCGCTGACCGGCATCACCTACGTGAAGTCGGGCGCCACGCTGACCATCGGCGCGGGCACCAAGATCAAGGGCCGCTTCGACCGCACCATCACCGCCCTGGTCGTTCAGCCCGGCGGCAAGCTCGTCGCGATCGGCACGGCCGCGAAGCCCATCGTCTTCACCGCCGGCAGCTCCGCCCCCCAGCGCGGCGACTTCGGCGGCATCGTGCTGCTCGGCCGCGCGGACATCAACCGCGCCACCGAGACGGCCGACATCGAAGGCCTCGTGGGCGTCCCCTACGGCGGCACCAACGATGCCGACAGCAGCGGCGTGATGGAGTACGTTCGCATCGAGTATGCGGGCCGCCTGATCGGCACCAACAACGAGCTCAACGGCCTGACCATGGGCGGCGTGGGCAGCAAGACCAAGATCTCCCACGTGCAGGTCTATGACGGCCTCGACGACTGCTTCGAATGGTTCGGCGGCACGGTTTCGGCCGACCACCTCGTCGCCACGATCTGCGACGACGACATGTTCGACTGGGACTTCGGCTGGCGCGGAAGCCTGCAGTTCGCGATCGGCGTGGCGAACAGCACGGCCGGCAGCTCGGATCCGAACGGCATCGAGGCGGACAACGGCGAGAACACCGAAGAGTTCCTGCCCCGCTCGAACCCGAAGATCGCCAACCTGACCCTGATCGGCAACGGCGCCAGCAGCCTCAACGGCATTCGCCTCCGCCGCGGCACCGCCGGCCAGATCTCGAACGTCGTGGTCACCGGCTTCAAGACCGGCGCCGCCATCCGCATTGACGGCAACACCAGCATCCGCTTGGTGAACAACGATTCGCTCAGGGTGTCGGGCCTCTTCGCCTACTCCAACGGCAGCCGCGTCAGCGTGGCCGCCGCCGCGGGCCTGGTCGACTCGATCGCGACCCGCACCGCCGCCGTCACCAAGATCAACACCTGGTTCTCCGACACCGCGTCGACGACCGCGGGCCTGAGCTTCACCGTGTGGAAGCCCGCCGCCGCCCTTCCGGGTTCGGTCGTGACTCCCGCGGGCTTCACGACGGCGAACTATATCGGTGCCTTCGACCCCGCCGCGGCCACCCTGTGGACCGCCGGCTGGATCAAGACCCCGTAAAAGGTCGAACGTTCCATCAAAAAGGCCGCCGGAGGAATCCGGCGGCCTTTTTTGTTTTCCGCTTTCGAAATTTCAACCCTTCAGGAATTCCCGGAACAGCGCGATCGCCTGCGCCGGATCGTCGGCGCCGCACATTTCGCGGGCGCTGTGCATCGACAGCATCGCGTTGCCGACGTCGACGCCCGGCATGCCCAGGTCCGCTCCCAGGGCCGGGCCCACCGTGCTGCCGCAGGCGAGGTCGGAGCGGCTCACGAAGTTCTGCACGGGCACGCCCGCCCGGCGCGCCCAGCCCAGCAGCCGGGAGGCCGCGGGCGCGTCGCCCATGTAGCGGTGGTTTGCGTTCGCCTTCAGCACGACTCCGCGGTTCGGGAGCGGGAAGTGGTCGGGCTCATGCTTCTCGGGGTAGTTGGGGTGCAGCGCGTGCGCCATGTCCGCCGAGACGAGAAAGGATTGGGGGAGCAACCGCAGCCAAGCGTCGCGATCCAGGCCCAGCGCGGTGGCGGCGCGCTCCAGCGCGGCCGGGAGAAAATTCGAGCGGGCGCCCGCGGCCGACACGCTGCCGATCTCCTCGTGGTCGAAGAGGACGACCGCTTGAATAACATCGGGGATCGCCCCGGAAGGCCCGGATTCCACGAAGGCAGACAGCGCGGCATGGGACATCGCGAGGTTGTCGAGGCGGCCGGAGTACAGGAACTCGTCCCCGAGGCCGCCGTACCCGGCGGGAGTCGTGTCATACAGGCACAAGTCGAAGGTCAGGTCGGAAAAGGGCGCGCCCGCGGCGTGCTCGAGCAGCGCTTCCAGGGAGGCATCCCCGGAGGTCTGCCCCGTCACCGGAACGAGGTGCCTCTGCGGGTTGAGAATAAGGCCCTGTTCGTTGACGGTGCGGTCCAGATGGATCGCCACCTGGGGAATGCGCACGGGGCGCTCCTCGAGCCGCACGAGAATTCCTTCCCGCGCAGCGGGGGAGCACACCCTGCCGGCGATGCCGAGATCGCGGTCCAGCCAGGAGTTGAAAAGCGCGCCGCCGTAAACTTCGACGCCCCAACGGCGGTACTCCTGCGACGCCTGGGGCGGGCGGGGCTTGAGGCGCAGGCCCGGGCTGTCGGTGTGCGCGGCGAGGATGTGGAAGGGGCGCGGCGCGCGCACCGAGAAGTTCGCGGGAATCCGCAGCGCCAGCAGGGAGCCGCCGCGCGTGAGGAACACCGTCTCGCCCGGGTGCAGCGACCAGGTGTCCGCCTCGCGCAGGCGCCGTGCGCCGGCCCGGGTCAGGCGCTCCACCGCCGTTTCCACGGCATGCCAGGGCGTGGGGCTCGCGTTCAGAAAGCGGATCAGGTCATCGGCGTGGGGGTTTCGGGACATGGGGGAAATGTAGTGGAAGGGACGGGGGTCGGGGGACGGGGGAAAGATGGATTCTATTGAACCACGGCTTATCTGTCCTGGTTACCCCCGTCCCCCGACCCCCGTCCTGCCTTAATTCCGGATCCGCCAGTCCACCCCGAACCGGAAGTTCACCCCCGGCGGGTGAACGCCGGGCTCGGTGGCGTAGCGGTCGTGGTTCAGGTTCATGGCGCGGAAGTAAAGCAGGAAGGTTTTGATCTCCATGCTGGCCGCGAAGTCCAGAACCAGGTATTCATCGAGGCGGACGACGCGCGAGGTCCCGTTCATGTCCGAGGCGAAGACATACCGTTCCGAGAACCACTCCCAATCCCACCCGGTTTGCAGGCCGAGCTTGCCGTCGAGCACCCGCCGCTTCCATAGCAACTGGCCCTTGAGGACGTTGACGGGCAGCTGCCAGTTGCGGCGAAGCCCCGAGAGACTGTCGTTGTCCCGGATTTCGTTTTCAAGCAAGTGGGTGTGCGCCAGGGACAGCTTCCAATTGCCCAGGGCCGCGTAACCCGAAAGCCGGAGCAGCTCCCGCATTTCTTCCGGATGGTTCACTTGCCTCAGCGCCAGCGAGTCGGGCAACGTCCCCGCGGACGGATCGGGCAGGACGCGCGGCAGCCAGGTGTTCTCGAAGCGGTTGTGGTTCCACTCGGCGCCGAATCCAAGGTGGCGGCTTTCCCACGCGGCGCCGGCCCCGTAGTGCGTGAACGTGCGCGGCGCCAGGGACGGATTCGGGTAGAACCCAAGCGCGGGCTGCCAGCGGAACAAAAGGTCGTCCGGCGCTCCCTCGCGGTTGCTTCCCGCGCTTCCCTTCAGCGAGAATCCAAGCGGCAGGTCGAGCGCCGCTTCCCCGTCGGCCCCGCCGAGCCACTCGGTCGCCCCGTCCGCGCGCCGGCGGCGCGCGCCGTCCCCGCGCAAACTGAAGGACACGGGTCCCAGCGCGGGACGGGCCTCCGCTTCCAGGCGTTCCTGATCGTCCCGGGTTTGTTTTTGGGGGCCCGCCGTGTCGGGCGCGGCCCCCGTGTGGAAAGCGTTGTTGGCGTAGGCGTTCCGCGCCTCCAGGCGCAGGCGCGGCGCGCCCGCTACTTGCGGGAGCCACTCCAGCCGCGCGAAGTCGATGAGGCCCGAAGCCGCCTCGACGCGCGCCGTGCGGCGCGGCCGCAGCGTGCGGTCCCAGGCTGAATGACGGAAAAGGGCCTGGAAGCCGTGCGCTTCCCCCGCGTGCGCGGCCAGGACGCCGAAGGTCGTGGCGTTGAACGCGGCGGGGTAGAGGAGTTGCAGCGAGTCGCGGGCGGCGGGGTTCGTGGGGTTCGCCAGCGAGGTCCGGTTGGCCACGAAGTCGGCGTAGACTTCGACCACGTCGCGCGGACCCAGCCAGAAGCCGAGGCGCGGGCGGATGTGCCGCGCCGAGACCGCGTGCGAGGTGTCCTGAATCACCAGCGAAAGGCTGTCGCGGCCGAGCGGGCCGAGGTAAGGCTGATGCACCTGGAACGCGTATTGGTAGGGCATCGATTCGGCGCCGTCGGAATGGTACTCCAGGCCCAGATAGGCGCGGTTGCCGACCATGCGTTCCATGCGCAGGGTGAACTGGTTCAGGAACAGCGCGCCGCGCATCCAGTGCAGATCGGTGACGGGAGTATCAAGGGGCTGCACCGGGGTCCAGGTCTCGACCGCGCCCGGCGCGTTTCCCGGGCCTTCCTCGTAGCGGCGGAAAGGCAGCTGCCCCCCCAGGCGGTAGGGAGAAAGCTCGGGGGTTCCCAGGTAGAAAGGCGTCACGCGCAGGGGTTCGAGCGAGGCAAGATCCAGCGCACCGGTGCGGATGCCGGGAAAGCCGGTTTCCTGCAATGCCCACCGCGGGTTGTCGCGCCAGCATTGCCCCGCGCCGTCGAGCGGGTCGGCGCAGGCGCGGCTCCAGGAATTTTTTGGCCAGCGGTAGGTGGAATCCGGAGGGGTTTGCCGCAGGGAGTTGTGGATGGTCCGCAGCGAATCGGCGGCCCGCAGCGAGTCCGCCTGTGCGCCGGCGAAGAGCGCGCTGTCTTCCGCGGCGACCGGCGTCGCCGGAGCGGGAGCCGCAACGGCCCCGCCCGCCAGGAACAGGGTTCCCGTGAGGAGAAGCGCGTGGACCGGAAAACACCGGGAAAAGGGCCGGAACATGGTCCCGCAAGGTAACTAATACGCGGGTTTCTACCTTTTCCCTCCCGATGCCGCACGCCGCCTTCCCCCCGAACCCGGAGAATACCCTGGTCGCCGTCGCCATGAGCGGCGGCGTGGATTCTTCCGTGGCCGCGCTTCTGCTGAAGCGCGCGGGTTACCGCGTGGTCGGGCTCACGATGAAATTGTGGAGCCCTCCCGTCCGGCCCGGCGACGCCTGCGACGACGTCGAGAAAACCTGCTGCACGGTCGATTCCGCCATGGACGCCAAGCGCGTCTGCGACCAGCTCGGCATCCCGCACTATACGCTGGACATGCAGGAGGATTTCGAGGACCGCGTCATCCGTCCCTTTTACGAAGCCTATTTGCACGGGGAAACCCCCAACCCGTGCGTGAACTGCAACAGCTTCGTCAAGTGGGACGCGTTATGGCAGCGCGCGCAGGCGATCGGCGCGGACTATATCGCCACCGGACATTACGCCGCCACCGTGAGCGAAGACGGTTATCCCTACATTCTGCGCGCCGACGCCCGCAAGGACCAGAGTTACTTCCTGTGGGGCATTCCCCCGGAATCCCTGGCGAAGACGCTTTTCCCCCTCGCCGCCCTGTCGAAACCGGAGGTGCGCGCGCTGGCCGCCGAAATGGACTTGCGCACCGCGCATAAGAGCGAAAGCCAGGACATCTGTTTCGTGCCCCAGGGAAACTACCGTTCCGTGATCGCCGACCGCGCCGAGGAAGAGGGCGTGGACATCCCGCCGGGAGTCTTCATCGGTCCCGACGGCGAGACCCTGGGAGAGCACAAGGGCCTTCCGTTCTATACCGTGGGCCAGCGCAAGGGGCTGGGCATCGCCGCCGGAGAACCCCTTTTCGTGCGCAAGCTCGACACGGCCGCCAACACCGTGGTGCTGGGCCGCAAGGAAGAACTCTACAGCCACGCCTTCGTCGCCGATCGCTTTAACGGCTTTGGTCCCGCGTGGGCGTCCCGCGAATGCCTGGTGCAATTCCGCTACCGTTCCGCGGCGGTGCCTGCTTTGGTCGAGCGCGAGGCGGAGGGCCGCGTGCGCGTCACCTTGCGCGCGCCCGGATACTGCGTGGCCCCGGGGCAAAGCGCCGTATTTTACGAGGGCGACCGCCTTCTCGGCGGAGCGCGCATCCGGGAAGTGTTGTAACGATACCCTTTGTTACCGGATCGTGACCGTACTTTTGCCCGCTGGAAACCCGGGTGACATTGCCCGGCGCTAAGTTTCTCCTCATGTTCATCTACCGCGAGGAGCCCGGCATGACGAAACTAATGCATTCCATTCCCTGGACCTTGGCCCTGAGCCTCGCCGCGCAGGCGGGCGAAAGCGAGGCCGGCAAATATTCCTCCACGGACAACATGACCGTGAAGGAAAGCGTGATCGAGACCAAGGTCGTCAAGGATAAAGCCTACTACGAGTCGCGTTATCCCGACATGCCCGTCGCCGACCTCCGCCGCGCGATGAAAAAGAAGGCCGTGGTTCTCGTCGACGCGAACGGTTCCGATTCCTGGAAGGAAGGCCGTCTTCCCGGGGCCCTGGATTTCGAGGGTTCCGGATCGAACCTGGAGGCCTTGCTGCCCGCGGACAAGAACGCGCTCATCGTCGCCTATTGCGGGGGTCCCGGCTGCCGCGCCTGGAACCGCGCGGCGGACAGGCTGGAGGCTCTCGGCTACACCAACGTCCGTCATTACAAGGGCGGTTTGCAGGAATGGAAAAAGTCCGGCCGCGCGCTCGAAAAAGGCTGAGGCGGAATCGTTGCGCCGGGTGACCGCCGTCACCCCGGTACCTTTCCCCGAGGCCCTCCTGAATCGTCTAAGCGCTGATGAAACCCGTCAGCGCTTTTTTTGCGTTCGTTTTCGCGTCCGGCGCGTGCGGCCAGGGCCCGCGGTTCCTGGAGCCGCCCGCGGCGCGGCGATTCGTGGGCGGAGCGCTCGAATGGTCCGCGTCCGTTTCGTGCGCGGAGCCTACGCTCTTGTTGGGAGCGCGCATCGTCTTTTCACTGCAGGCGCGGTTGCAAGAGGGAGAGTCCGCCGCGCCCGTTCCCGCCCCGCTGGCGCTTTCCCCGGCCGGCTGCGAGGGCGACCGGCTTGCGGTGCGCCGCACGTTTCTCGCGGGCGCGCCCGCCGTGCTGCGGGCGGAATTATCCAACAGCGCCGATTCGGTCGCCGACGTTCATTCCCTGTTGACCGGGGAGGCGGGATCCCTTTTGACCCTGCGGCGCTTTTGCGCGCGTCCCCGGAACGGGGAACCCGAATGGATCGAGGTCCGCAACGTTTCGGCCCTCCCGGTTTCACTGGCCAACGCGCGCTTGGAGGGAAGGGCGCTGTCCGGCGCCGTGAAGCTCGACCCAGGGGAAAGCCTCACCGCCCTCGCCGCGGCCGACACGGCTGAAATGCGCCTCTGGCAGCCCGGCGCGCGCGCATTTCCGCTCTCCTCCTGGCCGGGACTGCGCAACAGCGGAGACACCCTGCGGTTATCGGTGGACGTGCCGGTCCGCGGCGGTGGGGTCGCCGCTTTGGTCCTGGACAGCGTGGTCTACGGCGCCGCCGTCTCCCCGCGAGAGGCCTGCGCGAGCGTCCCCGCGGAAGAGTCCCCGGCCGGGGCCCACGGGTTCGCATTGGACATGCCGCCCGGCCGTTGGAGGCCGCACGCGGGTCCCTGGACGGTGACGGTGACCGCCCCGGCCGCCGGCGCGTACGATCTGCGGGTTTATGACCTCGACGGGCTCGCCCTGTGCGCGCTGGCGCGCGGCGCGTCGGGCCCTCGAACCTTCGCGCTCACGCGCGCGACTTGCGGGCGGCTGCCCGCCTCGGCGACGGCGGTCCTGCTTCACCTGCAGCCGCGGGACGCGCCTCCCCTGCGCAAGCTGTTGCGAATCGCGCCGTGACGCCTCGGGTCTTCGCCGCCTGCGTCTGGGGAATCACTGCCCTGGGGACCCCGGCAAGCACGGAGTCCCGCGTGCCCTTTGCCGGCGTCTATGGAGGCACCGCGGGAGCCGGGTCGGTTCTCGGCTGGGACCGCTCCGTCGGTGAGAACCCCGCCGTGCTGGGCCGGCCGGGGTGGTCCGTCGCGGTGGCCGGGTACGCGCCCTTCGGCCTCGCCGATCTCCGCCGGGTGGACGCGTCGGCGGCGTGGGACCGTGAGCGCTGGGGCCTCTCCGCGTCCTACGGGGGAACGTTCGCCCCCGAAGCGGGACGGACCGGGGAGGTCGCGGACGCGGCCCTGGGGTTCCAATCGGCGATGAAACTGCGGCAGGGTTTGACGGCCGGCATCGCGGGCCTTTACCAGGCGGCGCCCGGGAACTCGGGCGCGGGAATCTCCGGGGGTTTGCTGTGGCGTCCGCGTCCATGGGGCGGGCTGGGCGGGTTCTGGAGCGCGGAGGAGACGCGATGGGGAAGGGAGGCGCGCGCGGGGATCGGCGTGGACGGAGGGTTCGGTTTTTCGGGGATGGCGGTGCGGCTGGGCGCCGAGGCTTTGCACGGAGGGGCGCGGTGGGAGACGCGATTCGCCGCGGGCCTGCAGTTGCACGCCTTGTTGTCCCTCTACCTGGGATGGGACCCGCCGCGCCGCACGGCCGCGCTGGGGGCGCGCTTCGGCATCGGAGGGTGGGAAGGTTACAGCGCCATGCGCCGTCATGCCGCGCTGGGAGGGACCTCCGTGCAGGGAATACGATGGCGTGACGCCCCGGTTGCGGGACCATGACCGTTCCCGGCGGTTCCATCCTCGTAGATTAACCCGCGCGGCCCCGACTGAAGGGGGACGGGACGTCCCGCCGGCGGCGGGGACTATCTTTAAGCGATTCCAAGACGTATCATGATTCCCGTTTTGCACATCAATTTTTTCGCGGTCCTCGCGGGTTTCTGCATCGAGGTGGGCCTCGGTTATTTGTGGTATGGAAGGTGGTTCGGCAAGGCCTGGAGCCGCGAGCTGGGATTCTCGCCCCACGCCGGGCCGATGCCGTCGATGATGCGGCGCGTGCGCTTTTGGCGGTGGGTAAGCCTCGCCTTCACGATCTTCGTGGTCGCGGTCGCCATGGAACTGATCCGTCCCTCCACCTGGGGAGCGGGGCCGGACGCGCCCGCCTGGATTTACGGCCTCGTCATCGCGGTGTCCGCCTGGGCGGGATTTTGCCTGACGCCCCTGCTCAGCCGCATCGCCTGGGAAGGCGCCTCCTGGAAACTGGTGCGCATCCACGCCGGCTACCATCTCGTGGGATTGCTCCTCGTGTGCCAGGTCTTCGCCTGGTGGTCGTGAGGCCGGCCGCGTCTTTCATGAACATTGCCGCCGCCATAGACTCCTTTTTGCGTCACCTGCGCGTGGAGCGAGCCCTCTCGCCGCACACCGTGGCGGCATACCGCCGGGACCTGGAAAAGCTTTCCGGATACCTGAAGGCGACGCGCCAGCAGGACATGCCCCTCGAAAAACTCGACAAGCCGCTGCTCCAAGGCTTTCTCGTGCGCCTGGCGGGAGAGGGGCTGAAGGCGGCGACGCAGGCGCGGTGCGTGGCCTGCCTCAAAAGCTTCGGGAAGTTCGTGGCGCTGCAAACGGGACTTCGCAATCCCGCGCAGGCGCTGCGCTTTCCGCGGCGCGCGCAGCAACTCCCGGCCGTGGCGGGGGAGGACCTGCTGGAATCCGCGCTGAAGCCGATGGAATCGGAGAATCCCTTCCTGGAAGTGCGCGACCGGCTGTGCCTGGAACTGTTTTATGGATCCGGCGTGCGCCTGGCCGAATTGACCGGGCTCCAGTGGGGCGACTTCTCGCGGAGCCGCGACTCGATGAACGTGCTGGGGAAGGGGAACAAGGCGCGCCGGGCGCCGGTCACGAAAAGCGCGCGCGCCGTCCTCGAGGAGTACCGCGCCGCCTGCGCCGGGCGGGGATTCGCCGCGCGGGGCCCCTTGCTGGTGGGAATGCGGGGCAAGCCGCTCGGCATGCGCGCCGTGCAGAAGGCGGTAACAGCACGGTTACGGGCGCTCGGGCGTATGGGCAAGGCGTCTCCCCACGTGCTGCGGCACTCCTTCGCGACGCACCTGCTCGATCACGGCGCGGACCTGCTGGCCGTCAAGGAAATGCTGGGCCACGCCTCGCTTTCCACCACGCAGAAATACACGCACGTGTCGGTAAAGCGGCTCAAGGAAACGATGGCGAAGGCGCATCCGCGAGGCTAAAACAAGTCATTGGCCGCAAAAGAACGCAAAGAAGAATGGCGCCCTAGCGTTACCTGTAATAAGGGCGCCCTTTCTGTTTTTCACTTGCGGTCCTTGCGGCCATTCCGCGTTGGTTAGGGGTGCAAAACCTTGGCCAGCTCCGCCAGGAAGAACGCGTTCTGCTCCTTCGTTCCTATGGTCACGCGGCACCATTCGGGCAGCCCGAAGCTTTTGAGCGCGCGGATGATCATGCCGCGCTTCAACAAATCCTCGCACAGGTCCACCGCCTGGCGGGGAACGCGAAAGCAGATGAAGTTCGCCTGCGTCGGCAGGTAGAATAGGCCCAGCTTGCGGAACCCGGCCTCGATCTGCAGCCGGCCCTTGTTGTTCACCGCCAAGGATTTCCGGACGAACGCCTTGTCCGCCAGCGCCGTCACCGCCGCGGTCTGCACCAGCAGGTTCACGTTGAAGGGCGTCTTCACCCGCAAGGTTTCGCGCAGCAGTCCCGCGTCGCCGAGGCCGTAGCCCAGCCGCAGGCCGGCAAGGCCGAAGAGCTTGCTGAAGGTGCGCGCGACCAGCAGGTTCGGGTATTTCTTCATCAGCTCGAGGCAGCGCGGGAAATCCTTCTCGGTCGCATAGTCGCCGTAGGCCTCGTCGACGACGACCAGGCACGCGCGCGGGGTCTTTTTGAGCAGGCCTTCCAGTTCGGCGTGGGTGAAGTAGTTCCCCGTCGGGTTGTTGGGGTTGCACAGGAACATCATCTTGGGTTTCAGCTTCAGCGTCTTCGCGAACCCGGCGACGTCGTACCGGAAGTCGCGCAGTGGAACCTTGACGATTTCGGCATCGAGGACGCGCCCCGAAAATTCATACTCCGAGAAGGTGTTTTCTGACACGACCACGCGTTCACCCGGCTTCACGAAGGCCAGCGCGATCATCAGCAGGATCTCGTCGGAGCCGTTTCCCACGATGACCTCGTCGGCCGACACACCGCAATAGGCTGCGAGGGCCTCGCGCAAAGCGCGGCTGGATCCGTCCGGATAGAGGGAGATTTTGGGGAGGATCTTCGCGATGGCCTTGAGTACCTTGGGATTTGCGCCCAGGGAGTTTTCGTTCGACCCGAGCTTGACGATGCGGGCGGGGTTGTATTGGGCCTTCACTTCCTCGATGGAACGGCCCGGCACATAGGGCTTCAGCGCCTGGATCGAGGGGCGGGCCAGCTTCAGGATTTCGGCTTCGGAGAAGGAGGCTTTGCGACCTTTTGGAGCAGATTTGGACATGACAAGAAAGGTAATAGGCGGATGGGAAGCCCTATGGGGGTCTTGCGGAATACGGCTTTAAGAGGTCCCTGAACTGTCAAGGCAGGAAAATGGTTCCAACAGAGCGGCCTCGGTAATCCTGAAAGTCGAGGATGTAGACTCCGGAAGCGGCGGAGGATGCATTGAGGACGTATTCTCCCGGTTCCTGAAGCCCATCGATCAAGACGCGGGCCAGCTTTCCATGGGGGTGATAGAGCGAGGCCTTGACCCGGGACCTTACGGGTAAGTCATAGCGAACCATGCCGTGCTTGTTCGCGAAGGCCCGGAAATGTCTCGTCGATTTGGGCGCAACGAGCCCTGCAACGGCGCCGTTGGTGATTTTCGCGAGCAGGCCATTACCGCCGGCGATCCAGCCTTCTCCGCCGCTGAAGAGAAAAAGCGAGGATCCAAAAATGAAGGATCCGTTCCTCTCGGGAGGGTGGGGGATCCAGGCGGATCCGCCATTGGTGGTTTGAAGCAGCACTCTCTCGCCCGTCGCCCAGCCGCTATCGGGAGACGAAAACCGCACGCAATTTATCCTGCCTGTGGTTCCGGTATGCTGTCGTGCCCACGTTTTACCGCTATCCAAGGTTTTTAAGATTGTTCCGCCATCGCCTGCCACCCAGCCCACGGCAGGGCTTGCGAACTGCAGGGAGTAGAGGGTATCGGGGGCTCCGGTCGGGTGTGAAGCCCAGACGGCGCCGCCGTTTGTGGTCCGAAGGACCGCCCCCGCTCCGGAAATCATCCAGCCGCGCGACGTGTCCGCGAAGGCGATACGGGAAACGGAGCCTTTCGGCGTCCACCGTGAACGCACAGTCCAAGTGTCTCCCCCGTTCGTGGTATGTACGACCTCGCTGTCCAGGTCGCGCAATCCCCAACCATGCTTCGCATCGAGGAAATGTATCGCGGAAAATGAAGCAGCGGGCAACCAGGTAGCGCCGCCATCCGTTGTTCGCGCGCCCCGGGCCCATCCCCGGCTCGTGTCTGAAAAGGCGAGGAATCGGGGCTCGATCCCCGAGGTAGAGCCTCGCGGGTTCCAGGTTTTGCCGCCATCGGTGGTTTTGTAAAACATGGGGCCGTTGGGAATACCCAGGACCCACGACGTTCCCGCGGCATAACCCACATCGGTATTTACGAACACGACTTCGTCATAGGCCGTGTACGAGGAGTTCGGAATCGTGAGCGCCCGGGGCAGCGACAAGGCCGATGCGGCCACAAGAATTCCCAGACGCAGGTTCATGTCTTGAAAGTACAATCAAAACCACAAATGGAACATCTTTGATCGGTCGCCGGTTGCCGGTTTCCGGTCCGCGGGAAGCGCCATCGATTCCGAGGCCGTGCCTGCCTGGGCGCCCATCTCCGACTTTTTTCGCTTTCCCCGTGATCCCGGTCACGCTCCGCCTCCCGCCTGAAGCCCTGTATTTCCTACCTTTCCCGTTCTCATTAGGGGTTTTTCTCGTGTCCAAACTGATCATTACCTTGCCCGACGGCAAAACGCTGGAAGCCGAACCTGGCTCGTCCATCGGCGATGTCGTGAAATCCATCGGGATGGGCCTGTTCCGCGATTCGCTGGCCGCCGTCTGGAACGGCAAGGAAGTCGACCTCTCCTACCAGCCCGCCGAGTCGGGCACGCTCAAGGTCATCACGTCGAAAAGCCCCGAAGCGCTGGAGATCATCCGCCACTCGACCGCCCACCTGATGGCGCACGCCGTCACCGAGCTGTTTCCGGGCACGCAGCTGACCATCGGCCCCGTGATCGAGAACGGCTTCTTTTACGACTTCGATTCGCAGCACGCGTTCACGCCCGAGGACTTCGCGGCGATCGAGAAGCGCATGTCCGAGCTCGCCTCGCAGGACATTCCCGTGGTGCGCTCGGAGATGTCGCGCCTCGATGCCATCAAGCATTACCAGGATCCCGCGCACTTCGAGCCCTACAAGGTAGAGCTGATGGAAGGCTGGGACAGCGATTCCGTCAGCTTCTATACGCAGGGAACGTTCTCCGACCTTTGCCGCGGGCCGCACGTGCCCTCGACCGGCAAGCTCAAGCACTTCAAGCTGCTTTCCGTCGCGGGAGCCTACTGGCGCGGCGACGTGAAGCGCCCGATGCTGCAGCGCGTATACGCCACGGCCTTCCGCACCAAGGAGGAGCTCGAGGCGCACCTGTTCCAGCTCGAGGAGGCCAAGCGCCGCGACCACCGCCGCCTGGGCCGCGAACTCGACTACTTCCACATGGACGAGAATTCCCCGGGCATGATTTTCTGGCACGCCCGCGGCTGGAAGCTCTACTCGAACCTCGTGGACTACCTGCGCTCCAAGCTGGACCGCAACGGCTACCGCGAGGTGCGCACGCCCGAGGTCGTCGACATCGGCCTGTACACCAAGTCGGGCCACGTCACCAACTACTCGGCGAACATGTTCCTGACCGAAAGCGAGAACCGCAAGTACGTCATCAAGCCGATGAACTGCCCGTGCCACGTCGAGATCTTCAAGCAGGGGCTCAAGAGCTTCCGCGACCTGCCGTTGCGCGTCGCGGAGTTCGGCAAGTGCCACCGCAACGAGCTGGCCGGCACGATGCACGGCCTCATGCGCGTGCGCGGGTTCACGCAGGACGACGCGCACATCTTTTGCACCGAGGACCAGGTGGCCGACGAGGTCGCCGCCTTCTGCGGGATGCTGTGGGACGTGTACGCCGACTTCGGGTTCACCGACATCATCGTGAAGCTCGCCGATCGTCCCCCGCAGCGCGTGGGCTCGGACGAGGCGTGGGACAAGGCCGAAGCGGCGCTGCACGAGGCCTGCAAGAAGGCCGGCATCGCCTATGAAATGAATTCCGGCGACGGCGCGTTCTATGGGCCGAAACTCGAGTTCACCCTTCGCGACAGCCTCGGCCGCCATTGGCAGTGCGGCACCATCCAGGTGGATTACAACCTTCCCAGCCTTCTGGGCGCGGAGTATGTGGGTTCCGATTCGGGTCGCCATGCCCCCGTGATGCTCCACCGGGCCATTTTCGGGTCGCTGGAGCGCTTCATCGGCATCCTGATCGAGCATTTCGCCGGGGACCTGCCCTTCTGGATCAACCCCCAGCAGGTGCGGATTTTGCCGGTTTCCGAGAAGTATCTGGAGGCTGCGCGCGCGCTCGAGGCGCGCGTCCGGGATGCGGGTTACTCCTGCGAAACCGATTCCCGCAATGAGAAAATCGGGTTCAAGATCCGGGAAGGGGAGAAAGACAAGGTCCCTTATCTCTTCATTATGGGCGAAAAAGAGGTGGAATCCGGTGAAATCTCGGTCCGGCGCCGCAAGGTCGGGGACCTCGGAACCTTCACTTTAGACGCAATCCTGGAAAAGTTTAAATTTGAGAGCTCAAACAGGGGCCGGGCCGAAGAGCCCGCGGAAACCCCTAAGTAAAAACACGGGCGGAACCCCCTGAACGGGGAGCCCACTGAAAGGACAAGATTGCAGAGACCGAGACGATCATTTTTTGTTCCTCCCAAGGAAACGATTCGGATTAACGACAATATCCGGGTATCCGAGGTTAGGGTTGTGGATCACGACGGCACCCCGCTGGGGATTCTGCCGATCGGCGCCGCCCTCGACAAGGCCCGGGAACGGTTGCTGGACCTGGTGGAGGTTTCGCCCACCGCGGCCCCCCCGGTGTGCCGAATCATGGATTTTGGCAAGTACAAGTACGAAATCCAGAAAAAACAGAAGGTGTCGAAGGCCAAGCAGCACGTCATCAAGATCAAGGAAATCAAATTTCACCCCAAAACGGGCGAGAATGACTATAATTACCGCCTCGTTCAGGCCAAGGAGTTCCTCGAAAAGGGCTACAAGGTCAAGGCAACGGTGGTGTTTCGCGGCCGTGAAATGGCCCACATCGAGTATGGGTCTCGCTGGCTCAAAAAGATGGTCGTCGGTCTTGAAGGCGTGGGCGTCGCGGAGACGAACTCGATTCAGGAAGGACGCAACGTCACCATGATCTTCGCGCCTGTGAAGGTGCCGGTGAAGCCGACCCCTAAAAAGGCGGACACCGAAACGTCGAAAACCGAATCGCCCAAGCCCGCGGCGCCCAAACCGGCGCCCGTCGAGGCTTCGGCGGAGACGGTGGCGGCGGCGGAATAGAATCAGTCCCGGTTTTGCCGGGGACAGGAATCAGGGGAGAAGGCACATGCCCAAGATGAAAACCCACAGCGGGTCCAAGAAGCGTTTCAAGGTGACCGCCAGCGGCAAGGTCAAGTACAAGGCCCAGGGCAAGAACCACATCAACGCCAAGCTTACTCCGGAGCGCAGCAGCCGCCTCGGCGGCCCGCAGTATGTGGGTCCGGAGTTCGAGCATAAAATCAAGCGCCTGCTGCGCATCGCTGGATAAGCGCGCGACTTAAGAGACCGCGCTAAAAGAATTAAAAGGAAGAGACAATGCCCAGAAGCACATACCGCGTTCCGGCCCGCGCCAAGCGCAAGAAGATTCTCAAGCAGGCCAAGGGTTTCTACGGCCGCCGCAAGTCCAACTTCAAGCTGGCGAAGGAAGCCGTCGACCATGCCGGCCAGTATTCGTACGCCCACCGCAAGGACAAGAAGTCCCTGTTCCGCTCGCTCTGGACCGTCCGCATCAACGCGGCCGCCCGCGAGCTCGGCACGACCTATTCCCGCCTGATCGCGGGCCTCAAGAAGGCCGGCATCGAGCTGGACCGCAAGATCCTCGCCGACCTGGCCTTCTCCGACGCCGCCGCCTTCGCGAAGGTCGTCGAAGCCACCAAGTAGGGGCGATTCACGAATCGCCCTGCGAGGTGGTTCGACGCAAAAGAGGCGTCCCTAACCGGGCGCCTTTTTTGTTGGTTAAAACCGAATTTGGCCTGAATTGCTAACCTTGCTTCTTATGGACTCAAACAACGACCTGGAAGCCCTGAAAACCCGCCTGCTGGCGGACCTAGACGCCTGCGAGGCGGCCTCCGGCGCGGGCCTGGACGACCTCAAGGCGAAGTACCTGGGCAAGAAGGGCGAGATCTACGGCCTGATGCGCGGCATGGGGGCCCTGCCCGCCGACCAGCGCCCCGTGTTCGGCGCGGCGGTGAACGTTTTGCGCGACCTGGCGGAAGAGCGTCTGGCCGCCCTCGAGGCGGGCGCCGCCGAGGCCGCCATCCTGGAGAAGCTTTCCGCCAGCACCTTGGACGCGACCTTGCCTGGCACGCGCGCCGAGATGGGCCACCTGCACCCGCTGACCTTGGTGCGCGACGATACCATCGACTTCTTCCGCGGGATGGGGTTCGAGCTGGCCGAGGCGCGCGAGGTCGACCACGACTTTTACAACTTCGAGGCGCTCAACATCCCGCCGGATCATCCGGCGCGCGACATGCACGACACCTTCTACGTCGACGAGAACGTCGTGATGCGCACGCACACCTCGAACACCCAGGCGCATTACCTGGTGGAGCATGAACCGGGCCCGGTGCGCATTCTCGCGCCCGGCTGCGTGTACCGCGTCGACAACGACGCCTCGCACGCCCCCATGTTCCAGCAGGTCGAATGCCTGGTGGTGGACGAGAACATCACCTTCGCCCACCTCAAGGGCACGATGCTGCTGTGGGCCGAGCACGTGTTCGGCAAGGGCACGCGCCTGCGCATCCGTCCCAGCTATTTCCCGTTCACCGAGCCTTCCGCCGAGGTTGACGTCTCCTGCTCGCTGTGCGGCGGTTCCGGCTGCCGCCTTTGCAAGAACAGCGGCTGGATCGAGGTGGGCGGCTGCGGCAGCGTCGATCCAGCCGTGTTCGAAAAGGTCGGCTGGGACCCCGAGAAGTACACCGGTTTCGCCTTCGGATTCGGCATCGACCGCATCGCCCTGCTGAAGTACGGCATCCCGAACATCGGGTTGCTGACAAGGAACGAAGTGCGGTTTTTGAGGCAGTTTTGATGGGGCAGAACAGGTTGGGGGACGGGGGTCGGGGGACGGGGGAAAGCCCGGTTTCCTCCCTACGTCGTTTGCGTTACTACCGACCCCCGTCCCCCGACTCCCGTCCCTTGGTTCTTTTACACGGATAATTTTCACATGCTTATTTCACTCAATTGGCTCAAGCGCTACGTCGACCTCACGGAATCCGCCGAGGACATCTCCTATGCGCTGACCGCGCTCGGGTTCGAGGTCGAATCCCTTGAGAACCGCGGGGCGGGCCTTGATGGCGTGGTGGTGGGCGAGGTGAAGACCTGCGCGAAACACCCCGAGGCCGACAAGCTGAGCGTCTGCACCGTGTTCGACGGGGTGGAGACCGTGCCCGTGGTGTGCGGCGCGCCCAACGTGGCGGCGGGTCAGAAGGTGCTGTTCGCCCGCGTGGGCGCGGTGCTGCCCGCGCGTAACGGGAATGAGGAGTTCAAGATCAAGAAGGCCAAGCTGCGCGGCCAGGATTCTTTCGGGATGATTTGCGCCGAGGACGAGCTGGGCCTGGGCGAATCCCATGACGGCATCCTCGTGCTCGGCGCGGACGCCGTGCCCGGCACGGCGCTGGCGGACGTTCCGGGCCTCGCGGACACGTTGTTCGAGATCAGCGTCACGCCCAACCGCCCGGACGCGCTGGGCCATCTGGGCGTGGCCCGCGAGCTGGCGGCGCGTTTCGACCGCCCCCTTCGCGCTCCCGCATCCCACCTGCAGGCCGCGCTGGCCGAGTCCGGAACGAAAGCGGCGGACCTCGTGTCCCTGACGGTGGAGGATGCCGCGGGCTGCCCGCGCTATACCGGCCGCGTGATCACGGGCGTGCGGGTCGGGCCGAGCCCGGACTGGCTGGTTCATTTGCTCAAGTCCGCCGGGAAGAAGTCCATCAACAACGTCGTGGACCTGACGAACTTCGCCCTTCTGGAATGGGGGCAGCCTTCGCATGCCTTCGACCTCGACGCGCTGGCGGGCAAAACCGTCGTCGTGCGCAAGGCCAGGTCCGGTGAAAAACTGAAGACCTTGGACGGGGTCGAGCGCGCGCTCGAGCCGGCCGACTTCGTGATCGCCGACGCGGCGGCGCCGCAAGTGCTGGCCGGCGTGATGGGCGGAGAGGCCAGCGGCGTCTCGGCCGCGACGAAGAATATTTTCCTGGAGGTCGCGTATTTCGACCCGCGCGCGGTGCGCGCGCAGGCGCGGCGCCACGGGCTTTCCAGCGATTCGTCCTACCGGTTCGAGCGCGGGGTCGACCCCCTGGCGACGGCGCGCGTCAGCGACTACCTCGCCGCCCTGATCGCCGCGGTGTGCGGCGGCACGGTGGCCCCGGGCCGCGTGGAGTTCACCGCGCCGTCGCATCCCGCCGCGCCGCGCGAAGTCTCGCTTCGCCCCGCGCGGGCCTCCCGGGTGCTGGGCGTGCCCCTGGACGCCGACCGCATCGAGGGCCTGCTGGCGGGCCTGGAGGTTAAAGCCTTGCGCCGCGAGCCGGTCGAGGTGGGCGGTGTGGACTATCCCGCGATCCGGTTCGCGATCCCGGGCTTCCGCGGGGATCTGGAGCGCGAGGTCGACCTGATCGAGGAGGTCGCGCGCCGCCTCGACTACAACACCCTTCCCGCCGTGCTGCCGCTTTTCCCGCTCAAGCCGGTCGAACTGCCTCCGGGCGAGGCGCAGGCGCGCGCGATCCGCGCGACCTTGCGCGACCTGGGGCTCAACGAGGCCCTGTCCTTGCGCTTCACCTCGCGCAAGGCCCTGGCGGCGTTGAATCTCGCCGAAGGCGATCCCCGCCATCGCGATTTCGTGCCGCTTTTGAACCCGCTCTCCGAGGAGTGGGAATTGCTGCCCACCACGCCCCTGCCGGCGCTGCTGCAGGCGCTGGAACGCAACCAGAACACGCAGGAACAGGACGTGCGCCTGTTCGAGATCGGCCGCGCCTTCCACAAACGCCCCAGGACCGATGCCCGCGATTCCGGCGTGCGCGAGGAGCCCGTGCTTGGCATCGCGCTGATGGGGGAGTGGAAGGAAAGTTCCTGGAGCGGGCAGAAACAGTCCGTGGATTTCCCGCGCCTCAAAGGCGTGGTGGAAAACCTGCTGGAGCGCTTGCGCATCGAGGTCGAATGGGCTCCCGGATCTTCCGCGGGCTTTTTGCATCCGGTCGAATCCGCGGATTTGAAGACGGCGTCGGGAGAACTCGCGGGGGTGCTGGGAACCTTGCACCCCAAGACCCAGGCCGCCTATGGGCTGAAGCTGCCCGTGGTCGTGGCGGAGATTTATCCCGAAGTCCTGCTGCGCGCGCCGCGCCGCGAGCTGAAGTTCAAGCCCTTCGCCTCGCATAGCGGCAGCACGCGCGACGTGAACGTGGTCGTGGCCGAATCCGTGCGTCACGCCGACATCCTGGATTCGTTGCCGGCGAAGGTGGAAAACCTGGTCGAGTCGCGCCTCAACAGCGTATACCGGGGCAAGGGCGTTCCCGAGGGGCATAAGGCGCTGCATTATACCTTCACCTACCGTCATGCCGAGCGCACGCTGACCGACGACGAGGTGAACGGCGCCCACGAGACAGTGCGGGCGGCCCTGCTGAAGAACCCCGACATCCAGATCAAATAGGAGGCAGGAGATGGTTCTCGCGATTTTCGGAGTCCTGTGGCACGTGTTCGCCATCACGGGCATGCTGATGATGGTGCCGCACGGAAAGCGCTGGGAAGGCTTTTACATCTGCCTGGTGCTGGGCCCAATCGGGCTCGTGATCGTGCTTTTCATGCGTGATCGGCTGCGCGCCGAGGCCCAGGCGGAGGCGCTTCGGGCCGAGGTCGCGTCGCTGCGCGCCGAGATCGTCGACCGGCTTCCCAACGGCCAGCCGATGGGGTCGCAAGGCTTTTGAGGGCTTCTAACGCCCCGCGTATGAACGCCTTGCGGGTGTAACGCGCGCGGGGCGCCCGCCCTCCTTTTCGCCGTTTCCAATTCGTTTCGCGGCCCCCCTTCCAACTTTCTAATTTTCGTCCTGTAAATCCGCCGTATTCAGGTTAGAATACCGGAAACAGGAGTGACGACGCATCCATGGAATCCGCTGAATTCGAATCCCTCGCCGCCAAGGTCGAACAGGCCGTCTCCCGCATCGAATCGCTCAAGGGCGAGCGCGACGGTTTGCAATCCGAACTCACCGCCGCGCGCGGGGAGCTGGAAGCCTCGCGCAGCGAACTGGGCGCCACGCAGGAATTGCTGAACGAGGCGCAGGAGCAGTTGAATCTCGTGCGCCTGCAGCTGGGCGAGGCCCAGGAAAAGCTCGGAGAAACCCACGTGCAGCTGGGCGCCGTGCAGGAGCGCGCCGCGAACCTGGAGCAGGATTTGTCGGGCAAGAACGCCGAGATCGAAGGCCTTCGCAATGACCTGAACCAGCGCTCGGAGAACCTGTCCCAGGCGGGCGACAAGGTGCGCGACCTGGTGACGCGGCTGGAGGCGGCGCTGGTCTAAGGACCGGCCCCGGCGACATGAGCAATCCCACGACCCCCACAACCTACGCGCTCAAGCTTCAGGTGGGCGGCGAGATCGTGCAGCTGAAGTCCGATCAGCCGCCGGAGGTCGTGCAAAAAATCGCGTCCTATCTGAACGCGCGCATGCAGGAAGCGGATCCGCTCGGGTCCAACGCCGACAAGTTTCGTTTATTGGCCCTGGCCGCGCTCAGCGTGACCGGGGAACTGTTCGAGGCCAAAGCCAAACTGGAGGAAACCGACCAAGCCCGGCAAAACCTGCTGGACAAGGCCCAAACCCTGACGGACTCCTTGGACCGCGTGCTTTAGGCCCGCGCGCCCCGGAAGTGACCACGGATACGGACCCTGCCGCTCGCGCCAAAGTTCCGACTTTACAATCTTGACATAATCTGATTGGGTCTCCGTTCGTCTCGCTCATGCCCCCTCGAGGGGAAGGGCAAACCGGAAGGGGCTCGTCAAACCATTTCCAAGTCAAGGTCTGGAGCGATGCGCGGTAAGTCGGCAGGGTCCCCTTTTTGGGGTTTGGACGGGCTGCGGACTTCGCGATACGGCGTCGGCCTCGCTCGTCCTCGCGGCGCCGAAAACCCCGAAAGCACTGCTACCGCGTGGCTGCGGTTTTTCGCAGGAGCGCCAGAAACGCCTTGCGATCCGTGATGCCCGTGAATTTTTTCACGATGCGACCCTCCTTGTCGAGGAGCACGACCAAGCCGTTATGGTCGATCTGGCCATCGTTTTTTTTCGGCTGATAGGTCACGCCCAAAAGGTTCGCCAACTCACGCGTGTCGTCCGCGCTTCCGCGCGCAAGCAGCCAATGCTTCTTCGACAGGTTCATCCGGCGGCGATAGCCCCGCAACGAGGTCGTGTCGTCGCCGGCAGGGTCCAGGGTAATCAGCACGAAACCGGTGCGTTCGCGCAGATCCGCGGGCATCTCGCCCTCCAGCGCCTTCAACTGGCCCGTCAGCATCGGGCAGACATCGTCGCAGCGGCTGAAAAACAGGGCCATCACGCGCGGCTTGCCGCGCAGTTCCACCAGTCGCATTTGCCTTCCGTCGTCGAGTTTCCACGAGGACTCAAGCTGGTAAAGTGAATTGCGGGGAAGGGGCGGGGAAGAGGGCGCCGCGAAGGCGGAAACGAGGGAGGCCAGGAAAGCGCCCAGGACGGGCAGGGGGATGCGCATGCGTTCAATCTCCGGTAGGGGAATCGTCGCGCGCGCACCGGAAGCCGAGCGTGCCGAGAGTGTAATCGGCCTTGAGGCTGCCGCGGAAGCCCCAGCGCATGAAGGTCGCGTAGGGGGTGTTGGGGGCCATGCCCGCGGCCCCGCCGCCGCAGAACAGGCCGTCTTCGGACACGCCGCGTTTGTTCACGCCCGACGGGGTCCAGGCATTGAAGTCCGACGTCCATTCCCAAATCACGGCGTGCAAATCCCGGATGCCGAAGGCATGGCGGGTGCCGGATCCGGTCGCGGGCGGTTCCTCCTGCGTGGACCGGGAATACCAGGAGAGAATGGCGCGTTCCCGCGCGGCTCCGTCGACATCGGTATCCCCGGCTTCGCGGGTGGCGGCGGCCCTTTCCCATTCGGCGGTCGTGGGCAGACGTTTGCCGCGATCCGCGCAAAAGGCCTTGGCCGCATGCCACGAAACCCCGGTCACGGGCGCATTCAGGGATCGGGGGTGCGGCTGTAGATCGCCGCGCCAGTGCCGAAGATAGCCTTCGTCGGCGAAGAGGCGGCTGATCCGGGACCGGGTATAAGAAGGGTTGCGGCGGACAAAATCCAGGAACTCCGACGGGGTGACCGCGCGTTTGTCGAGCCAGAAAGCGGGCACGGGAACGCGCGTTTCCGAGGAATCGCGCAAGAAGGGGAGCGTGACCTCACCGGCAGGCAACCGCGCCATGCCCGGGGGCGCGGAGGCTCCGGCGGACATCGCGGACGCGAGGATGAAAAGGCCGAGGAAAGCCGCCGACGAAGCGGAGGGGACCATGCCGCCGGTTACTTTCCTTTTGCCCGCCGCGCCTTGACCTCTTCCACCGTTACGGGATCCCCCGCGTTGCCGAAGCTGTTGCGGATATAGGTCAATACCCCCGCCACGTCGGCGTCGGACAGGTCGAGCTTGGGCATCACGCCGTCGTATTTTTCACCGTTGACGGTGATGGGTCCCTGCAAGCCCTGCAGCAGGACGTCGATGGAGCGGCCCTTGTCGGCCATGAGAAAGTCGGACTTGGCCAGCGGCGGGAAGGCCTGGGGTACGCCCTTGCCGTCGACCTGGTGGCAGGCGGCGCAAACCTGCGCGTACACGCGCGCGCCATGCTTCATCCATTCCTCCCGCGACTGGACGACGGGCGCCTTGTCGGCCGCCTTGTCGTCGGGCATGGCCTGGATGGCCCCTCCTTCGGGCTGGTAGGTGAGGTCGCCCTGCTTTCCGGAGAAGATCGCGGGATGGTCGTCTCCCGATACCTTGAGCATGCCGATGGCGCCTTTGTTGAAGGCCCGGAAAATGGAATGGTCGACGAGGATGTAGGTGGCCGGCACGTCGAGCTTGAACTCCACCACGGTGGACCCCCCCGAAGGAATCAGCGTGGTCTGCACCTGCTCCTGGTTGACCTTCACGCCGCCCTCGCCGTAGACCCTGTCGAAGATTTCGCCGATGACGTGGAAGGAGGACACCATGTTGGGCCCGCCGTTGCCGACGAAGAGGCGGACGGTCTCGCCGACCTTGGCCTGGAGGGCGTTCTCGCCCGTGAGCGCGCCCACGGATCCGTTGAACACGACGTAATCGGGATGTTCCTGGATGGCTTTTTCCATGTCGAAGGGCTGAAGGCCCGCCTCGCCGTGGCGCCCCTTGGTGTAAAAGTCGGACTGCATCACGTAGAACTCGCGATCCACCTTGGGCAGTCCCTCCTTGGGTTCGACGAGGATCAACCCGTACATTCCGTTGGCGATGTGCATGCCCACGGGCGCGGTGGCGCAGTGATAGACGTACAGCCCGGGATTCTTCGCGGTAAAGGAGAACGTCGAGCTATGCCCCGGCGCGGTGAGCGAAGCCTCCGCCCCTCCGCCCGGGCCGGTGACCGCGTGAAGGTCGATGTTGTGCGGCATTTTGTTGTCGGGGTGGTTGTGCAGGTGGAATTCCACCAGATCGCCTTCGCGAACGCGGATGAATTGGCCCGGCACCTTTCCGCCGAAGGTCCAGAACGTGTACTGAACCCCCGGGGCCAGTTCTTGAAGAACCTCCCGAACCTCCAGGTCGACGATGACCTTGGTCGCGTGCTTGCGGCTGATGGGCGGAGGCACCGCGGGCGCATGCGTCAACACGGCCTTTTCTTCGCCGCGAATCTCCGCGTCCTTTCCCGCGTCGTCGCGGCCGCAGGCAGTTACCAGGAAAGAGAGGAGAACGAGGAACATGGCCGCGGGCGCGGCTTCGCGAGGAAGGCGAAGGGTGATGTTTTTCATGCCATTTAATCTAAACAAACCCCGGGGGTTGATGCGGCTGCACGGGAACCGGCCAATTTGGCCGAAGCCCTTGTGAACCGCGAACACGAACCTGCGGTTTTTGCGGTTTGGGAGGAGGCGCCCTCTTCCTACCTTTAAAGCCTCCTTTTGGAGGCGAAAATGTCCCAGTTACTCGATGGCAAAAAAACCGCCCAGGAAATCCGCGACCTCCTGAAGGGACGCGTGGCCCGCCTCAAGGACAAGGGCGTCGTGCCGGGGTTGAGCGTGACCTTGGTGGGCGAGGATCCGGCGAGCAAGGTGTACGTGGGCGCGAAGGACGCGGCGGCCAAGGAAGTGGGCATGCACGCGACGACGCATCGCCTGCCGGCGGGCATTTCCGAGGCGGACCTGCGCGCGCACCTGATCGCGCAGAACAACGATGCGGCGGTGCACGGCATCTTGCTGCAGCTGCCGCTGCCGAAGCATTTGCCGGAGGAAAGCCTGCTCGACCTGATCGCGGCGGAGAAGGACGTGGACGGCTTTCACCCCGTCAGCCTGGGCAACGTGATGCTGGGCCGCCCGGGATTCAAGCCGTGCACGCCGTGGGGCGTGCAGGTTCTGCTGCGGCGCTATGGGATTTCGCTGAAGGGCAAGCACGTGGTCATCGTGGGCCGGTCGAACATCGTGGGCAAGCCGCTGGCGAACCTGCTGGTGCAAAAGGCCGACGACGCCGACGCGACCGTGACCGTGTGCCACAGCGGGACGAAGGACCTGGCGCGCTACACGCGCGACGCCGACGTGCTGGTCGCGGCGATCGGCCGCGGCGAGTTCATCACGGCCGACATGGTCAAGGACGGCGCGGTGGTGGTGGACGTCGGCATGAACCGCGTCGACGACGCGGCGCTGCCGAAGGGCTACCGCCTGTGCGGGGACGTGGACTTCAAGGCGGTGGAGCCCAAGGCGGCGTCGATTACGCCCGTGCCCGGCGGCGTGGGGCCGATGACCATCGCGATGCTGCTGTCGAACACAGTATGGTCGGCGGAGCGCGCGGCGGGCATCGAGAGCGCCCAGGACCCGTTCGCGAACTAGCCGCCGGTCGTCAATTCGGCGGCGTGAACACGGGCGAGCCCGTCGCGGGCTTGTCCGCGGGCTTCACCGCGCGTCCCCGCGTATCGCGCTGGTGCGCGTCATGCGCGCCGTGGTCCATCCCCGGGGCCGGCTTGGGCGAGATGGCGGTGGCGTTGCCGACGTATACCGTGGCGACCATGGACGAGTGGAAGTTGCATTTGTATTCGAAGGTCCCGGCGGCGCCGAAGGCGCGCTGGTAGGTCTGGGAAGTGGACAGGGATCCCGAAGTCCACGCGCCGGCGCCCTGGCCCAGGCCCGTGGAGGTATGGGGGGCGCCGTCGTTGTTCGTCCAGCGCACGGTGTCGCCGGGCTGGATGCGCACGGAATCGGGCACGAAGGCGAAGTTGGTGATCGAGACCTGGACGATCCCGGTGACCAAGGCGGGAGCGAGAAGCAAGGCTGCCAGCATAGAACCTCCTGGGGGACGGTCGTCGTCCATCCCCTAAAATAGTGACATTCCAGACATTCTGGCTCGAGGCCGAAAAAGCCGCCGGGCGGCTTCCAAATTCCCGTGAAAGACCCGGTCTCAGTAACCCGCGGGAATTTGCCCGCCATATCCCGTCGTGTCGGTCAGCGATTTCATGAAGGCGATGATGTCGTTCATTTCTGCCCGGGAAAGTCCCAGGCTGTCGGAAGGCAACGTCTGGTTGGGAACTTCCAAGCCCAATCCCGCGCCGCCGCCGGCGTTGTAGAAGTCCAGCACCGCCTCCAGGGTCTCGATGCCGCCATTGTGCATGTAAGGGCCCGTGAGCTCCGCGTTGCGCACGGTGGGCGTCTTGAAGGCGTTCCGGAAGATCGGGTTCTGGTGAATCAGGCCGCGCCCCAGGTCCGGGTCGAGAACCAGGACCGGGGCGGGAAAACGCGCCGGGGCGCCGATCACCTCGGATTCGGTTTCCAGGTATTTCGGCGGTACCACGCCGTTGAAAGCCGGCGGAAAGTGGCACGTGGCGCAGGCGGCCTTGCCCATGAAGAGGTTGAAGCCGCGCTTCGCGGCCGGGTCGATGAACTCCGTTTCCCCGCGGGCGTAACGGTCGAAGGGGGAGTCCCACCGGGCCAGGCTGCGCACGTACATGGCCAGCGCCTTGGTGATCGTCCCCATGTTCACGGGGTCGGGGTCGCCCGGGAACGCGGCGCGGAACGCTTCGACGTACCCGGGGCCTTTTCGCACCGCCCCCAGCGTGGCCAAGGTGCTGCTGCGAAATTCTCCTTCGCCGGCGATCACGTGGCCGATCTGCTTTTCCAGCGTTTGTTCGCGCAGGTCCCAGAATTGCGCCCCTTGGTACGCGGCATGGCTGATCCCCGGGGCATTGCGCAGCAAGGTTCCCAGGCCGCCGAAGGCGGGGCTCTTGGGGACTCCATCGGAGAAGGCGCGGCGCGGATCGTGGCACGACGCGCACGAGCGCTTCTGGTCGGAGGAAAACGCCGGGTCGAAAAACAGCCGCCGCCCCACCGCCGCGACCGCGGGGTTCAGGGTTTCGCCCGGGGTATGCGCATAGAAATGCCCGTCCAGGAATCCGGGGTCGAACAGATTGCGCGCCTGGACGCTCACGGGGCGGCGCAGCGGCTTGAGGTCGGCGAAGGTGGCGATGCCGAGCGCGACCTGCGCGTCCGCCAAAGCCGCGTACAGGGGGTTACCGGCTTCGCGGATGAAGGCGAGGCGGTCGAAGGCGTCGAAGTCCTTCCCGGCGGCCAGGACCTTCACGGCGCGGTCCAGGCTCTTGGTCAGGCGCGCGGCGAGCGCGGCATCCCGGCGCTTGAGTTCGGGAAGGTACAGGGCGAGCGCGGGACGCAGGGCCTCCAGCGAAAGGCGGGATTCGGGAAGGGAAAGCTCGGTGGCGGGGGCGTCGAAACCGGTGATGCCCGCGGCCATCACGCGCAGAACCTGGTTTTGCATGGCTTCGAACACCATGCGGTCGTCGAGCACGGTGGAGGAGGACTGCGCCGCCAGTTCGCCCGCGGCCGATTCTAGGCGCATCGCCAGCCGTTTCAATTCGCCGCGGTCTTGCAGGGGGTTCTCCCCGTGGGCGACCTCGAGCAGTATTTGCAGGCCCTCGGGTTTCAGCACCGTCATGTCGCTGGGGGCGTTGAGGTCGGCCCGGTCCAGGGGAGGCGGGTTCAGGCGCGCGGCAGAACCCGGGTGAGCGTAGTCGGCGAGCCATTCAACCCGCTTATAGGCGGCGCGCAGGCGCGCGACCCGGGTTCTCAGCGAGGCGGTGCTGGCGGCACGGGCAGGCAGTGAATCCACGGCCTTGCGGAAGGCGGGCGTCAGGGCCTCGAAGGCGGCGGCGTCGCGGGCGTAGCGCGCCTGCACGACGTCGGCCGGTTCGCGAACAGGAGGCTTTGCCCCCAAGGAGAGAAAGGCCGCGGCTAGCGCCGCGGCCTTGAAACAGAGCGAAGAAACCGGCCTTCCGCCCTGGCGGGGCGGGCGGCCGTACGAAAAAGTCAAGGACATCGATCTCCTATTATTGCAGGACCAGCTTGTGCACGTCCCGGCCGTTCAGGCGCAAGAAGTAGCTACCGGCATTCAGGTGGGCAACGTCCATCTGGGTGACCTGGCGGTGGCGCTCCAGGCGCCTGCCGGCGGTGTCGAACAGTTCCGCGTCCGCCAGTTCGCTGAAGTAGGCGAAACGCGTCAGGGGGTTGACCTGCATTTCGATGCGCCCGGACTTTTTGTTGAACTTCGGCTTGTCGAAAAGGGCCGAGGTCTGCCCGGCGTATCCCCACACCGCCAAGGTGTACGAAGTGTTGTAGGGCGCCGGGTTCGAGGAGGAGGGGTGCTGGATGTTCACGAACATCGTCTTGCCGTCGGGCGTGAAGCGCGCGCCCGTGATCTCGGCTCCGTTGGCCCCGACGACCATGCGCTTGAGGTCGTTGACCGTGGGCGTCGCGATGGAGAGGTCGAGCCAGTACAATTCACAGATGACGCGGTTGGCGGCGGCGGCGGCGGGAGAGACGCGGCCCTGGCTGGTTCCGATCAGATCCTCCTGGATCACGAGGTACTTCTTCCCGTTCAGTTCCACGGCGGTCAGGCCGTCGGGGCTGGCGAGGTGATTGGTCGAGCCGCCGGTGCCCGCGCCCCCTTCGAGCAGCACGTCCATTTTGTTCGTCGCGACGTCAAAGCGGAGGACGCGGCCGTAGTAGTCCGTGATGGAGCTGTCGGCGTTCAACCGCGCCGCGAGGTGCTTGGCCAGGCGGCCGCCGTTGCGCACGCCGTTGCGATGGGCCGTGCCGCTGGCATCGTTGCCGGTTTCGGCGATGTACAACTTGCCGTCCACGTGCTCCGACCATTCCAGGCGCGTGAACAGGGTCGCGCCGCGGGCGATGGCGACCGCGCGCACGTTCAGCATGGTGTCCAGGTTCATGGGCAAGGTCAGCCAGGTCCCGGAATTCCCGTCCGCGCTCTGCTGGTAGGCGTACAACTGGCCCTTGTTGTAGTTGCCGACGGTGTCGGAAACGAACTTGAAGAACACGCCGGGCGTGGCGTCGTCCGTGAGATAGACGGTCTTGCCGTCCGCCATGGCGGTGCCGCCCTCGTGGTCGAAGCGGCCCATGTTGTAGTGCTTCTTGACGACCTGCGCGGTGGCGGGGTTGACCTCCACCATCCAGTTCAGGTTCTGGTAGCGCTTGAGGCTGCGGTTGACGGGGGCGCCGTTGAAGCTGGTGACGGGCCAGTCGGCGGTGTCGCGGTAGCCGTTACCGTTGCTGTGGATGGCCGTGTTGCTGCCCTGGCTCCATTCCTCGGCCGTGAGCACCGTGCCCCAAGGCGTCTGCATGCCGCCGCAGTTGGCGATCGTGCCGCCCACGGGCGCGAAGTTCACCGAGCGGACGCGCCCGCCCGGATGGTTCGCGACGGACCAGGTGTTGTTCTTGAACTGGGCGGTGACCACGGTCATGCCGCCGCCGTCTCCGTGCACCGAGTCGCGGGTGTTCTGTTCGTTGTTGATGATGACGTAGCCCGAGTCGCTGCGCCCGTTGATGGGGACGTAGCCCGTGAAGTCGTTGACGTCCTTGGCGAGGCCCTTGACGCCGAGGGTGTTGGTGGCGGTGTCCGTGGCGCCGCGGATCAGGATGGCCGACAGGACCGGGCTTCCCGGCACGAGGTGCTGGGTCGTGTTGAAGTTGGTGTCGATCGGGGTGAAGGGCGCGAAGGCTTGGGAAAACGCCTCGGGGGCGAGGGCCAGGGCGGCCAATGCCGCCCAGACCGCTTTGGATTTACGTGAATGCATGGTAGGCTCTCCTGGGGGATGCGGACCGGACCGGTTCGCAGGTGGTGAGCCAAAGAGAAAACCCGCGTGTTGCGTTCGAATTACGGTTTGAATAACCTCCTGCTTCCGGATCGGCAAAAAAGGTTAAAGGCTTTTACCGACTTGAGATTCGAGAAAGACGTTTCAAGGAAGAACGAGCGGGAGCGATTCGCCGCCCTGGAACCGAAGCAGGTAATTTCCGGGGCCCAGATGCTGGACGTCGAGCATTCTCACGCCCTTATGGCGTTCCAGCCGGCGTCCCGCGGTATTGAAGAGATCCACGTCGGTGAGGCGGTCGAAGTAGGCGAACCCCGAAGCGGCGTTGACCTTGACCTGCACCCGCTTCGACCGGGGGAAGGCGGGGGCGTCGAACACCAGGCCGGTGGGCGTGTGGTATCCCCAGATCGCGAGGGTATAGGCGCGGTTGTAAGGCGCCGGGTTGGAGCTGGAGGGGTGCTGCACGTTGATGAAAAAGGTCGCGCCGTCGGGCGTGAAGCGGCCTCCGGTGAGTTCGCACTCCGCCGGGCCCACCATCATGCGCTTCAGGCTGTCGCGGGAGGGGGTGTTCGTGACTTCGAGCCAGTAGAGCTCCGGGATATCGCGCCCCGCCGTGTTGGCCGCCGCGCTCACCCGGCCCTGGGACGTGCCGTTGAGGTTCTCCTGGATGACCAGATAGCTTTTGCCGTTCAGGGTCACCGAAGTCAGCCCGTCGGGATTGGCGAGGTGAATCGGCGATCCGGCGCTCGCCGGGCCGCCCTCGAGATACACGTCCAGCTTGTCGGTCGCCGGATCGAAGCGCAGGATGCGGCCGAAGTAATCCGGGGTGAGGGAGCTGTCGGTGTTCATGCGCGCCGGCGTGGCGAGATGGCGGGGCAAGGTGGCGCCCGTGCGCACCGCGCTGCGGTGCGAAGTGCCGGGGTTGTCGTTGCCCGTTTCGGTGATGTACACCTTGCCGTCCACCTGCGTGATCCACTCGTGGCGCGTGAACGTGGTGGCGCCGCGCCGGAAGGCCAGGGCGCGAATGCTCATCATCGAGTCCAGGTCCATGGGCAGGGCGATCCACGAACCGGAATTCCCGTCCGCGCTTTGCTTGTATGCGTACAGCTGCCCCTTGTTGTAGTTGCCCACGGTGTCGGACACGAACTTGAAAAAGACGGCGGGCGTGGCGTCGTCCGCCAGATAGACCGTCTTTCCATCGGGCATGCTGTAACCCATCTCGTGGGAAAACCGGCCCATGTTGTAATGTTTTTTGAGGGCGGTAGCGGAGGCCGCGTCCACCTCCACGATCCAGTTCATGGCCTGGTAGCGCTTCAGCGTACGGTTGACCGTCTGCCCGTTGAAGACGGGCACGACCACGTCGGTGGTGTCGGGGAAGCCGTTTCCATTGTTGCGCAAGCCGGAGTTGCTCGTCTGGAAAGCCTCCTCGCCGGTGGTCACCGTGCCCCAGGGGGTGACCGCGCCGCCGCAGTTTCCCAGCGTGCCTCCCACGGGGGTGAAGTCCACCTGGCGGAAGCGGCCGCCGGGGTGATCGGCCACCGACCACACGTTGTTTTTCCGGTGGGCGGTGAAGACGCTCATGCCGCCCCCGTGGCCGAGCACGGCGTTCGCGGTGTTCTGCTCGTGGTTCTGGATGACGTAGCCGGAGTCGCTGCGCCCGTTGATGGGCACATAGCCGATGAAATCATTCTCGGGTCGTGAAAGGGCCTTTTGCCCCGTCTTGGTGACCACCGTGTCCAGGGAGCCGGTGAACAGGATCGCGGATTGCACGGGCGCGCCGGGCACGAAGTGCTGGGTGGCGCGGAAGTTGGTGTCGACGGGGGTGAAGGGCGCCTGGGCCCGGGTCCCGGCGGCGGCGAGGACGAGCAGGGGCAGGACAAAACGGCTCGTGTTCCGAAGCGAGGAAAAGCAGGGGACGGGCATGCGGGGCTCCTTGGATCTGTCGCTTCGTTCTTTGCTGCCGCAACAAAAGCGAAACAAGTTGGTAACACCCGCTATATATAAAGTGGAAATCTTTCGGGCGCCACGGGATTCTATTTTCGAGGGCAAAAAGCCCCCTTGCCCGGCATGGGTTTTCGCGCAGGCTTCGGTGCGCAATCGTCGTTTTTGGGGTGCTTTGATGGTCGATATCCTCGCCGCGAGGAGGGGATCAAGGGGATTTTTTTTTAGTTTTTGGGGTTCGGGCGGGCCTTCACGGGCCCTGTTTCCTTCTTTGCCTTCTTTCTCAATCGGGCCGTATGATTTCTTCGACGCAAACACCCGCCGCCGTCTCGGCGGAAGACTATCTCCGCTACGCGGCGGACCGGGTCAACCGCGCCCTCGAGGAACTTCTGCCCTCGGAGCAGGCGGCGCCCTCGGAATTGCACAAATCCGAGCGTTATTCCATGTTCGCGGGGGGGAAACGCCTGCGCCCCGCCCTGTGCATGGCCGCCTACGAAGCCTGCGGGGGCACCGGCGACGCCGTGCTGCCGGCCGCGTGCGCCCTGGAGATGGTCCACACCTTTTCGCTGATCCACGACGACCTCCCCTGCATGGACGACGATGATCTCCGGCGCGGCCGTCCCACCAACCACAAGGTTTTCGGCGAGGCCATGGCGGTGCTGGCGGGCGATGCCCTGCTCGTGCAGGCCTTCGAGCTGGTGGCGAACACCGGCAACGCCGCCTGCGTTTCCACCCTCGCCCGCTCCCTGGGTTCCCAAGGCATGCTGGGCGGCCAGGTGGTGGACATTCTCAGCGAGGGAAAAACCGTCGACCTCGACACCGTCGATTACATCCACCGCCATAAAACGGCCGCCTTGATCGCGGGCTCGCTCGTGATGGGAGCCCAGGTGGCCGAGGCCCCGGCGCCCATCGTCGAAGGCCTGCGCGAGTTCGGCTTCAAGATCGGCCTGGGATTCCAGATCGTGGACGACTGCCTCGACCTCGAACAGACCACCGAGACCCTCGGCAAGGACGCGGGCTCCGACCTCGAGAACAACAAGGCCACCTACCCTTCGCTGCTGGGTCTCGAGGCCTCCAAGGCGAAGGCCGTGGCGCTGATCGAATCCGCGGTGACGGACCTGCGCGCGCTTCCCATCGAGGGCGCCGCGCTGGAAGCCGTGGCCCGCTACATCTTCACCCGGGTTCACTGATCCCGCCACCGGAAAAAGCATGCTCGAAAACATCCATTCCTCCGCCGACCTGAAGCGCCTCAGCCTCGACCAGCTCAAGGTGCTGGCCGACGAAATGCGCGACGTCATCGTGCGCCAGGTGGCGTCCAAGGGCGGGCACCTGGCGAGCAGCCTGGGAACGGTCGAGCTCACGCTCGCCCTGCACGTCGTTTACGATACTCCCGAGGACAAGCTCGTCTGGGACACCGGGCACCAGGCCTACGCGCACAAGCTGGTCACCGGACGCTACAAGGATTTCCACACGCTCAAGCAGTTCGGCGGGCTCTCGGGATTCCTCAAGCGCGAGGAAAGCCCCTACGACGCCTTCGGCGCGGGCCATGCGACCACCTCGCTGTCGGCGGCGCTGGGCATGGCGGCGGCGCGCACCCAGCTGGGGCGCAAGAACAACGTCGTGGGCATCATCGGCGACGGCTCGATGACGGGCGGCATGGCCTACGAGGCCATGAACAACGCGGGCGAGATCGACGAGAAAATCGTGTTCATCCTGAACGACAACAAGATGTCGATCTCGAAGAACGTGGGCGCCATCTCCAAGTACCTGAACCGCATCCTCACGAACCCCACCTACAACAAGTTCAAGGACGAGGTGTGGGATTTCGCGGGCAAGCTGCCGCAGGGCAAGAACCTGCAGAAGCTGGTGTCGCGCGCCGACCAGGGCCTGAAGCGCATGTTCATGCCCGGCGGCCTGTTCGAGGATCTGGGCATTCGTTATTTCGGCCCGGTCGACGGCCATAACCTCGAGGGCCTGATCGAGATCCTGTCGGCGGTGAAGGAACTGCCCGGGCCCAACCTTATCCACGTGGTCACGACCAAGGGATACGGCTGGGAGAAGTCGGAAAAGGACGCGATCAAGTGGCACGCCTCGAACCCGTTCGACATCGAGTCGGGCAAGCTCAAGGCGGCCCCCGCGGCGACGCCGGGCCTGACCAAGGTGTTCGGCGAGGCCATCACCGAACTGGCCCGCAAGGACAAGCGCATCATCGGCATCACGGGCGCCATGCCCGAGGGCTGCGGGCTCAACATCATGGCGGCGGCCCTGCCCGAGCGCGTCTACGACGTGGGCATCGCGGAGGAATACGCCGTGACCTTCGCCGCGGGCGCGGCCTGCGACGGCCTCAAGCCCGTCGTCGCCATCTACTCCACCTTCCTGCAGCGCGCCTACGACCAGATCGTGCACGACGTCGCGATCCAGCACCTCAACGTGACCTTCGTCCTCGACCGCGCGGGCCTGGTAGGCCTCGACGGGCCGACGCACCACGGCGCGATGGACCTCAGCTATCTCGGGATGATCCCCGGCATGGTCATTCTCGCGCCCTCGGACGAGAAGGAGCTGCGCAACCTGCTGCACACCGCGCTCGAGTACAACGACGGCCCGATCGCCGTGCGTTACCCCCGCGGCAACGCCCTGGCGCCCGACGAGCACCTGCCCTTCGAGACGCTGCCGATCGGCCTTCCGAAAGTGGTCGAAGACGGCGAGGACGTGCTGATTCTGGCCGTGGGCCCCATGCTGGCCTATGCCCGGAAGGCCGCGGAAACGCTGCGCGCCGAAGGCCACCGGCCCACCGTCGTGGATGTCCGCACGGTCAAGCCGCTGAACGCGCGGGCCTACGATGAACTGTTCGCGCGCCACCGCGCCGTGCTCACCGCCGAGGACAACGTCCTGCACGGCGGCTACGGCACGACGATCGCGCTGCTGCTGAACGAACTTGGGCGCGGCGACATGCCGCTCAAGCACGTGTCGCTTCCCGACGAATTCGTCACCCACGGCGAGGTTCCGGTGCTGCACCGCATCCTCGGCATGGACGCCGAGGGCATTCACAAGAAGGCCGTCGAGCTTCTCAACCAGGTTTCTCCCGCGCGCATCTAGCGCGCCCCCCGGAAAGTCCCATGACCGCATCCAACGACAAATCTTCCTCCGGGGGAGATTTCGACCTCCCGGGCTTTAAGCCCAAGACCACCCGCGCCGGCACCGCAACCCCAACCCCGCCGCCGGCAAGTTCAGCGACCGTCCCACGCGTCCGTCCTACGGGGACAAGTCCTCCCGCCCTGCCTACGGCGGCGGCGACCGCCCCGCGCGCCCTTCTTACGGGGATAAGTCCGCGCGTCCCACCTATGGCGGCGGCGACCGTCCCGCGCGCAAGCCTTACGGCGACAAGCCGGCCTACGGCGGCGATCGTCCCGCGTACGGCGGCGGCGACAGCCGCCCCCCGCGCCGCGAGTACGGCGACAGGCCGTCCCGTCCCGCCTACGGAGACCGCAGCGAAGGTCGCCCCCCGCGCCGGGAATACGGGGACCGGCCCTCGCGTCCGGTCTACGGAAAGCCGGCTTACGGAAAGCCCGCCTCCTCGGGCTACTCGGAGCCGACCTTCGAGGCGGTGCTGTCGCCCGCGGTCAAGAAATTCCTGCCGCTGCTCACCGAAAAGGGGCGCTACAAGGAATCGCGCTTCCTCATCGAGGGCGCGAAGAACGTCGCCGACGTGGTCGAGGTTTCCCCCGAGATCCTCCACACGGTGCTCGTCGCCGAAGGGTTCGAAAAC
>JAJNBB010000010.1 GCA_021155885.1 Fibrobacteria bacterium | reverse complement strand
TTGCATTGGGGTTCAGCGAGGTTAAAACGTGCGAACAGGCGCGGGCTTTCATCGAGCACATGCGGAATAATCCGGGACTTGAGGCTCTTTTTGAAATTCCAGAAACGCCGCACGCAGTCCGAGTCCATCCGATTTCTCGCGATAGCGCAGAAATGCAGCAATCTCAAGTAAAACCAGCGCCTCTGGAAAAGGCAAACATTCGAAATGCGGCCGGATCCGAAAACAGGCAGGGGGTGGTTCAGATTACGGGAATAAACGGGGAATCAATTGGGTGTACCGGCTACATGATCACCCTTAATGCTATTGTCACGGCAGCTCACTGTCTATACGGTATTGTCACCTCAGAAGACCACGCTTACGTTAGCAACATCTTCATTGAATATTTCGATCCAAACAGTTCGAATTCTCCAAGTGCTCCAAGGGACATAGCCTTTGGGACATCCGGTGAGGTTTGGATTGCGCCAACCTATGCCGGCGGCTTGGACGCGGAAAGCGATATCGCTATTATCCGCAGCAACACAAGCTGGTACGACATTACCATTTATGACCTGGTACGCATTTATAATGATACCTTTAGTGACGCAAGGTACAATTACCTCTATGGGCGTGGCGTGGACGGGTATTCCGGATACGGCGCGGGAACACTACGGTTTGAATACATGTACATCGAATCGTATGGTGCGTACGCCTATTACACCGAAGCCTACAATCATCGAGTGTGCAGGGGAGACTCCGGCGGACCGCAATTCCGCGAGGGTGGAAATTTTACGCTGGGCCATGCGAGCTGGTTTGAAAAGGCTTACACCGGTAGCCAACTTTGCGCGAAACAAGGTGGCAAAGAATGGTCGACGCGCCTTAGTTCCAAGGTGGATTGGATCGAGGATGTGCTGGATACCGATTGCTACTATCTTACAGGCTACGCTGATCCCGTCGACTACAGACAATGTTTTGCAACCTGGTGATCTATGCCTAACGTACCAACCTTACGAAGTCCACCCCGCGGGAAGGTCGTTCTCCTATTGGTGGCAGCCATCGGCTGCAGCCTGAATGCCTGCGACTTTTTTCAAACAGGCTGTCGGTCCACGGCCCAGGAGCGATTCAACCCCTGCCTCACGGTTTCCGGAAGCGAGGAGCTTCCGGATAGCCTTCTATATGTGCGCGAAAGGCAAGGCGGGCTGCTGGATACCCTTAGGCGCGAGCCCTTTCAAGCGAAATGCTTTCCTGAAAGGCGAGGGACACAACGGTTCTTTGTTTATGACGGTGACTCTTTGCTGTTGACGACGGAATGGATTACGCTTAAATCTGAGGGCTGCGACGAAGTTGAAGACCGGACCGTGGATCTGGCGCTATAAGGAGGAGAAGCCCTGAGATGGGAAGGGATCTTTCTGTCTCGTGTTGGAAATTCGACTCCAGGTTCCTATCGCACTTTGTTGGGTCGCCGAAACGCTGGGCGTACAATGCTACTACCTTCATGGTTATGCGGTACCGGTAGATTACAGGCAATGTTTTGTATCTTGGTGACCAAATGACAAACCAATTGTGGAGTAACCAGCCATTCCATAGATTGCCCATTATTCTGTTCGCGACAGGTATTTCTTGGCTGCTGACCAGTTGTGAATTATGGGACACCGGTTGCTCATCCGCGGCAAATGTGAGGTTTAATTTCTGCCTCACAGTTTCCGGAAGTACGGACCTTCCTGACAGTCTTCTCTACATACGTGAAATGCAGAATGGCTTTAGGGATACGCTACAATGGCCCTCATCAAGATGCTTTTCCGAAAAGAAGGGCGGGCAACGTGTTTTGGTTTATGACAACGATTCCGTGGTGTTTGCGACAGAATGGGTCACGCTCAAATCCGAGGATTGTGGTCATGTCGAGGGCCGAACATTGGATATACCCTTGTGAACTTCCCCCGGGATTAGTGGAAGGTCCACTCCATTTCACCTCGACTGGCTTCCCTTGCTTGAACCTGAATGTGGCCGGAACTGCCCTTGAATCTTCAGGTGGGCTCCCCGGCCAAATCTTCATAGCCTCGGTATAAGACACCTCAAGGAAGCGCTTCAAGTGTTGGATCCGAGTGCTTAGGGGTGAATGCTTCCCCGTCTCCCACCACCATGTTTTCTGGTTCATCCCATAAAGACGGCCCATCTTTTTGCAGTCCAGGCCGAGCGCCCGCCGGATGGAATAAAGGCGTTGCCGGAGGGTCGTCCGGGGCAGCGGGTACGTAACTGGGACCAAAAACAAATAAGCAACGCAATCATGTTTTTGTGGAATGCTCTTTGACTTGAAGGGTCGTTGCACGTGCAGCCCCGACATGCTGCGCCGCTACCGTGCGCGGATTTCGGGGCCGCTGCTGGACCGGATCGACCTGCATCTCGAGGTGCCCTCCCTCGGCGTGGAGGAAATCCTCGCCGACAGGCTGGAGGAATCTTCGGAGTCGATCCGGAACCGCGTCTGCGCGGCGCGCGCCATCCAGCAGGAACGGTTCCGCGCGGATGTCGGCATTTACTGCAACGCGCAAATGGCCACGCGGGAAATCCGGCGGTACTGCGCCTTATCGGCCTCCTGCGCCGACTTGCTGCGCACCGCGGTGGAATCGCTGGGGCTCTCCGCGCGCGCCTATGACCGTATCCTCAAGGTGGCGCGGACGTTGGCCGACCTCGAGGGGGTGGATTCCCTGAAGGAGCGGCACGTGGCGGAGGCGATCCAGTACCGGAGTTTTGATCGTAAAACGATTTGAAGTCGATGTCGTTTTAGTCCAATTGAACGGGTCGATGAAAACCGAGAGGTGCAAAAAACAGGCCCTAAACCTGTATGCAACAAAGGGTTAGGTTTAGCCCGCCCTTTACAATTATCAGGTATATCCAGGTAATCTTTACATTCTAATGCTTGTGTCGCCCAATAAAAACGCTTGACAGGTGATTTTATAATGGATAATTATATCTATTGAGATAACCCGGGAGCACGAATGAAACCCCAGTCGAAGAGCATCATAAAACGCGACGGTTCCCGCGTTCCCTTTGATAAGGAAAAAATTGCCCGCGCAGTAGAGAAGGCGATGCATGCTACCGGCGAGTACCGCCCCAAGGGACCCGAGCTCGTTGCCGGAGCGGTCGAGAAGACTCTACGCGCCAAGCAGGCAGGCAACCGTGCATTCGTGCCCTCTGTCGAGGGCGTGCAAGACGAGGTCGAAAAAGAGCTCATGCTCTTGGGGTTTCCCGCCTCCGCCAAGGCCTATATCCTCTATCGCGCCGAACGAACCACTATGCGCGCGCGACTCGGCGTTGTGCCCGAGCGCTTACGCGTGCTTGCCGCGGAGAGCCGGCAGTATTTTGAGGGAAACTTGCTCGGGCAGTTTGTCTACCTGCGTACTTATGCGCGATGGATAGAGGCCCAAGGCCGCCGCGAGACATGGGTGGAAACAGTCGACCGTTACGTCGATTTTATGCGCGAAAACCTTGGCGAAAAGCTTTCGGATAAAGAGTATGCCGAAGTACGCGAGGCAATACTTCGGCAAGAGGTGATGCCGTCCATGCGGCTCATGCAGTTTGCGGGCGAACCGGCGCGCCGATGCAACACCTGCGCCTACAACTGCACCTTTACCGCGCCTTCAAGAATTGAGGACTTTTCCGAAGTCATGTACCTCTCCATGCAGGGATGTGGGGTTGGGTTCTCGGTCGAATCCCAAAACATTGAGCAGTTGCCACAGATTCGGAAGCAGTCCGGCAAAAAGCTGCCAACGCATACCGTGGCCGACTCAAAAGAGGGCTGGTGCGACGCGCTTACTCTGGGGCTTGCTACCTGGTACGCCGGTCATGACGTGGAATTCGACTACTCGCTTATACGCGCCGCAGGTGCCCGGCTTAAAGTGATGGGCGGCAAGGCATCGGGCCCGGAGCCTCTGCGCGCACTCCTGGCCTTTGCGCGCGAAAAAATAATGCGCCGCCAAGGCCGGCGGCTGCGCAGCATCGACGCGCACGACATTATCTGCAAGATAGGGGAGTGCGTTGTGGCCGGCGGTGTGCGCCGCACTGCGATGATCAGCCTCTCGGACCTGGACGACACGGAACTGCGCGACGCTAAAAAGGGGCAGTTTTACCTTACCGAGCCACATCGCTCGATCGCCAACAACTCGGCGGTGTATGAGGTGCGACCCTCCAACACGGAGCTTATGGAGGAGTGGGTCGCGCTTATGAAGAGCGGCTCGGGCGAGCGCGGCATCTTTAACCGCAGCGCTCTCAACCACACCCTGCCCAAGCGTAGGGAGACGTACTTTAAAAAATCGGGCTTCATAGGCGAGGACGGTATCGTGCGCGGCCCCATCGGCACCAACCCATGCGGCGAGATAATCCTGCAGTCCAAGCAGTTTTGCAATCTCTCTGAGGTTATTGCGCGTGAGAATGACACAAAGGAAAGTTTGGTGCGTAAGGCGCGGCTCGCGGCGCTCCTGGGAACGTACCAGGCATCGTTGACCAAGTTCAACTACATATCAAAGGATTGGGCAAAACACTGCCGCGACGAGTCACTTCTTGGCGTCTCGATTACGGGACAGTGGGACTGCGAAGCCGCGCGCCAGCCTGAGGTGCTGCGGGCCGTTCGGGACGCCGCGGTCAAGACCAACGCGCTGTATGCCAAGCGCTTCGGCATCAAGCCGTCGATGTCGGTTACTGCGATCAAGCCATCGGGTACAGTTTCACAGACGTTCAACTGCTCCTCTGGCATACATCCGCGCCACAGCGCCTACTACATACGCCGCGTGCGCATCTCGGCCACCGACTCGCTGTTTAAAATGCTTAAAGACCAGGGTATTCCTTACCATCCCGAGGTGGGACAGAGTGATGAGAACGCGACCACGTTCGTCCTGGATTTCCCCGTTGCTTCTCCAAAGAGCACTGCCTTTAAGGACGATATAACGGCGCTGCAGCAGCTCGAGTACTGGAAGGTGGTCAAGCTCAACTACACCGAGCACAACCCGTCGGCGACCATCTCGGTCGGCGAGGACGAGTGGATAGGAGTCGTCGACTGGTTGCAAAAAAACTGGGACATTATCGGTGGGCTCTCCTTCCTGCCGCGGTTCGACCATGTGTACCGGCTCGCTCCATACGAGTCCATCGACAAAAAGCGCTACGAGGAGTTAGCGGCCGCCTTCCCCGAGATTGACTATTCAAAACTGGTTGCCTACGAGCGCACCGACGAAACCGAACAGAAGAGGGAGCTCGCTTGCGCCGGTGGAGCCTGCGAGATATAGCTTGATTCCCCTAGGGCGCAAGCAGGCTCAGGTATCGGGTTCTACGCCCGTCCCAACCGGACAGGGGGGCGATATGGATTCGTGCCCGCACTCCGCGAAGGAGGAAATTTCACGCGTGGCCACGTTAGCTGGATCGAAACGCATAATTCCGGCACCCTCACGGGGCCTGTTTGGTGAGCCAGGCAGGCCAATCAAAATAATCCGCCCATTTCTTGAAGGTCCGGGCCTCCGGATCCCTGGAGAGATGCTCTCGCGCCTTGGAAAAAATCTCCCCATGTTTTTTGGGAACGGCGGCGCCGATATTGGCGAACAATCGAAGTATCCGGATTGCGGGCGCGTCCAGCATGCCGTTCTTTTTCAGGTAGCGGCGATAGCCGTCCACCGCATAACGAAGCACCGTCAAGTTTCCCAACTCGTAATGCAGGGCCAATGAGAGGAGGCGGGCATGGGCTTGCAGTTCCGTGCGGTTGCCCCCGTATTCTTCCGACAGGATTGCGTTTATCCAGCGCAAGGCTTCCTTCCGGTCACCGTCCATATAATGGAGGCAGGCAAACTGATAATGGAACAAAATACGGTAGTCGTTCGGGAAGCGAGCCCCGGGTGTTTCCAGGTAGTCTACGATCTCGCCCATCAATGCCCGGGCCTCCGCGGGAAGCCCGCGGTCCCGATAATATTCCAGTTCCAGATTATAGAGGCGAAGTCTTGTGCGTCTGCTGAATTTACGGGCCGCCGTTCCGTCCGCCAGCCGGGGGATTTTGGCGAAAAGGTCCGCGATTCCTTCCCACCGCCGCTCTTGAAGGCGCAGCGCGATCAGGTTGCTGAGGGCCGTGGCGTAAGACCCCGGGTCTTCCGCGATCCGGTCGGGCCGGGATTCCATGAACGCGATGAGGCTTTCCAATCCCGTCTCCGCCTGGGTAACCTGGCCGCGCATCAGGTGATGCGCGTAAGTCAGGTGATGCCTCAGGACCGTGGCCTTGTCCGGCTCGAGCCGGTCCGGCCGCCGTCGGAGGGCAAGGCCGACGAGGTCCGTCGCCCCCACGGGATCGGCGGCCATTATCGCCGACAATCCCCAGTAGCGATTCACGGCCTTGAGGTCCGACAGGGTCTTGGTCTCCAGATCTACGGCCTCCATTAACCCCTGTTCCGGATGGGACAGCGCCAGCGCCCGCTTCCAGGAAGCAATTTCACAAAGCAGGGCGAGACATTCATGGCGCACAGCCAATGTCTCGGCCTTGCGCAGGCGTTCAAGGCAGAGGTCGAACAATTCTTTGTCGAAAAGAATTTCGACTTCCCCCAGAAGAGACAAGATGCGGGCCGTCGGCGACCCTTCGGCGTTGAGTTCCCTCAGGCGTTTCAAGAGGGATTCCGCCAGGTAATTTTTTAAAACATGGAATTGGCTTTCCTCGGATCCGGCGGAAAATTGGGAACGCAATTCCTTGTCGTTCCTGGCCCGCCCGGATTCAATCGCGTCAAAAAGTTCGAGATACCGCGTGCTTTTTCCCGGGTGAGTCGAACTCAGCCGGAAATATTTTTTCTCTCCGGCGCTTAGGGATCCGATCAAGTCAAAGAGAGCCTCTTTTTTCATCTATAAAACCTACGATTTATGGTGAAAAATTAGGATAAACTAACAAAAAAACACGTTTTATCGCATTTATGGCCGACTTATAAACCTACGGAAAATGCATTTATTCAGCTGGATTAATGGGCTCGACGTGATAAATTGGATGCGCTGCTTTAATCACCCTTTCACGGAGAAAAATCATGGCCAATGTGATCAACTGGTTCGACATCCCCGCAAAAAACTTCGAGCGCGCGTGCGAATTTTATGGAAAAGTTTTGGGAGGGGAGATGCAGGGAGTCGACATGCCCAATGGGCACAAAATGGGCGTCCTCCCGGGATACCAACCGGATTCAGTGGGCGGCGCCGTGGTAAGCGGGCCCGGATATGAGCCCTCGGACAAGGGACCGTTGGTTTATCTAAACGGGGGCGAGGACTTGAGCGTTCCCCTCTCGCGGGTGGAGGCGGCAGGTGGAAAAATCGTGATGCCCAAGACCTCCATCGGCAAGAACGGGTTCATGGCCCAGTTCATCGACCCGGAGGGGAACCGGGTGGCCTTCCATTCCATGGCCTAGCCTCAATTTTCCCGCGTACGGTTCAACCCCGAACCGTACGCTCGGGCCGAAGTCGATCCGGATCACGGCAGGGGTCGATAGGGCTCATAAACTCGAACAGCGGGATCACCGAAAGCGCGCCAACCCCCTCTATCCACCATGACCAAACTGCACAACGAAATAATGATCGATGCCCCTCTTGAGAAGATTTGGAAAATCCTCGCGAACCCGGGCGAGTTGGATCGGTATGACCCCACGGTCCTGAGATCCACGGTAACCTCCTCGAATCGGGACGGCGTCGGCGCAAGTCGAAAAGTGGACATGAAGGACGGCAAACACTGGTTCAAGGAAAAGATGACCGTTTGCAAGCCTCAGGAAGCTTTAGCCTACGAGCTCACGGACTGCAATTTTCCCATCGATGGTTTGCGGCACAGCTACAGCTTCGAGCGTCTTGGGAATCATACCAAGGTCTCGCAGGAGATGGAATACCGGGTGAAGTGGGGTTTCTTTGGACAACTCATGGACAAGCTGATGCTTCGCGGCCAAACCGATCGCGGGATTAAGAAATTCTTTGCGGGGTTGAAGAACTACGCCGAAACAGGCTCCAAAGGATAAATCCTTTTCTTGTGCTCGGCGTCGCCGCGAGGTGGAGCAAGCCTAGCGGTGACCGCCTGCCGATTTCCGGGATCGAATCGTTTTCAAAGAACAGAAGATCTAAAACCCGTACTTCAGTTCGGCGAAGCCCAGGCTGTTTCGCTCCTGGAACCCTAAAATGGACCTCGCGGGTCCGTTGTAAAAGTCGGCCCCGAGGGAGACCTTCACAAAGTCGCTCAGTGCATAGCTCGCCCGGGGAGAGAGGAGGTAATCGCCCCCTTTAAACCAGGTCACGCCTCTCACCTCGGTTTCGAGGGTTTCATGAAGCCACTTGTAAGACACGCGAGCCGACATCCCGTTTTGAATCCGAGCTTGCTCCTGGATCAGGAGCGCACGCAGATGCGCAAACTCTCGGGTCGTGGAATCCGAAATGCCATCAGGATCCTTGAATCCCGGGACATAGCGCCCCAGGTATTGAACGTTCACGTTCAAGTATTCAAAAAAGCTTCTGTCGGCTCCCGCCACCACGGAAAGCACGTTTCGGCGTGGAGGCAGGGGACCGCCCACGCTCTTGTCCTGGAAGGTATAGCTGGCTTCCGCTCGCGCCCCAAACCGGCCCAAATTCCCGGCAGCGTCGGCTCCCACAACCCGGATCCGGGGGAAGAAAAGGGTGATGGTGGAACCCGAGAAGGTGAGATCCGGAAGGTGATCGTAGCCGTCGAAATAGGAAATCGAAGCGTCGAGGCGGCCGCCGGTGGTTTCCACCTTCAGGGCGCCTTGCGCGGCGCGATGGTCCGGAAGTTCCCGGGCCAAGGCCGCCCCGGACGCCAGCGGGGGAAGGGGAAACACGGAGGGCTCGAAGTCCGTGATCCAGAGACCCGTGATCGAGAGGTGGCCGAAGTACCGGGTCCCTCCCAGCAGCCATGTGCCCAACTTCTGGTCGCTCTCTTCGGAGACCAGGCGGGTCAGGTCCTTGGGATTGATTAGGTCCGTCGGATTGAGCCCATCCGCCCGTCCCCAGGTGACAAGCTGCTTCCCCGCGCGAATCTCGGTGGATTCATCGAGTTCCAGGTTAAACCAGAGCTCCCGGAATTCCCCATGGCTGGTCTGAGCACCGCTCATGGAATTCTGGTTCCAGACTCTGGCTTCGAGATGAAATCGAAAATAGTCGGTCACGCGGCTATCCAATTTCCCGGCGAAGCGCGTGACCCACAAATTATCCCGGTCATCGAGGTTTCTCGAGCCGGACCAATAGCCGCTTTCAATGGACCCGCTGGGACGTGGAGGATCGGGAGGACTGGAACCCTCTCCATCTCCCCACGCATCCGGGACAAAAACGAAGGCAGCCGCGAAAGCCAGGGGAGTCCAAGGTAAGACGCTCCGCATGGCTACTGCTCTTTTTCAAGATAACGCGTTGAGAAATAGTCGTCCTTCAGGCCGGGATCGAGTTTGTAGCTGTCGAAAATAAGGTCGGTCCGATGCTGTGTCTGAAGATTTTTCGCCTGGACCTTCATGGCCAGCCACTTGTGATGGACGGGATCGACTTCCTTGAGGTCCGAATAGGTAATCGTCTTGAAGGGCCTTCCCCCCAGGTCCCAGTAATCGGCTTTCACGGTGGCATGGCAGTCCTGCCGGATCGCATAATTCACCTTCGAATAGCCGCTGGAGCTGCGCACATCCTCGTTCTTCGGGGTCGATTCGATGATGTAGACCTTTGCGCCGTCGACGGTACCTTCTTTCAGGAGCTTGTGATTCCAGTCTTCGACCTTCGGGCCAATAACGTCCCCGTAGGAGAAGTCGGATCCGACGAAGCTGTCTTTCTTGTTTGAAGCCACGATCTTTCGGACTTTTTTGAGCGCCGGCAGGTAAATCCAGATGTCGTCGTCCCTGTCCGAATGCTGGATCAGGAGGTTCGCCACGTTCTTCACGTCCGGAGGGGAGAGAAACCGGACAACCTGGGTGTTGTCCCGTCCGTTCTTCTGCAGCTTGGTATAACCGGTCGTTTTGCGGACCCGGGTTTCTCCAGACCCGGTTGTCAAGACCATGGTCACGGTTTGGCTCGAGCCCGACACTTTGGAGACGAAGAAATTCTTCGTCATGATTTCGACCGGATCCGGGGCTTCGGCCGACGCCGAGCCCGGAAGGAACAGGGCCGCGCCCAAAGCGAGCGCAGGCAGGATTTTGCTTTTCATACGTCACCTCTCACGGCTTGCCGTGCTTTAAGGAAAAGGGCTTCTCTTTGCTCCCCGAAGATGAATTTCGGCTTAAAAACCATCATGAGCGCCCGCAGGAAGAACAGGGCGATGAAGGCGCTGATCACCATGGTGGCCGTGACCATGTTCGAGAGCTGGTTGTAGAACGCGAAACTCGACATCTGCAGGACCGCGTAGCCTCCGAAAACCGAGATCGCGACGAACAAAATCGCCTTTCCGGAGGTCAGCATCGAGTTTCGCGTGGCCGCCAGTACATCCCCGGTGCGTTTCAACTCCTCCCTGAACCGGAACAGGAGATAAATCTCATAGTCGGCCCCGATGCCGATGGCCATGGCGGCCGTGGACATCGCCGTGATGTCGAGCGGAGTGCCCAGCCAGCCCATGAGGCCGAAATTGGTCAGCATGACGGCGAACAGCGGGATCACGACGAAGAGGCCTCCGACCAGGGAGCGGAACACCAAGGCTCCCAGGAGGAACACCACGATCGCCATTTGCACCATGTTTTTGGTCTTGTCCTGGACGATGACGTCGTTGAGGGCGATGACCTGTCCCAGGCTTCCGCCCATTTGCACCGTGACGCCCGGCGGGAAGTTTTCGCGGATCACCACCTGCGCCGCTTTCGCGATGCGGTCGGCGTTCGTCGTGCCGTCGTCCTTCAGGTAGACCCAGACGGACGCGCTTCGGTAGTCGTTGTCGACGAAGCTTTCAAAATCCTGCGGGCCGCCCGAAGTCGAATACAAGAAAAGGTATTGGGCGATGAGATCGCGGCTCTCCGGTATCACGTAGTACTTCGGGTCGTCGGCATGCATGGCCTGGTTCATTCGCTTCATCATGTCGGCCAGCGATTGGGTCTTCCCGACCGTGGGCTGGCGATCCAGGAAGGTTTGCAGCTTGTCCATGGCCTGCAGCACGGCCGGATCCTTAATGCCGTCCTGGCCGGGCGTTTGAATCAGGAACTGAATGGAGTTCGTGCCGCCGAACTTTTCGTTCAGGATTTTGTCGTGCACCCTCACTTCACTGCTGGGTTTGTGGTACAGTCTGAAGTTGTTATCGACGCGCAGGAAGAAAACACCGGCCCCGATCAGGACGATGGCCGCCAAGCCGCCGCCCACGAACCAGGGGGCCCGGCCTCCCACGAGGTTATTCGCGAGGGTGGTCAGGATTCTATCCAGAACCCCGACCTTGCTTTCGCGAGCCGTTTCATGTTTCCGGGGAGGACGAAGGAGGGAGCGTACCGCGGGAATGATCGTCATTTCGAGTACCAGGGCCGAGAGCACCCCAAAGCCGGCGAAGATCCCGAAATGTTGCACCATCGAAACGCCCGATCCCGCCAGGGAGAAAAAGGTGATCGCGGCGATCGCTCCGGCGACCGCCATGACCGGGCCGACGCGTACCATGGACTCGATCACCGCGGCCTGGTTCGCCGCCTTGGGGTCGAGTCCCTGCGCCACCAGCCGGCCGTACTCCTCGTAATACCGCTTGAGAATCTGAATGGCATGGCCGGCGGCGATCGCCATGATCAAAATGGGCGTCGTCGTGTTCAGCGGGTCCAGGTGCACATTGAACAGGCCCATGAGGCCCAGGCTCCAAAGGACGCTGAGTATTCCCGTCACCATGGGCAGGATCATTCCCTGGACGCTTCGGAACGACCAGAATTGAATCAGCATGATGACGAGAAGCGCGAGGCCGAAGAAAATCGGCATTTTCATGAACTCGCGATCAGCCGCCTCGCCGATGATGGGAAGCCCGGCCATGTAAATGTCCACCGAACCGTCTCGCTCTTCCTCCACGATTTTCCGAAGCCCCGCGTTCATGGCGATGAAATTCGGGGTGGTCGAGTCCTGCTTGAAATCCGCGATCACGGCGGCCGCTCTCTGGTCGGCCGAAACGAGGGCGTTCTTGTAGACCGGCATGGAGCCTACCTCCGCCCTGAACTTTTCCATTTCCTCGGGCGTTTCGGGGACCTTCTCCAGCATGGGCCGGACCTCCATGCCCTCCTCGGTGCCCTTGATCACCTTCACCTTGTTCGCCGCCAGGCTCGTGATGTTGTGCCGGACCGCGTGGGGCAAGAGCTCGATCTTGTCCTGGAGGCGCTTGATCTTCGCCAGGACGAAGGGCTGGTAGATGTCCCCCTGCTTGGGCACGACGGCGATGACGGTTACGTTCCGTCCGCCAAAGATCTTTTCGATGCGATTCGTCGTCACGACATAGGGGTGCTTTTGCGGCGCCCACAGGTCGGGATTACTGTCTATTTGCAGGTGGCCCAAACGGGTGATCAGGAACGCGGTGACGAGCAGAACCGCCACGATCACGCTTTTCCTGTGCCGGATGGTCCACTCCGCATATCGAGCCAAAAACGCTTTTCTATCGCCCACGATGCCTCCTTGTAGTTGCAATTTGCAAGTAGATTAGGTAATCGAATTGCAAGTTGCAAGTCCTTTTTTTCGCGAAGCGGGAATTTTTTCGCAAGGTCTTAAACCGCGATTCCTCCCCGGTTCGGAAGATCGCGTTTTAAAACGGAACGATTTTTTTCAGGGAAGGGGAGAAACGAGGATACGAAAAGCGGCGATCCAGGAAGTCGTAGGAGCTTTTAGGAAACCTTGGGCGCGAATCCGTAGGCGTGAACGAAGGACTCTTTATCCTTCAGGGACTTGAGTATGGCCTTGATCGCCCCATCACGGTCTTTATTGAGCCAGCGCAGAAGCGCCGCGGGGGTATTGGAATTCGGGTCATGCCGGGAGCCCCAAACAAGGAGGTCGAGGACCAGCGGAATTAGTTCCTTCCCCTTCGGGGTGAGCTCGTAAATGAACTTCGATTCGTTCGCGGGATCCTGGGTCCTGGAGACGATGCAGGATTCTTCGAGGCGCTTCAGGCGATCGGACAGAATGTTGCTCGCCATTTTTTCCGGGGAGGCCATGAACTCGCCGAAATGGCGCTTGCCCCCCATGACCATGTCACGAACGATAATGAGTGTCCATTTGTCGCCGAAAATATCCAGGCTGTAGGCCAGGCCGCATCCCGAATGCCGGCAGTCGTGTAGCGCCTTTCCCATGGTTTTAGTATACACAAATGGCTTGCAAACTGCAACTACATTGAAGGTGGCATTTAATCGGGGGCGAATATGGCATACAACGAAATCCTGGCGGACCGCGTTCGCCGGATTTTTGGAAAAGGCCTGAAAGTCGAGGCCAAAAAAATGATGGGCGGATTGACCTACATGGTGAACGGAAAAATGTGCGTCGGCATTCTGGGGGATGACCTCATGGCGCGCATCGATCCCGACCTGCATGATCAAGCCTTGAAGCGGAAAGGCTGCCGGGAGATGGATTTTACCGGAAGACCGATGAAGGGATTTGTCTTCGTCGGGCCCGCCGGAACGAAGTCCGACAAGGAATTGGCGGGGTGGGTCGGTAGGGCCCTGGATTATAACGGCCGGGCGAAGGCCGCGGTTTCCCGAAAGAAAAAACTCAAATAGAGCCGGGCGGCGTTCCCAATTAATCCGCGAGTGGAATTTTAGCCGTCACGGTGGTCCCCCGCCCGTCCGCGCACCGAATGTCGAAAGTGCCCCCGATCATTTCCAGGCGCTCTTGCATGCCGACCAATCCGAGACGTTTTCCCTTCGCCTTGTGCAAGGTGTCCGTCTTGAAGCCCTCGCCATTGTCCTTGATGGTCATGTAAATCTGGCCGGATACCTTTTGGATGTTTATTTCCACGGCGTTGGCTTTCGCGTGTCGAATGACGTTATTGAGCGCTTCCTGAGCGACGCGATACAGAACCGTAAGCAGGTTGTGGTCCAGCTTTTCCACCTCCGCGAAAACAACGAGGCTGGCGCGGATGCCGGTATCCCGCATGAACCTTTTCAAAAAAGTGTGCAAGGTCGGAATCAGGCCCAGATCGTCCAGGAGGGTCGGGCGCAGATCGTGCGAAAACTGGGCCACGATCTCCACCGATTTTTTCACGAGACGTTGGGTGAGCCTAAGCTGCCTTCGAAAATCCGGACCCGGAACCTCCGTTCCCTTGGTCAATAAGGCGAGCCGGACGTTGATGCCGATCAAGGTTTGGGCGATTTGATCATGCAGGTCGCGGCTGATGCGCAAGCGTTCCTCCTCTTGGGCGTGCAGGACCTGATGGGCTAATTGCTTCATGCGTTCCTGCACCTGTTTTTGATGCTTCTCGCTCTTTCGAAGGGTTTCCTCCACGGCCTCACGGTGGACAATCTCCTGTTCCAGCTTCCGGTTGGAGGCGCCTAGCACCTCCAATCGCCGCCGCACCTCTTCTTCCAGTTTGCGCCCGGTGATGTCGTAAAAGCAGTTGATGGCCCCCGTGATTTCTCCTCGCTCGTTTTTTAGGGGCTTGATATTCACGATAACGGAAATGCGCGAGCCGTCGGGCCGCTCGATGAGCACCTCCCCGTCGGTCACCGCCGGGGTTTCGCCGGAGATCACCTTGGCCATCGGGCATTGCTCGTGACCCATAGGGCGGCCGTCCGGCCGGAACAACTTGAATGATCCGCAAAATCGCTCTTCGCCGCCGGGCACCGGCTCCCGCCCCCATAGCTCCACCGCGCGGCGGTTGAAATCCCGGATGGCGCCCGAAGCGTCGCAGGTTTGGATCGCCGCGGGGCCCAGCTCGAACAGGGTGCGGAAACGTCCCTCGGTTTCGCGCAACGCCGCCTGGATCTGCTCGCGTTCGGCGATTTCCATTCGCAGTTGCGCGTTCAGATTCTCGGCCGCCTCGGCAAGTTCATGCTGGCGCAACGATCCCAGCAGCAGGGCTTCATTCATCGCCCGCATCTTTTCGGAAAGTTCGTCGCGGGCGTTCATGGGGGCATGGTTTCTACTTCTTCGCCTTCGGTTCCGGCGCGGGTTCATCCTTTTGCGGCGGGCGGGGGCCGGCGCGCGTGGGGATTCCCGTGATCAACCCGTCATATTGGGTGACGCGCGGCAGGATGACGACCAAACCCTTGTCCGTGATGATATACTCCCGAATGTCCTTGCTATGATTGCCGCCGCGCATCTTGATGACGACAATGATTTTCCGAAGTTGCCCGTCGATCTCGACGTAACGCATGCGGATGATGTCGTCGGTGAGGAACGAGATGGCGTAGTGGCTGAAGGGCAGCGCGGTGAAAGTATCCTCGACCTCGACGGTGCTCACGATGGTGACTCCGGCGCCGGTCAGCGCAACGATCATCCGGTAGAGGGACTCGCGGAAATCCGCGCGGAACCCGGGCGCCAGCGCCATTTCGAAGCCGACCAGCGAATCGATCGCGAGCCGTTTCGCCCCGATTCTGTCGATGGCGTCCAAAATCTCCTGCATGGTCTCGTCCACCGAAAGGTCGAGCGGGCGCAGGTAAAGGATCTCCAGGCTTCCTTTTTCCTGCGGCGTCTTAAGGTTCAAGCCGAAGCTGTCGGCGCGGTCGGTATAGCCCCGCGGACGTTCCTCGAAAAGCGCCAGGATTCCCGGCTCTCCCTTGCGAATTCCCTCGGCGATGAACTGCGAGGCCAGCGCCGATTTCCCCGTTCCCGAGGGTCCGGCCACGAGGAGGCTGTCTCCTTCACGGATGCCGCCGCCCATCATCTTGTCCAGCTCGGGAATTCCGGTGGAAAGCCTCCGCCGTCTGGACGGGCTTGACATTTTGCGCACGAATCCCAGGGTGCGCGAGAATGCCTGCAGGCCGCCATCGGAAATGCGGATGGTGTGCAGTCCCGGCACCGAGGCCTGCCCGCGCAGTTTCATGATCTGCAGTTTTCGCACCACGGAATTTCTTTCGGGCACTTGCGAAAGCCACAGAAGGCCGTCGGCGATGGTGAAGACCGGATTGTCCCGAACCTCCTCCTGCACGTATTCCCCGACCAGGAAGGTGGTGGCCTGCCAGCTGGTGAGAAACTGGGCGAGACGTTGAATGAAGGACTGCATTTCCACTTCACTCGCGCCGGCCGCCATCCTGCGCACCACGGTGCGGAAGGAATCCACCACCACGAAGGCGGGACCGATCGCCGTCACCTGTTTGGTGATCTCCTCGAAGACGGTGTTCAGATCTTGTTCCAGCACCACGTCCGCCAGGTTGATGAAGCGGATGGCGGCGCCCAGCTTGGAGGCGTCGAAAAAGGAGTACTGCTGCTGATAACGCAGCATTTTCATCGCGGGTTCGCCCAGGACGGTGAAGTAAAGCGCGGGTTTTTTCACGGTGGCGTTGGCGAAGACGATCTGATGGGCCAGGGTGGTTTTGCCGCAACCGGGCGTGCCCGCGATAATGTTGAAGGAGAATTCCGGGATGCCGCCGCCGAGGATGTCGTCCAGGCCGCGCACGCCGGTCGGCAGCTTGCGGATCGTGACCTTGGCCGGCTGGCCCGGGTTCTTTTTTTCTGCCTTGCGTGAAGCCGCGCCGCTTTTACGTTTCATTTTTATTTCCTCTGCCGAAGTCCAATGCATCGAGGGGCAGCTTCGGCCACGCCTCGCGCACCAAATGCAGCGTTAAAACTTCACCGATGAAAGCCACCAGCAGCCCGAGCAATTGCGCGAGGAGCACGATTTTTCCCTCGGTAATCGCCTTCGGGCCCCATCGCGATTCGAGTTTGCCCAGGCCTTCCAGGGATCCGTCGGCCTCGACTTTGATTTCGCGCAGCCAGGCGACTTCCGGGCCCGCCAACGTGCAGGCGCGCGCAAGAAGCGCGTGGAAGCCCGCATTGCCCATCAGGGTCGCCAGATGCGGGCGAAGCTTTTCGAACGGGGAGAAATTCGTTCCGGGGCCGGTCTTTTTTGAGGGTTTGCTTGTCCTCGCCTCATAGGCTATCAGGCGTTCGGCCAGGTCCCTTGTGCCGATCGTCCGGATCATTGCGAACCACTGCGTTCGGAAGGAACGTTCAACAGGAGGGTTGCCTCGGCACGGTTTTTAGGCTTTTCCCTCATCTTGACTAAATAGCAAAGAAATCGGTAATAATGCCAAGCCATAACCCGATAGGACCATTAAGCCATGCTATTCCACGATACGGGAAGAAATCACGGCAGTATTAGAATGATAAGCGATTATTAATCCCTAGGAACGAAGCTCAAAAGGCTGTTTCTTCGTTTTTGAGGCCTTTAGGGTAGCTGGAACCAAAAACAAAAGAGCAACGCGGGCCGCCGTTCGGCCAGCTCGATACCCTACTGATTTTGCATCAATACGGTCACGAATCGCTGCTCGGTTCCTCCGGGAGCGTGGTGAATGACGCGCCCGCTTCAAAGCGGCTTCACACCTTCGGCAAAAAAATTAAAGAGGTCCTGTTCGCTGTGCCGGCGAACGACCAGGCCGCTGCATTTTTTCCATGGGCGCCGCGATACGCTTCATCACATCCGATCCCGCTCCATGACTCCAGAGGATCGGGATCAGTCCCGCGAGAATGACGGCTGCCGTCATGATCTTGGGCCGCACGCGCTGCACGGCTCCATGGCGAATGGCTTCCTTAAGGTCCTCGGGATTTCGGAGCCTTCCTTCGGCTATGAATCTATCGACCGCGCGATCCAGGTAGAGAAGCATGATCGTTCCCGTTTCCGCATCGAGCCCGGCGAGGGCGATCAGCCCGACCCATACCGCCACGCTCATGTTAAAATCCAGGACGTAGAGCATCCATATCGCTCCCACCCGGGAAAAGGGGACGGCGCAGAGGACCAGGGGCGTGCGGGCCGGGCTCCGGGTGTTCAGGTACATGCGGCGGGACTACCGAACCAAGGTGCCGGCCTTATAAAGACTCAGACGTGATTCGGCAAGCGAAAATGGAAAGGGGGTGGCGGCGAAACCGCGCGGAGGCCTAAATCAGAATGCGCCGCAAAGACAAATAGCGCGGGGGCCCGGATGAAGCGGAGAGAGCGAACGATTTCGGATGAAGTGCGGAAAGGTTTTCTGCCCGGAAGTCCGATAATGCAAGGGTAATGAGAACGATTTTCGCGAAAGAAAAATTGGAAGTGGAAGTCGCCTCAACGGGGGACTTGCCTCCTGACAGCACACCGAGCGATGGCTTTTCATCTCCATGCCGCAACTTGACCGGGGACCTTGGGCATCTTGGGCACGGGAGTTTCGGATTGGACGGCCTTGGATTCTCCACCGGGACAACAGGAATGGTCCTCGGTCATCGGTGCCGAAGCCGCCCTTACCCTTCGCTCAGCGCGCGGACAACGCCTGTTCCCTGAAAACCGCGCGGGGGAAGAGCAAAGTGCTTTCCTTGTAGATATGAATCAGCAGGTCTCCCTCAAACCGCGCAAGCCCGGAGAGCATTGCCCTGTAGGTTCCGCACGCCCATTTCGGCGGCACGTACCCGTCGGTGAGCGCGCGCAACTCGCTGATGGACGACTCCGCCTCGTCGTGCTCCCTCTCCATTTGCGCGACGGGATTCGCGACGCTACCGCAGTGGAAGGCGGAGGCCTCGGCGCCACCGTCAAGCTGGCGCACCATGGGGAACAGGATTTGTTCCTCCTTGTCCAGATGTTCCGAAAGCTCGCGAGCCAGCAACGTAAAAGTGTCGTGCACCCGCAGGAGGCGGGATTCCTTGCCGCCGTGCACCATCGCCACCTTCTCCGTCATGGCGAGGAGCCTGGGGAGCTCGGCCCTGAGGTAGGCGTGGTGGGTGCTTTCGATGTGGTCGGCGAGCCCGGCAAGGGATAGAGTCGAGACGTCCTCCGAAGCGTGCTCGATTCCCGCGCACGCTTCCAGTTCGGTCAATAGGGCGGCGGTGTCGAGTCTTCTTTCCTTGCACGCCGCTTCCAGCGATACCCCGCCGCCGCAGCAATAGTCCATCCCCGCTTTTTCAAAAACGCGCGAAGTCTCCGGACAGACCTTCAGAATGCGCGCTATGGTGTCCGTGACTTGAAAGGTGCTCATTGTATCCGTCCTTTTCCGCTCGAAGGCGATTGTGGGCATGTTTCGACGCGAGTACATATAATAGATAAAAACATCCATTGAAACCTGTGGGCGCTTTTAGGGAGGTGTCACGGTGGATCTTGAAGTTTCGCTCGAAATCGAGGTCTCTCAGGCCTGGCCGGAGGCGGGGAAGGCCCGGCGCGGCCACGGGTGAATTCCGCTGAAACGACTGAACGTTTGTCGCTGGAAACGCGATTTGCCCGACGACGCTTGGCATGTGCCGGGGAGGACCCGCGTCCACCTTGTCGGGAACGACGGAAGTTCGAAACCTTCACCTTGCGCCTGGATCAATGGCCGAAATCGGCGAAAAGGAGGCGTTTGCCGTTCCGCCGCGCCCATTCAATGGATAAAAAGGTAGACAGATATTGAGAGAAGGTTTTAAGCTTTCTCCCGGGACGATTCGCCGAGCCTCGCAGGGTCTGCGCCGCTCCCGGGAAGGGTCGTCTGGAAGGACAAGCTATGCGTAACCCGTGGATGCTCAAGGCCGCCTGCGCGGAACCCTATCGCGTGTTGTTTCCCCTCGGGCTCCTGGGGGCCGCCGTGGGGCTGGGAGTATGGATTCCGCACTTCTTTTGGCCTGAATCCTTCGCCTACCCCGGCCAAAGTCACGCCACCCTTCAAATACAAGGCTTTTTGTCGTGCTTCGTCTTCGGGTTTTTGGGGACCATGTTGCCGAAGGTGCATGGCGTCGCCCCGCTGGGCCCCGTGCAATTCCTGTTGTTTCCCGCCGGCTTGCTCGCGATGATGACCGCGGCGCTGGCGAACGCGCCCCTCGTCGCGCAGTGGATGCATCTGGCGCTCCTGGCGAACTTCGCCGTGTTCATGCTGAGGCGATGGCCCCAGAGGCGCGGAAACCCGCCGTCGTTCTTCGTGTTCATCGCGGCCGCCCTGCTGGCCGACACGACGGGGACTTTGCTGCGCCTCGCGAGTCTCGCGGGGTACGTCTCGGGACCGACCTTCCGCCTGGGTGCCTTGCTGCAATTCCAGGCCTTTCCGCTGATGCTGGTCCTTGGGGTCGGCGGCTTTCTGTTGCCCAAATTGTTCGCGAATGAAATCATCGACCCGCAGCGGCTCAAGTCGGACGGTACCAGGACGCGGGGGCTGCTCGCGGCGGCCGCGCTCTTTCTGGCGGGTTTCGGCCTGGAGGCTTACGTGTCCGTTTACCCCCTTTCCGTCCGGCTGGGTTCCGGCCTGCGCGCCGCGGTGTGGCTCTGGTTCCTGTTCACGCAAATTCGATTGCACCGCGTGCCCGGCGGCCTTCCTGCCTATCTCGCGGCGGCCCGCTGGGCGCTTTGGCTGATGGGATTGGGCATGCTGATGCCGGTGTTCCTACCCCGTTACCTGCTGGCCTGGGAGCATATCGTCTTTATCACCGGCGTGCTGTGGCTGACCCTGTCCGTAGCCTCGCGCGTAATCGCCGCCCACGGCGGACGGGTCGATCTGCTGGGGTCCTCCCGCAAGACGGTGCTGGCGTTCGGCGGTCTCGTGGCTCTCGCCGCCGCCACGCGCGTCTCCACGGAGATCTGGACGGGCGCGCGGAGCTTCCATCTCGCGCTGGCCTCGGCATTCGCGCTGTGCGGGATGGCGTTGTGGGCGCGCCGCTTCGGCCCGATGCTGTTCCGGTTCCCGGGCGGCCGGAAATGAACGACGCCGCGTGAGGGCAGCGTACCACAAGCCGTATGCGCGTCTGCTGGCCGAAAGAGGCTTCGCCAACCTGCGCGTCCGCAAAGTACCGCTCCATGGCGGCTTCACCTGCCCCAATCTCGACGGCACCAAGGCCCGCGGGGGATGCACCTACTGCGACAACCGCAGTTTCTCGCCGGTAGCGGGAAGCCGGACCGTACCGGTGTCCCGCCAGCTCGCGGAAGGTTCCGCCTTCATGCGCGATCATATCGGGGCGGACCGCTTCATCGCTTACTTCCAGGCCTTCTCCGGAACCTACGCGCCGATCGAGCGCCTGGAAACCCTTTATCGGGAGGCGCTCGCGGCGCCTTCCGTGGTCGGCATCTCGATCGGCACCCGGCCCGACTGTGTGACCCCGGCCACGATCGACCTGCTCGAGGAGTTGTCCCGCGGCGCGTTCGTGACCCTCGAGCTCGGGCTGCAATCGGCGTTCGACGAAACGCTGCGACGCATCAACCGCGCCCATACCTTCGACGAGTTCGCGGCCACCATGGACCTGTGCGCCGGCCGGGGATTCGACTTGTGCGTTCACCTGATACTGGGCCTGCCCGGCGAAGGCCCGGAGCATTATCGGGCCACCGCGCTCGCGCTCGAGCGTTGGCGCTATCAGTCCATCAAGATCCACCCCCTCCACGTCGTGAGGGGGACGCGCTTGGAAGCGGAATACGCGTCGGGGAAGTACGTTCCCCTGACCCGCGACGAGTACGTCTCCGGACTGGCCGATGTTTTGGAGCGGATTCCCGCTACGGTAGGGGTCCAACGGTTCACGGCGGACGCGCCCTTGAATTTGCTCGTCGCCCCCGCTTGGTGTCGCGACAAAAATGGCGTTTTAAACGCCTTGAACCTTGAATTCCAGGGGAGGGGCTCCCGCCAGGGCTCCCGGACCCGGGATGGGGCCCGCTAGGACCGGCCCTTCCGTCGCGATTTACCGAATCGGAAGGCATGGCGATGCCTTTCCGACCGGACGAAGCCAAGGTGCGCATGCGCACGGACGGGTCGCCCTCTGACGAGGATGGGTCCCGTCCTGCGCCACGCAACGCGGTTGCTGGAGCGCCAACCGGGAAGGGAAAAGGCGATCCTGCTGATAACCGACGGCCGTCCTTGCGATTACGACACCTACGAAGGCCGCTACGGGATCCAGGACTAAAAAAGGCCTTTCGGAGAGGCGCTGGAAAAGGGCATCATCACGCATGCGTTCGCGCCCCATCAGCTTAGCGTGATCGGCCGTCCAAAGGATTTAACCGACGCCATCTTTCGCTTTTTTTTGGCTCTGAAAACGAACGCGTCGGCTTAGAGGGGCAAGGCTGAAGATTCCTGACGCAGCGAGGCGAGGGTGGTTTCGCGCGCCCAGGCCACGAAGTTGTCGTTGGCCTGGCTCCAGGAATGATGCATGGGGCAGGGCCGATCATTGCGGCAGGCCGCCCACCCGAACACGCACCGCCTCGACTCGAAGTTGTACCCCATCACATTGAGTATGTCGAGATAGGAGATGAGGCGGGCTGAACGGCCCAATTGGAATCCTCCCCCGTGGCCTTTGGCGCTGGACACCAGTCCCGCCTCAACGAGGCGCGCCATGATCTTGCTCAGGTAGGGGATCGGCACGCCGGTTTTTTCCGAAAGGGTGCGGGCGTTGCTGGCGCTGTCGCCGGCTCCCAGCGCCAGCACGGTCATCGCGCGAAGCGCGTATTCGGAAGTTTTTTTGAGTGAAAGGGAGAGCATGGTAGGGGCGTCCCGGGAGGCATTTTCACTGGATATATAAATCCATTGAAAAATTGGCATCCCCTTCGGGAATCCGGAAGAAAGGGGTGGGGCTTTACACGTCCTGAATCCAGGTTTCTGGAAAAAGTTTGTAAAAACTGAAAAAAAACAAAATAAACTCCAACACGAACGCATATTAATAGATAAATTAGTCCATAGAAAACATCACCAAGGGGGAAGCATGAAAACCAGGAACGTGTACGAAAAATCACCCAGAGCGGCCGCGGCAGCCTTCCTGTTCGCGATGGCTTTCCTCCTCGTGGCGTGCGGCAAATCCGACGAGGCGGGTGGGGGAGACAACCAGGCAAAGTCCGGCCAATCCGAGGCGGCAAGCGCGAGCGGCGTCGGCCCGGTCAAGAAGGTCACGCTGGGGGCGCTCGATGAGGGTCTCGCGGCCAAGGGCGAAAAAATCTTTTCGGGAACCTGCGCCGCCTGTCACAAGCTGGATCAGCGGTACGTGGGACCCGGCCTGGCCGGCGTCACCCAGCGTCGCACCCCGGAATGGATCATGAACATGGTCATGAATCCGACCGAGATGACCCAAAAGGATCCGGTGGCGAAGGCGTTGCTGGCTGAATACATGACCCAAATGTCGGTGAGCGTAAGCGAGGAGGAGGCCCGCGCGATCCTCGAGTACTTCAGAAAAGTTGACGGACAGTAGGACAAACCAACCAGGAAAAAGGAGAAAAAGATCATGAGCAGGTCGATCCCCAAGGCGGCACGGATGTCGCTTCTCGTACTCAGCCTGACGGCGGGCCTTTTTACAGCGTGCAACAAGCGCGAAGGCAAGGACGTTCCCGGCTTGGCGGAGGACGCCGCGGAGCGGGTTTACGTCGCTCCCGGCAAACATGACGAGTTGTACGGATTCTTTTCGGGCGGCTTCAGCGGGCAGGTTTCAGTGGTCGGCCTGCCTTCCGGCCGCACGCTGCGCGTCATTCCCGTGTTTTCCCAGAATGCGGAAAACGGTTATGGATACTCCGAGGAGACCAAGCCGCTCATGAACACCAGTTATGGCTTCATCCCCTGGGACGACGCGCATCACCCCCAGTTGTCCCTTACCGATGGCGAGCAGGACGGCCGCTGGCTCTTTATCAACGGGAACAATACGCCGCGCATCGCCCGCATCGATCTGCGCACCTTCGAAACGGTGGAGACGATTGAAATTCCAAATAGCGCGGGCAATCACAGCTCTCCCTACCTGACCGAAAATACGGAGTACCTTGTGGCCGGTACCCGCTTCTCCGTGCCCATCCCCCAGGCCAGCGTTCCCATCGAGACGCACGGAAAGACCTTCCGCGGCGCCCTGTCCTACATTTCCGTCGACAAGAAGACCGGGCGCATGGCGGTGGCCTTCCAGTTGTTGCTTCCCGGCCTCGACTACGACAAGACGCGCTCCGGCAAGGGACCTTCCCGCGAGTGGTCCTTCTTCTCGACCTACAATGCCGAACGCGCCCACACGCTCAAGGAAGTGAACGCGTCCCAGCTGGACAAGGATTTCGTCACCGCGGTCCATTGGAAACGGGCGGAGGAATGCGTCGCCCAGGGCAAGGGCCAACAGGTGGACGGCTTGCACTACAGCAATCTTATGGACGAATCCGCCCAGACCGCGAAGAGCGAAATCCGCCGCAAGGTCACCATGTTGGCGCCCGCGGACTGTCCGGATGTCGTGTTTTACCTTCCCACCCCGAAATCTCCCCATGGCGTCGATGTTGACCCCACCGGCGAGTACATCGTCGCCGGAGGCAAGCTCTCCAGCTCAATTCCGGTCCACTCGTTCAAAAAAATGATCCAGGCCATCAAGAGCAGGACGTTCGACGGTGACGTCGAGGGAATTCCCGTCCTCAAGTACGAGGCCGTGCTGGCCGGTGTCGTGGACCAACCGGGCCTCGGGCCCCTTCACACCGAGTTCGACGGCAGGGGAAACGCCTACACGTCGATGTTTCTTTCCTCGGAAATCGTGAAGTGGAAGCTGGGCACCTGGGAGATTGTGGATCGCATTCCCGTGTACTACAGCATCGGTCACTTGATGATACCCGGAGGCGACACGCGCAAGCCGTATGGAAAGTACGTCATCGCCCTGAACAAGATCACTAAGGATCGATACCTTCCCACCGGTCCCGAGCTCGCCCATTCGGCCCAGTTGATCGACATTTCCGGCGAGAAGATGAAAATGCTGCTCGACTTCCCGACGCACGGCGAGCCGCACTATGCGCAGGCGATTCCCGCGGAGAAGGTCGCGCCGAATAGCCTGAAAATGTATGCCCTGGCGGACAACCACCACCCGCATGCCATCAAGAAGGAAGACGAAGCGCGCGTCGAGCGTAAGGGGCGGACCATCCACGTTTACATGAGCAGCATCCGGAGCCATTTTATGCCGGATAACATCGAGGGGATCAACGTGGGGGACACGATCTATTGGCACGTAACCAACCTTGAGCAGGACTGGGACGTTCCGCATGGGTTCTCGGTAATGGGCGCCCAAACCTCCGAGCTTTTGATCATGCCGGGCCAAACAAGGACCCTTATGACCGTGGCAAACCGGGCAGGCATCATCCCGTTTTACTGCACCGACTTCTGCTCGGCTTTGCATCAGGAAATGCAGGGCTACTTGCGGGTCTCCCCGCCGGGCGAGCGCGTGCCCATCACCTACTCTACGGGTGGAGTGAAGCCTTCCGGCAAGAAGAAGTAAGGGGGGTGGTATGCTGCTGAGTCTCGGGAGACGGTCGGTAAGGACGGCGGAAGAAGCGCCCGCGCGTCTCAGGATTCGCATACCCTCCCTATTGCTGGTGCTGGCGGCGGCGGCCTTGTTGGCCGCCCCCTTCCTGCCGATCTGGCGCATCACCCTGGACGCCCCCCAGTATCCCGAGGGCATGGGCATGCTGATCTGGGCGCACACCATCACCGGCGAGAATCCCCACGATCTCACCATTATCAACCAGCTTAATCATTACATCGGGATGCGGGAAATCGTTCCTGACTCCATCCCGGAGCTCGGTTTCATGCGCCCGCTGATCCAGGCGCTCGGCGTCCTGTGCCTGCTCGTCGCCTTTCGCCCCAGGTTTTGGTCCGCCACATCGTTGTTGGGGGTCTTCGCGCTTGCCGGGATTGTCGGGATTGCCGACATGTGGCATTGGGGCTACGACTATGGCCACAATCTCGACCCGAAGGCCGCCATCAAGGTGCCGGGTGCGAGCTTTCAGCCGCCCCTCATCGGCCCGGGTAGCGTGCTCAATTTCGAATCCGCTTCGTGGCCGGCATCCGGCGGTTGGTTCCTGCTCGCCGCGGGCCTGCTGATCTTCGGCGCCGTGCTGTGGACATGGCGCGACCGGCGTTTGACCCGCGGCCCGGCCGCTGGCAAGCGTTCCGGTTTGGTGCTTGCTTCGGCGTTCTTGATCCTGGCTTGCGGCGGGCAGGAAGCGGCCCCCATCTTTTGGGGCGAAGACGCCTGCCATTACTGCAAGATGACGCTGGTTCAGAAAGGCTTCGCCGCGCAACGCGTGAGCACGACCGGCAAGGTACTCAAGTACGACGCCATCGAATGCCTGCTGCAGGACGAAAAAACGGCGCCCCTCCGCGCCGGGGAGCGGGTATATGTTTCGGACTGGAGCCGTCCCGAGACGCCCTTCCTGTCCGCCGAGGAGGCATTCTTCCTCTCCGGTGAGAACGTTGCCAGTCCCATGGGCGGCGGACTCGCGGCTTTTGCCTCGGCGGATTCCGTGCGCGCGTTCCAGGAAGGCCTGGGCGGGGAAATCATGACATGGCCGGATCTGGCAAACCGCTGAGGTCACGCATGCGCTTACCGCATCTCCTCCCGTTCGCGGCGGCGTTCTTGGCGCAGGCATCAGGCGCCGAGTCTCTTCACGTTGGGGCGGGGCAGGCTTATCGAACCGTCGCCGCGGCCCTCGCCGCGGCCGAACCGGGCGATACCTTGCTCGTGACGGCCGGACTTTACCATGAATCCGGCCTTGTCGCGAGCCGGCAGGTCACCCTTCTGGGAGAACCCGGCGCCGTTCTCGATGCCCGTGGCGGGCAAACCATCCTCGACATCCGGGCCGACGGGGTCGCCGTCATCGGGCTTACCTTTCGCAATGTCGGCGTGAATCATCTCCGGGAAAGCGGCGCCATCTGGATCTCCCGGGTACGCGGCGTCCATATCGAGAAAAACCGGTTCGAGCGGGCATTCTTCGGCGTGTACGGCCTTCAGGCGGTCGGCGCGGTCATCCGGGGGAATCGCTTCGAGGGACTGCGCAGCGGGGAGCTTTCCAACGGAAACGGCCTGCATTTCTGGAAAAGCGACAGCCTGACCATCACCGACAATCATGTTCAGGGACACCGGGACGGGATTTACCTCGAATTCACCGGGAACACTTTCGTGAGCGGAAACGTCTGCGAAGGTAATGCACGTTACGGATTGCATTTCATGTACTCCAACGGAAACAGCTACCAGCGCAACGTCTTTCGCGAGAACGGGGCGGGCGTGGCGGTGATGTACTCCGATCGCGTGGACATGCGGGATAATCGCTTCGAGCGGAACTGGGGGCCGGCCAGCTATGGGCTCCTGCTCAAGTCCCTGCGGGACAGCCGGATCGAGCGGAACACCTTCTCCCATAATACCGTAGCCGTCTTTCAGGAAGGCAGCAGCGACCTGGTGGTTTCGGGAAACGATTTTCGCCGCAATGGCTGGGCGTTGCGCATCCTGGCGGATTGCGACCGGAACCTTTTCGAAAACAATCGCTTCGAAAGCAACACGTTCGACGTGGCCTACAATCCCAGCATGGGTAACAGCAACATTTTTCGTCGCAATACGTGGGATCGGTACGCGGGCTGGGACCTGGACCGGGACGGAACGGGAGACGTTCCGCACCGCCCGGTTGAACTTTTTCCCGCCCTGATGCTGCGTCATCCCCAGGCAGCCTCCCTGTTGCGAAGTCATTTCGTGACCTTGCTAAACGCCCTGGAACGACTTTTCCCCACGCTTTCGCCGGCCTCCCTGGAGGATGCGGAGCCCCGCATGCCGCTTCCGCGGGGTCGCGCGAGCGTAACCAGAAAGCAAACATGAACACGGCATCGCTTAGCATCGCGGGCCTTCGCAAGGCTTACGGGAAAAAAGAAGTTTTACGGGGAGTGAATCTCGAGGCGTTGCCGGGTACGGTGACCGCCATCCTGGGGCCCAACGGGTCCGGAAAGACGACCCTCATGCGCTGCCTGCTCGGCTTGCACGTGCCCGATGGCGGGAAGATTCACGTCATGAGCGAGGACGTCCGCCTTGGGCCCGCCTACCGCCGCCACATCGGCTACATGCCGCAGGTTCCCGGCTTCCCCGAAAACCTGACCGTGCGCGAGATTACCCGGCTGGTGGAAAGCATACGGAGCGTTCGCGCCCGTTTCGGGCATGGCGAACGGCTGGGGATCACCGCCTTCCTCGACCAGAAATGGAAGACCCTCTCGGGCGGCATGAAGCAGAAGGTCAACGCCGCGCTGGCGCTTGCCTTCGATGCGAGCCTGCTGGTGCTGGATGAGCCCACCGCGAGCCTCGACCCGGCTTCCCGACTGCGGTTGATGGAGGCCTTGCGCGAGGAAAAAGCGCGGGGAAAGGCCATTCTCCTGACCACGCACCGGCTCGACGATCTATGGGAAATCTCCGATCGCCTGGTCTTCTTGCGCGAGGGCAAGGCGGAATGCGTCGCGGCGATCGATGTCCCGGGAATGGGAAGCAATCCGTCCTTGTTTGAGCGTCATGTGGCTGGATATCTGGAAGAAACGGTGCACGAGAGCGATGCGGAGGCCGCGGTATGATGACGGTGCTGCGCTTCTGCCTGCGCGATTTGCTGCGCAGCCGCTTCATCGCGGCGTACTTCCTGTTTTATCTCGCGGCCGGTTACGGCCTGATGAACTATGCGCCCAGCGTTTCCGCGGGTCTCGGCGCGCTTTTGAGCCTCGTACTGTTCCTCGTCCCCTTGTGCTCGCTGGTCTTCGGCGTTCTTTATTTTCACCAGTCTCGCGGCTTCCACGAACTGATGCTGGCCCAGCCCATCGGGCGAAGATCGCTGTTGGCGGGGCAGGGGGTGGCCTTGGGAATCGCCTTGTGCGCCGCTTTCGCGTTCGGCCTCGGCATCCCCACCCTTTGGTTCGGCTTTCAGGATGGGGGAGACGCGCGCTTGCTGGGCCTGTTTCTCGGCGGGGGCCTCTTGCTCCACCTTTCCTTTCTTTCGATGGCCTTCCTCATCGCCGTCACGATCGAGGATCCCCTGCGCGGTTTCGCGGCCGCGTTGTTTCTCTGGCTCTCCATGGCCTTTCTCTACGACGGCCTTTTGCTGTTTCTTTTGACCTTCCTGGCCGACTACCCCCTGGATCGGTTTATCATAACCGCCATCCTGCTGAATCCGATTGATTTGGAGCGCATCCTCGTGCTCATGCAACTGGACGCCTCGGTCATGCTCGGGTACACGGGCGCCATTTTCAGGCGCTTCTTCGGCACGGGGTTCGGGATCTTCACCGCGCTCGGCGCCCTGGTGCTTTGGGTGGCCTTGCCTGCGCTTGCGTTTCTGGGGCGGTTGGCCCGGAAGGACTTTTGACGGAACCTTAATCCAGATCGAAGGATTCCCCGTCGGCGGGCACGACGGCATCCCAACCGAACTTGTCGTGTATGCGCAGGCGCAGGGCGTCCGCGGCGGCCGGTTCCCCGTGCGTCACGAAGACGCGGCGCGGCGCGGCGCCCTTTTCGAGCCAGGCGAGGAGTTCCCGGTAGTCGGCGTGCGCCGAGAGGCCGCCGATCTGGACCACACGAGCCCGCACCGGCACGTAACGTCCCTGGAGCTTGACCTCCCCGGCCCCGGAAAGCATGGCATGGCCGCGCGTGCCGGGGGATTGATAGCCCACGAACAGCACGGTGGCTTCCGGATCGGGCAGGTGACGCGCGAAATGATGCAGGATGCGGCCTCCCGTGGCCATGCCGCTCCCCGCGATCACGATCAAAGGGCCGTCCAGAGCGTCCAGCGCCTTGGACTCCTCGATCGTGCGAACGAAGTTCACGCCCTCGGCCATGGCCGCGCATTCCTTCGCAGAGAGCTTGTGATCCTCGGGGTGACGGAGAAACGCATCCGTGGCGCTGATCCCCATCGGGCTGTTGAGGTAGACCGGAACCTGGGGGATGCGCCGCGCCGTCCGCAATTGGGCCAGCAGGTGGAGCAGGTGCTGGGCGCGCCCGACGGCGAAGGCGGGCACCATGAGAATCCCGCGCCGCTCCTTGACGTCGCGCACCAGGCCTTCCAAGGCCTCCAGAACGTCCTCGCGGGGATGCAGGCGGTCCCCGTAGGTCGATTCCATCACGATGTAGTCGGCCTGGGGAGGCGGGTCCGCGGGTTTCATCACCGGATCGGAGGGACGGCCGAGGTCTCCGGAAAAAAGAATCGAACGGTCTCCGACCCGCAACTCCAGCGATCCGGAACCCAGGATATGACCGGCGCGCGTGTAGCGCGCCTCGAACCCCGGCGCGGGCGCGAAAGTCCGGTAATAGTCCACGCTTTCGACCTGCTCCAGGGAGGCTTCGGCCTCCTCGAGGGTATATAAAGGCTCCGCGGGCCGGTGTTTGCTATAGCCCCGCTTGTTGGCGTGCCGGGCCTGTTCTTCCTGAAGATGCGCGGAATCGGGCAATAGGATCTCCAGCAGCTCGCGCGTGCCGTGCGTGCAGAAAACGCGTCCGCGAAAGCCCTGGCGACGCAGGCGCGGCAGGTACCCGGAATGATCCAGATGGGCATGCGTGAGGATCACGCAGGAAAGGGAGGCCGGGTCCACCGCGAAGGGCTTCCAGTTGCGTTCCCGGAGGCCCTTCCAGCCCTGGAACAGGCCGCAGTCCACCAGCACTTTGGCGGAGTCCGTTTCCACGAGGTAGCGGGAGCCGGTCACGGTCCCCGCGGCGCCGAAAAAATGAAGGCGAAGCATAGCGGCCAAGTATAGCATGAATAGCGCGGATTGCCCGGCGGACTCCTCGATCGTATTCAAGCGCGTCCGGCGTTCCGGATCCACTTCCGGCTTTCCAATACGATCAGGGGAATCACGCTCAAGCCGAGCACCATCAGAAACGACGACCCCGTCCATGGACGCAAGTGCAGCACGGTCTTCAAGAATCCGATCTCATGGCAGGCGGCCTGAAGCGCCAGCACGCCGGCCGCCACCGCCAGGAGCGGGAACAGCTCGCGGAAGCCGGCATGCCAGAAAGGTTGCTCATTGTTGCGGTAGGCCAGGGCCCGGAACACCTCGGAGAGCACGAGGGTATCGAAGGCGGCGCTGCGCGCGGCCGCCACGTCCCCACCTTGGAGCACGAGCAGGTAGGCCGTGAGCGAGGTTCCGGCCGTCAGCAGTCCCGTGCCAAGAAGTCCCCAAAGGAAGGACTTGTTCACCAGGGCCTCTCCGGACGGGCGGGGCCCGCGCCGCATCAATCCCGGAGAGGCCTTGTCGGCGGCCAGCACGAGCGCGGGCAGGCCGTCGGTGATGAGGTTGATCCACAGGAGGTGGATGGGCAACAGGGGAAGGGGCAGGCCCGCGGCCAGCGCGGCGATCATGACCAGCAGCTCTCCCGCGTTGCCAGCCAGCAGGTACTGCAAGGTCTTGCGGATGTTGAAGTAGACGCGGCGTCCCTCCTCCACGGCCGAGACGATGGTGGCGAAGTTGTCGTCGGCGAGCACGAGATCGGCGGCCTGCTTGGTCACCTCGGTGCCCGCGATCCCCATGGCGATGCCGATGTCGGCGCCCTTGAGGGCGGGCGCGTCGTTCACCCCGTCCCCGGTCATGGCCACCACGGCTCCATGGGCGCGCCAGGCGTTCACGATGCGCAGCTTGTGCGCCGCCGTGACGCGGGCGAAGACGCGCACGTCCCGCACGCGCGCGCGCAACGCTTCGTCGTCGAGGGCGTCGAGGTCCTCTCCCCGGACGGCCTCCGCTCCGGGTCCCGCGATCTCGAGCTCGCGCGCGATGGCCGCCGCCGTGCCCGGGTGGTCACCGGTGATCATGACTACGTGGATGCCCGCCTCGCGGCAGCGCGCCGCCGCCTCGGCCGCCTCCGGGCGCGGCGGGTCCTGCATGCCCGCCAGGCCGGCGAACACCAGGTCGCGTTCCGCCTCGGCGCGCGTCGGCAGGGCCTCTCCCGGCGCGAAGTCCTTGAAGTCGCCCTCGAAGTCGCGATAAGCCGAGCCGAGGACGCGCAGGGCCCGCTCCGCCATGGCGGCGTTGGCCTCCAGGATGCGCCGGTGATCATCCGCGGTCAACGGACGCGGCCCGTCCGGACCGAGCTCGCGGGAGCAAAGGTCCAGCAGCAGGTCGGGAGCCCCGTTCACGAGGAGCCGGACGCGGCCGTCGGGCAGGCGGCGCAGGACGCCGTGGCGCTTGACGTCGGAGTCAAAGGGGTACTCGCGCAGGACCTCACCGCCCGCGCCTTCGTCGGGCAGTCCGGGCGCGGCCTTGCGGGCGGAGACCAGGAGCGCGGCCTCGGTGGGATCCCCGGAAGCCTTCCAGAGCGTTCCCTCCCGATACAAGGTGGCGTTGTTCGACCCGAGGTGGACGAGGGCCTGCTCCCGCAGCGCATTTGCATAGGCGCCCGCGTGCGGCGCGTCACCGCAGGGTTCCACCCCGGTGGCCGTCACCCGGAACGGCGCGCCCGCGACGTACAACTCGCGCACGGCCATCTCGCCGCGGGTGAGGGTTCCGGTCTTGTCGGTGCAAATCACCGTGGTGCCCCCCAAGGTCTCCGCGGCGGGAAGCCTGCGGATCAGCGCGCGGCGGCGCGCCATGCGCCGGACCCCCAGCGCCAGCGCGATGGTGACCACCGCGGGCATTCCTTCGGGGACGGCAGCCACGGCCATGCTCACCGCCACGAGGAACATCGGCCCCGCGCCTTGGCCGCGCAGCAGGCCGAGAAGAAAAACCAAGGCCACCAGCGCCAGGCTCGCCCGCAGGATCCAGGTCCCAAAGTCCGCGAGCTGCCGCTGCAGGGGTGTCGCCGTGTCGGCGCCGGTTTCTAGCAACGTCGCGATGCGGCCGATCTCGGTGTTCATCCCCGTGACGGTGACCACCGCGCGGCCCGTGCCGGCGGTGACTGCGGTGCCCATGAACACGAGATTCACGCGGTCGCCCAAGGGGGTGCTTGCGTTCACCACGGCTGCCGGGTCCTTGGCAACGGCCTCGGATTCCCCGGTCAACGCGGCCTCGCGCACCCGCAGGTCGGCGGCCTGCAAGAGGCGCGCGTCGGCGGCCACCAAGTCTCCGGCCTCCAGCAACAGGATATCCCCGGGCACGACCTCGGCGGCGGGCACCTGGAGGTCGCGCCCGCCGCGCAGGATGCGGGCGCGGGGAGCGGTGAGCCGCTGAAGGCCGGCGATGGCCTTTTCGGCGTGGTACTCCTGGATGAATCCGACCAGGGCGTTGAGGAAGACGATGACGGCGATGGCGATGCTGTCGATCCATTCGCCGAGCAGCCCGGCCACCAGGGCGGCGGCGAGTAGTAAAGTCACCAGGGGGCTTTTGAACTGCCCGAGAAACAACCTCCACGGGCGGACGGGCCGGGCTTCGCGCAGGGCATTGGGGCCTTCCTTTTCCAGCCTCCGGCGGGATTCATCGAGGCCAAGTCCTAGCGAAGGGTCGGTTCGGAGACGACGGAGGGTCTCGGCGGCGTCGAAGATATGCCAGGATTCCATTTAGGGAAAATAGCCGCCGTAAGGCATCCGGTAAAACTTTGTTACGGGTTTGTTGAGGATTTTATCTGAAACTCGTGGAGATGAACTTTTTTTCCGCAGCCTTGTATGCTGATTGGGGAAGAAGCCTTTAATCAAGGAGGATGTCATGTCCAGAATCCACAGCCTCGCCGGCGCCGCTTTGATGGCGGCGGCGGGCATGTCCACCGACACGGTTTTCGCCAACGGCGTCAAGACCACGCCCGAACCGAAAACCTCCACCGGCCGCGAGTTGACCGGCCCCGGCGCGCACCACGAAGAATACACCGCCTCGCCCTCCGATACCCTGCGTCCGCGCGTCGATACGGCGCATCCCCCCGAAATCCCCGTGCCCCCGAGCAAGCGGAAGAAGGGCGCCGGCGCCCCGGTGCCGGGAGTGGACGACAAGTCCTCCACCCGCCCGGGCGAATAGCCGGCCGGACAGGATCCCGGGAAGCCGGGTCCGCGGAACTGAAAGCGGAGATGCCATGCCATCCCGCCTTAAATGCCCTATATTCCCGGTAGAACACTTTGGAGGGGATATGAATCGAATGTTTAAAGTCACGACAGCCATCACGCTTTGTCTTGCCGCCACGGCCCTGGGCCAGAACCTGATCACGAATCCCGGCTTCGAGTCGGGGGGCACGGGCTGGACCCTGTTCACGCAGGGCGGCAGCCCGGCGGTCGCCTCGGTGACCTATCCCACTACCGGAGCGCGCACCGGCACGCGGTATGCTCGCGTCGTAGTCACGACGCCCGCGGCGTCGGCCTCTGAAAACTGGCACGTCCAGTTCCAGCCGCCTTCGAACTGGACCGCGGGAATCGGGGCCACGTACGAGTTCAAGTTCTGGGCCAAGAGCGATTCCGCCGCGAACATCCATGTCTCGGTCCAGGGCGGCGACTACACCTACCTTACCGGCACGAGTTTCGGGCTCACCCCCGAATGGACGGAGTATTCCCTCAGCCACGTTTCGGAAGCCGAGGGGTCGGCCGCGGTGCGCTTCCATGTCTACGTGGGGGAAGCCGTAAATGGCTATAACTTCGACGACTTTACCTTGACGGCCCTGACCGCGGGAGTGCGCGGGGGTTCTTCCCCGGGCCAGGCTCTCCGGATAAGGCGGGAAGCGGGTAACCTCGTTGTTTCCCTGGGCGAAGGCGCCGCGGAGGACTGGAAGGCGGAACTGGTGGATCTTCGCGGGATCACTTTGGCCTCCGCGACGGGGCGGGGGAACGGGTCGCTGTCGTTGGCTCTTCCCGAGAAAAGCGGGGCCTACTTCGTGCGGGCCAGCACCTCGACGCGTTCGTGGGTGCGCCGGGTAGCCGTACCGTAAGTCGGACGTTTCATCCGCCCGCGCCGGGGAGGGTTCCCAGCGTCAAGTCGCTGGGCCGCCCCGGTTTCAGGACCCCTCGGACCGTTCGTTTTCCCTCGCCGGCGTGTTTGGGGGGCGTCCGCCCACTACTTCCGCGGTCGCCCGCGTCGCGCCATCTCTCTTCCCGAAACACCCGATAGTCGCCGAAATCCTCCGGAACGGCTTTCCATCCCGCATGCCGCCATTTGGGTACTAGAAAACCCATGGCGACCGGGCGCGCGTCGAAAGTAAGATAGGCCTCACGGGGTTCGCCCCGGCGCCTTTTACACCGAACGGATGGAACATGATGGCCGACGACCCCTTGCTGAGGATCAACACCCGCCTGGCGGCGGAAGAGTTCGAAGAAGAAATCGTGTTATTGGACGTGGTGCGCGGCCTTTATTTCAGCTTGGGCGGCGCGGCCGTTGACTTGTGGCGCGCCTTCGGCGAGGCCCGGGCTGCCCTCGAGGTGGTGGATGCCCTGTGCGCGCGGCAGGCGGGCGCCGACCGCGCGGCGCTGATGAACGCGATCGACGGCATGCGCGACCACCAATTGCTTCTGCCCGCGGCCTCCGGCGACCCGGATTCCGGAGCGCGCCCGCCGATCCCGGCCGCCGCCGGGATCTTCCTTCCGCCCGTGGTGGAAGCGTTCAGCGACCTGGCGGATCTGATCGCGATCGATCCGGTGCATGAAGTGGACGCCGCCACGGGTTGGCCGGTCAGGCCGGCCCATTTTCCCGATGCGGACTGAGCCCGTGCCGCGCGATCCCTCGGCGGCAGCGGCGGCCGTGAGCCACGATCGATCCACCGCCTGGCTCCTCGACGTGCTCGCCGACGCCGTCGCGGGGATGCAAACGTCGCTGTGCTGGTTCTCCGCGCACGCGCTGGGCGACCGGGTGTTTACCGTCGCGGCGAACGACGCCTCCGCGGCCGCGCTTCTCACCCGCTGCCTGCTGCCGGCCAACCTGCAACCCGCGGTCGCGCCGCACCTGCGGGTATTCGTCTGCGCCGGCAGCGCGGCGCCCTTCGTCCGCCCGCCGGCCTGGAACCTTCCCCGTACGGACCTCCGGCATCTGGAAAATTTGCATCTGGATCCTGCGGGGAGGGTCAGCGCGTCTTACGATCCCGCCCGCCGTTGCTGGATGATTCTCGACTTGTCGACGCGGCGCGCCTTGTTGTGGATCGCGGATGCCGGGGATTTGCCCGTATGGGAGACGGTGGCGCCCTTCCGGCAATTCCTGCAATGGTCCCTGGCGGGAACGGCCCTGTCGGTGGTGCATGGCGGCGCGGTGGTCCACGCGCGTCATGCCGTGCTGCTGGTCGGCCCGAGCGGTTCCGGAAAATCCACGACGGTGGCCGCCTGCTTGCAGGCGGGACTGGGCGCGTGCGGCGATGACCTAGTGGTGGTGGACCGTTCCGCGCGGGACTGGCGCGTGCACGCCCTGCACGACTCGATCAAGCTCTTGCCGAACCCGGCCGTCGCCATTCCCTCCCGGCTGAGGGACGCGCCCTGGGGCGCCTGCGGCGACAAACGGTTCGTTCGCTACAGCGATGCCGCGCCCGGCCTCCTGGTGCGCACGGCACCCTTGCGGGCGCTCCTGCATTGCCGCGTCGCGAAGAACCCGGCTTCGCGGCTGGTTCCCGTCGCGCCCGCGGAGATGCTCAAGGCCATCGGTCCGCCGACGGTGTTTTTTCTGCGGGGCCGCGAGGCGCACATTCTCGGGGAAGTAAGCGCGCTGGTCCGGACGCTGCCCGGCCTGCGCCTGGAGCTGGGCGGCGATCCCGCCGAAGCCGCGGCGCTGCTGAAGAACTGGCTGGAAAACTGTCCGTATGGAGAACGCGATGCGTGAACGGGTCTCGGTTATCATTCCCAATCTGAACATGGGCGCTTTCCTGGACGCGGCCCTGCGCTCGATCGCCCGGCAAAGCGCGCCCGTGCATGAGGTGATTCTGGTGGACAACGGTTCCACGGACGGGACGTTCGAGGTGGTGGCAAGGCATCGGGGTGGCGCGCTGAACCTCAAGGTGCTGGAGTGCCCGCGAAGGGGCGCGGGCCCGGCGCGCAACCTGGGGATCGCGGCGGCCGAGGGCGACCTGATCGCCTTTCTCGATGCGGACGATCTCTGGCCCGCGGGCAAACTGGAACGCCAGCTCGCACGGCTGCGGGCGCGTCCCGCCGTGCAAATGGTCACGGGGTACGCCTGCTATTTCGAGGAGGCGGGGGAGGACGGGCTGGAGCCCGCGCCCGGGTCGCGCACCGAACGTTTGTTCCATGTTTTCGCGGGCGCCTGCGTCTATCGCCGGGAAACGTTCGCGAAGATCGGAGGCGCCTTCGACGAGGATTTTCTTTATACCGGCGAGGACACGGATTTGCTGCTGCGCTTGCGCGAGGCGGACGTTCCCTTCACCATCCTGCGCAGCATCGAACTCTACTACCGGCAGCATCCCGCCTCGATGATGGCGCAGAACGATCCCCGCAAGCACGGCGCTTTTCGGAACGCCGTCCGCAAATCCCTTCTCCGGCGCCGCGCCGCCGGCACCTTGGACGTTCCCCTGCGCGCCTTCGCCAGCTATCTGGAGCCGGAGCGCGAATGAACCCTGCGCATGCACGCTTGCCGGCCGGCCAGGTTCACTTTCTCCTCGGCGCGATGAAGTGCGGGACCTCTTCCCTGTATGTCTCCCTGAAGTCCCATCCCGGGGTATGCCGTTCCCGCGTCAAGGAACCCCAATTCTTTTCCCACGAAAAAATCTTCCGCCGGGGCCCCGACTGGTACCTTGATCAATGGCCGGACTGGAATCCGGACGTCCACCAGGTGGCCCTGGACGCCACCACTAGCCACACGAAGTTCCCCTGGTTCCCCCGCTCGCCGGCGCGCATCCAGGCGTTCAATCCCGCGGCCCGGCTGATCTATCTCGTTCGCGATCCTTTCGAGCGCCTTCAAAGCCACTACCGGATGTCCCTGGCCCTGGGCTGGAATCTCACTCCCCTCGACCGGGGCGTCGACCCCTATGCCCTGGCGATAAGCCTGTATGACTCCCAGCTGCGACGCTACCGGGAGTATTTTCGCCGGGAAGCCCTTCTCGTCCTCGACCTGGCGGATCTGAGCGCCCGTCCGGCCCACACGCTGTCCAGGATTTGCGATCATCTGAACCTCCCCGGGTCGCCCGGGTTGTCCCTGGGAAAGGTGCACGTCAGCGAGGAGGAGTACCCCTCGGCCGCCTCGCCGGACCGCTATACCCTGATGGGAAAAAACCGGGATCAGGCCTGGCGAACGCTGGCTCCCGATATGAAACATCTTCAGCGGGAGTACGGGATCGACATCGGCCGGTGGGGTTTCCCTTGAATCGCGTCTCCGTCGTCGTGCCCGCCTTCAATGCGGAGAAAACCCTGCCGGAGACCTTGCGCAGCATCGCCGCGCAAACCCGTGCCGCCGATGAAATCATCGTGGTCGACGACGGGTCCACGGACGCCACGGCGGACAGGGCGGCGGAGGCGGCGGGCGTGCGCGTCGTGCGGCAAGGAAACGCCGGCACCGGCGGCGCCCTGAACGCGGGCCTGCGCGCCGCGATCCACCCGGTCATCGCCTTGCTGGACGCGGACGACGTGTGGGATGCGCGCTGCCTGGAGGTCCATCTGGCCCATCTCGAGCGCGCGCCGGGGCTGGATGCTTCGGTAGGGCGGGTCGCGGAATTTGTTTGTCCCTCCTTGACTCCCGCGGAGGCGGCCCGGTTTCAGCCGCGTCTCGCGCAAACGGGTTGGCTGAGCGGGGCGACCGTGGTGCGCCGCCGCGGTTTCGATCGCGCGGGTCCGTTCGATGCCGCGTTGCGCAGCCGCGCCTGGATCGACTGGATGGCGCGGGCGCGGCGGGCGGGCGTGCATTTCGGCGTGATCGATGAAGTCGTGCTGCGCCGCCGCCTGCACCCCGAGTCGTTGAGCGTCCGCGCCCGGGAACAGGAGAACGCAGGCATGCTGGAAGCGGTCAAGCGGGCGCTGGCGCGCCGGCGGGGAGAAAGTCATGGATAGGACGCCCCTCCCCGCGATTCGCGAACTTTCGTTGGACCTGCTGGCGCAAGCGGCGCTGGCGCCGGAGGACCAGGCGATCGCGGCCTGGCGCGCGTGGCGCGCGTCCCATGACATCGACACGACGCCGTGGCCCGCCGTGCGGATGCTGGGGGCGGTCGCGGCCCGCATCTCGCGCCTGGAGCCGGATGCCCCGATACGACCTCGCCTCGCGGGCATCCGCAAGTTTTTGTGGACGCAAAGTCAGATAGGCCTGCAGCACGCCGCCGGGGGTCTGGCGGCGCTCCACCGGGCGAATATCCCCGTCCTGCTGATGAAAGGGGCGGCGCGCATCGCGGCCGATCCCGCCAGCGCGCAGGAGCGCCTGATCCGGGACGTGGACGTGCTGGTCCCCCTGGACAGGCAGCGGCCGGCGTTCGAGGCGCTTCGCGGCGAGGGTTGGTCGCTGGGCCCGGAGAACTGGCAAAGGCAATGGCATCGGTGGGCGCCCGTGGCCGCGCATCATGCCTGGTCCCTGAACAAGGGGCGGTCCGAGATCGATTTGCATCATTTCTCCAACCATTTGAATCGCCTCCGCGGGGACGACGAGGGCTTGTGGGCGCGGTCGCGGGCGCTGGAGTGGCGGGGAGTCCCCGTCCGGGTGCCCGCGCCCGCCGATGCGCTCCTGCTCGCGCTCGTTCACGGCGCGCGCTGGTCGCAGGAGGGCTCCGCGGATTGGGTGGTGGACGCTTCGGCGCTTCTGGACGCGGGCGCCGTGAATTGGGACGTTTTCCTCGCGGAGACCCGTGCCCGCCTGTTGCAGGCCGTGGTGCTGCCAGGCCTGACGTTCCTGCGCTCCGTACTGCGCAAGCCCGTGCCGCGGGACGTGCTGGACGCCTTGCAGTCGGGGATAACCCGGGAACAACAGGCCGAGCGCGAACAATACGCCGGCACCGTGCTCCCGTTCACGGGGCGGCAGGTTTCTAACGCCTTGTTCATGGCGGTCCGGCGGGTGAGGGCTTCGGCGCAACGGTCCCTTCGCGAGACCCCGGGCGCGCGGCGCACGCGACTTCTCAAAACCTGCTCCCTGGAATTAAAGGCGCTTCACCGGATGTGCGCGCTCCGGTTGCCTTCCCCGCTGGACCAAGCGGGCCGGATCCTCGTGCGGGTGAAGGTCTCCGGGACGAACGGGTGGGGCGAGGAACCCTTCGTCTGCACCGTTCTGGCTCCCGGCCTCACGCTGGGGGTCCTGACGGGAAGACGTTCCTGCGCCGGACGAACGGATTCTCCCCAAGTGGCGGTCCTCGCCGTTCCGGAGTCGTTGCTGGAATTGCGGGGCATCCAGGTTCTGCGATTTTCCTTCGAAAGGAAAAATCTTCAAGGCGGTTTTTCGGTCACCCTCTCCATCCTGCGGCATGCATAAGGCGGCGCCCTGCCGCCTTTTTCCTCTCCGAATACTCCCGGGAGCAATGTCCCGCGCCAAACGTGCCAAAACAGAGTACAATAGAGTACCTGGGACAGGGGCATGCGGCCTCGGTGATCCTGCGGGATAGGGGTCGACGTGGAAGACGAGATGATACTCAAGGCCGTCATGGACGGGGGCCGGCATAGCATTATCGTGATGTATGCCGACGGCGTGATACGGTTCATGAACCGCGCCGCGGAGCGCCTGTACGGCTACCCCGCGGAGCATTTTGTCGGCAAGCACCTTTCCCAATTCAGGAAGGAAATCTACGACCCCGCCGAAGTGAAGGCGGAGATGGACCGGCTCAGCGTGGAAGTCGGGACGGCAGTCCCGATGGGAGACGTGATGAAGGTCTACGTCGAGAGGCACCAGATTTACGAGACCGAACGGCACGCCACGCGCGCGGACGGCACGAAAATCCAGATACAGGTTTCGGTGACGGCCGTAAAAGACGAGGCGGGGCAGATCGTCGGGTTTTTGAGTTTCTCCCAGGATATTTCGGAACGCAAGAAGCTCGAGCGCATGAAAAACGAATTCATTTCCACCGTCAGCCATGAACTGAGAACGCCCCTGACCTCCATTCGCGGCGCCCTCGGCCTGATGGTCGGCGGCGCGGCGGGCGCATTGCCGAAGGTCGCCGCCGACCTGGCCACCCTCGCTTACCGCAACAGCGAACGGCTGGTGCGCATCATCAACGACATCCTCGACATGGATAAGGTCGATTCCGGTAAATTCGCGTTTGATGTCCGGCCTTTCAACGTCGAGGATTTGGTGCGCCAAAGCATGGACGAGAACCGGGCCTACGGGGAAAAATACGGGGTTACCTACGTCCTGAAAGCCCTGCCTCCGGGCATCCGGGCGCAGGCCGATCCGGACCGCTTTCTGCAGGTGTTGGCGAATCTGCTTTCCAATGCGGCCAAATTCTCGCCCCGCGAGTCGGAAGTATGGATCACGGTCGAGGATGGGGGAAGCGCCGTCCGTTTTTCGGTGCGTGATTTCGGACGCGGCATTCCCGAGGCCTTTCGCGCCCATGTTTTCGAGAAGTTCGCGCAAAGCGACAATACGGACTCGGGGCACAACGAGGGAACGGGGCTGGGGTTGAGCATTACCCAAAAAATGGTGGAAGCCATGGGCGGAGCCATCGGCTTTGAAACCGAGGAAGGCAAGGGCACGACCTTCCACTTCAGCCTGCCGCAGGCGTTCGAGGAGTCCGAGGCCATCCGGCTCGCGGCCGAAACGACCGAGCCGGGCGGTCCCCGCCTCCTGGTTTGCGAGGATGACGTGGATGTCGCCACCTTGCTGAAGCTCCTCCTGGAAAAGGCCGGTTTCCCGACGGATGTGGCCCATACCCTCGCGGAGGCGCGCGACAAGTTGAACGGGCAATCCTACGCGGCCCTCACGCTGGATCTGATGCTGCCGGATGGGGACGGGCTGGCTTTTCTGACCGAACTGCGCGCGGACCCCAAATGGAAGACCCTTCCCGTGGTGGTGATTTCTGCCAAGGCCGAGCAAGGTCGCCGGGAAAAGGCCGGGGACGGGGTTGAACTGGTGGATTGGGTCAGCAAGCCGCTCGATGAAAGCACCTTGATGCGTTCCCTGGAATGGGCGACCCGCCACATCCAGAGCCCTAATCCACGCATCTTGCACGTGGAGGATAACGCGGACTTGCGGGACATTCTCGCCAAGTTTTTTCAGGGCCAGGTGGAATGGGTGGGCGCGGGCACGTTAAAGGAAGCCCGGGATTTGATCAAAAGAGAACCGTTCGACCTGCTGGTGCTCGATGTGGGCCTGCCCGACGGGAGCGGTTTGTCGCTGCTGGAAGAATTGAGCGGGTCCACCGGGCGGCCCCTTCCCGTGTTGATTCTCTCCGCCAGCGAAGAGATCGACGAATCGATCCGCAAGCGGGTGGCGGCGGTCCTGTTGAAGTCGCGAGTGTCCGAAGAGCGGGTGGTTCAAACCGTGCTCGACCTGGTTCGCGCGCCGGTGGGTAGGCGGGGACCGGCGGTTTAACGGCCCCTCCCGGTTCCGAAAACAAGAAGGCCGGCCCTTGCGGGCCGGCCTTCTTTCGTAGAGCCGAAGCTTCGCGAAGGCTTAGCGATATTCCCTGAGGGCGTCCTTGTTCGTGACGCTGAGCTCGGTGCGGCGATTCTGCTCGCGTCCGGCCACGGTTTCATTGCTGGCCTTGGGCTGGGTGTAGCCGTAGCCGCGGGCGGTCAGGCGCCCGTCAAGCGAAGGGGCCATCTTGACCATGTAATTGGCCACGGCCACCGAGCGATCGCGGCTGAGCTGCTGGTTGTATTCCGCCCCGCCCACGTTGTCGGCGTGGCCGTCAACCGAGATCTGCAGCTTGGGGTACTTGGTCAGCATCTTGGAGATGAGCTCGAGGTAGGGCTCCGAGTTGATGGAGATGTCGGTCTTGCCGGTTTCGAAGTACACGGCGTCCAGCACGAGCAGGCCCGAGCTCAGGAATTCCTTTTCGACGCGGGGAAGGTTGTCGCGCAATTCCTGCAGCCTTCTGTTGGCATCGGCCAGGGCGAGCGAGTCATTGCGATGACGTTCGTCCATGGCCCGGTCCAGGCTGTCGGACTTTCCGTCGCCGCGGGCGGCGCGGCGCATGAGGTCGGCGCGTTCCACGGAGTCGCGGCGGGCATTGCGCAAGCCGCGGTTCCTTCTGGCCTTTTGCGTGTCGATCGAGCCGGAGATGCCGCCGAAAAGTCTCCACGGAGCCAGGGCTTCGGGCGAGGGGGCGGCGCGGTCCGCGGACACGGAGATGTCCACGCCCAGGTTCACGTTGACGAACTTGGGGGTGCGCCAGGTGACCGACGGCGTGATCCACAGGGGATCGCCCATGCTGGTGCTCGCGATGAGCGAGCGCCAGTTGCCTTCGAGCCCGAGGATCAGCTGGGAGATGGGGATGATTTCGACGCCGACGCCCGCGATGAGGGCGATGCCCTTCTCGGCCTCGAAGGAGGAGATCACGCCTTCGTTCAAGTGAACGTTAAAGCCCACGCCGCCGTTTTCCTTGTCGGTGCCGAGGTACGACTGGGTCACGCGCACGAGCAGATCGTTGCTGCCCTCGCTGCGCGATTCCACGTAGTTGTAGCCGTCGACGCGGTTGGTGTTGAACTGGTTATTGCCGGTTCCGAAGATGCCCATCATCTGCAGGCCCATGCGGATCGGCGCGCCCTTGGCGGCGGGCAGGGTTCCCTTCGCGCCGAGCGCGAGGCTGCCGAAGCCGGAACCGGAGGAGGAGTTGTCGTTCCAGTTATAGATATTCATGCCCAGGAAGACGTCCATGTAGCTGTTGACGCCGAGGGCGGCGCCGCCGCTCACGGTGGTGATCTGGGTGCCGCTGGTCACGCCGGGCACGTTGGTGTTCTGCTCGTAGAACTTCGCGCGCAGGTTGAGGTTCATCACGCCCTGGCCCATGGCCTCGGACGAGGTCACGCTGGACATGCCGAGCACGCCGTAGGGGCTTTGCGAGGGGGAGCGGGTCGGTTCCATGCTTTGGCCCTGCGCCGACAGCGCGAGCGCGGCCAGTACCGGAAGGGAGCGGAGGAGGTTGGCTGAATTTTTCATGGGGTCTCTTTCAGGGGAGGGGACGGAAGGCCTTGCCTTCCGTAGTGGGTTAGATGTAACGCGAGAATCGGGGCGACCCTATGGGGTTTTCGCCCCACAAAGGACTTAAAGACCCAGCAGCATCCTTCCGATCCGGATCTCGCCGCTGGTTTCCAGCTTCGCGAAATACAGGCCCTTGGAAATGCGCAGGCGGCTGAACTGGATTTCGTAATGCTTGCCGGCCTGGGCGTAGCCGCGGAACAACACCGCGAGTTCCCTGCCGTAGGCGTTGAGCAGCGTGAGGGTCGCCGGGCCCGAAGTGGGGACCACGAACTCGAAGCCCCCGTTCTTGGACGGCTGGAAATCAAACCGGGAGTCACGGTCGGCGGCGCCCGAGAGGGAAGTCGCCGCGCCCGGCTGGGTGATGGCGTTGGAGGCCAGCGTGACCGCGGCGACGCTCGCCAGGGCCCGGCCCTCGAGGCTTGCGCCGGTGTTGAGGGAAATCGACTGGTCGGCCAGGATGGTGCCCTTGAACACCGAGGTGGTGCCCAGCATGGCCGAGGTGCCCACCTGCCAGAATACGTTGGCGGCCCGCGCTCCGCCCGTGAGAATCACCTGGATGCCGTTGCCCACGGTGAGTCCCGAGGCGATCTGGAAGATCCAGACGTCGGAGGCGGTTCCCGCCAGCGTCAGGTTGGATCCGGTGATGGAGGCCGAGCTGGTGAACTTGTACAGGCCCGGGCCGAGGGTCAGCCCGCCGATATTGCCGGAGCCCGAGCCGGGGTTCAGGAAGGGGCCTGAGGGAACGGGCGTGCGGCCGGCGGCGTCGTTGTAGGCGAGGGTGAGATCGCCCTTGGCGGTGGTGAGCAGCGAGGCCGCGGGCACCGAGCCGGCCGGGCCGGAGGCGTCCACCGTATAAATGGTGCCAATGACTTCCGTGGGGCCGAAGCCGGTGATGTTGCCGCCGGTGGCGGGGCTGAGGCCGATGTCTCCGGTCACCGCCGAGGTCGGGATGTTGGAGACCAGCGACCCCGCCAGCACGGCGAAGCCCGCCGTGGAGCGCAGGTTCACGGGCTGAAGCGCCTGGGCCCGCGAAGAGGCGGCGGTCAGGAGCAAGGTTGCCAGCAAGGTATGGAGAAGGGGGGTTGTTGTTTTCATGGGGTTTCCGAGGTGTTTCGGTTATGTGCTTTGTTCTTCAGGAGGGAGAATACCTCGGATCCGGAGGGGCCCGCATGGGATGAACACCGTAGGCGGGCAAGATTTCCACAAAAAAAGCCCCGCGGAGGAAATCCGCGGGGCGCATGCCGGGGGGGAGCGGGACTTCCCTTTACACGATGGTGAGCTGCACGCTGCTTTCGATGATGCCGGCGGAGATGGCGTAGCGCGTCAGGCCCGCGGTATCGTGGATGGCCAGCTTCTCCATGAGATGCTGCCGGTGTTTTTCCACCGTCTTGATGCTGATGCCCAGGGATCCCCCGGCCTGCTTGTTGGACTGCCCTTCGGCGATCAGCTGAAGCACTTCCGCCTCGCGGGAGGTCAGGTGCGCCACCTTTTTCTTGATCAAATCCTCGCGGATGGGAAGGCGCTGCCCCGGGTGCACGAGGTGCTTGGCCACTTCGGGGCTGAAGAACACGCGTCCCCGGTGGACTTCGCGGATGACCTTGGCGAGGGCGTCGAGCGAGGTCTGTTTGATCAGGTAACCCACCGCGCCCAGCGCGGTCGCCTTCTCGATGTAGGCATCGTCCTTGTAAGCCGAGAGCAAAATGATGCGGGTCTGGGGATATGCCTTGAGGATTTGCCGGGTGGCTTCCAGGCCGTTCAGCTGCGGCATGGCGATGTCCATGATGATGACCTCGGGACGCAGCTTGTGCGCCAATTCCACGGCCAACCGCCCGTTCTCGGCCTCGCCCACGACCTTGATGTCGCCTTCGCTCTCGAGCAGGGCCTTGAGGCCCTGCCGCACGACCATGTGGTCTTCGGCGATCATCACCTGGATGGCCCTTCGGAAGGTGGGAAGCGCTGGAGCGACGGAGGGCTTGGACATGTTAATCCTTGGTTTTATCGAAAGGAAGGGTGGCGTGCACGAGGGTGCCTTTTCCGGGAGCCGATTCGACTTCCAGGCTGCCCCCGAACATCTCGACGCGCTCGCGCATGCTGAGCAGGCCGAGGCGCTTGAAGCGCTTGGAGAGCAGCACGCGCTCCACCTGGAAGGACTTGCCGTTGTCGTGGACGACCAGGTCGAGTCCTTGGGGACGTTTCTCGATCTTCACGAGGACCTGCGTGGCCTGGGCGTGACGGGCGACGTTGTTGAGGGCCGACTGCACTACCCGGAACAGGGCCGTGCGCTTGTCGTTGCCCAGTTTCTCGACTTCCGCGAAGGCGGTGAACTGGATGTGCAGCCCCGTCTGCCGGGTCAGCGTCTTCATGAAGGTATGCAGCGCCGGGATGAGCCCCAGTTCGTCCAGCAGCACCGGACGGAGTTCGCGGGCGAAGCGGTGCACGATCTTGACCGAGTTTTCGACCATGCGCCGCGTGGCGGAGATTTTCTTCTGGAACATCGGGGCGTCGGACCAGTTCGCCTTCGAAAGCGTCACGAGCCGGACGTTGATGCCGGTCAGAATCTGGCTGATTTCGTCGTGGAGGGTGCGGCTGATCTGGCGGCGCTCCTCTTCTTGGGCCAAAAGGACCTGGTGGGCGAGCAGGCGTTTCTGTTCGCGGGCCAGTTGGGCGAGCGCCAGGAGGTCGTCATAATGGCGTTTGCTGGCCTTGAGGGCCGCTTCGGCTTCTTCGCGCCGCGCGGTTTCCTTTTCCAGCTTTTTCTTCAGCGCCGCGATCTCGCGAAGCGGGACGCGGGCGGGGGCCCTCATTGGGAGGTATTCTGCATGAGGAGTCAACATAGCTTCAGGAGAGACAGTATCCCTAATGTCCTCCCAAATGCGTATAGGGCGAAACCCTACCGCCCGGATTATACCCGCAAGGATCCCCGGAATCCACGGGCCCCATAGTACGATTCGGCGCCGTTGTGGTAGAGGAAGACGGTGTCGTAGCGGCGGTCCATGAAGAGGGCGCCCCCGAGCTTGCGGATCGCCGGAGGGGTCGCGATCCAGCTCGAGGTCTTCAGGTCGAACTCCCCGAGTTTTTGCAGATCCCGGGTTTGCTCCTCGGTAAGGATCTCGATGCCCATCGCGGCGGCCATGTCCAGGGCGCTGTCCTTGGGCTTATGCTCCTTGCGCGCGTTCAGCGCCGCGCGGTCGTAGCACACGCTGCGGCGGCCCTTGGGGCTTTCGGCGGAACAATCGAAGAAAACGAACTCCCCGGTTTTTTTGTCGTGCCCCACGACGTCAGGCTCGCCGCCGCTGTCCTCCATCACCTGGAGCGCCTTCAGCTTTTTGGGATGGGCCTCCAGCCGGGCCCGCACCTTTTCCCAATCGAACCCCTTGTGGCGGGCCTTGTTCTTTTCGAAACGGGCTTTCAGCGTCTTGAGCAGCTCTTGAGATTTTTCCATGGCGTTAAGGTATTTCCCGCCGGCGGCGCTGGCTAGTACTTCAGGTTCCAGATCCCGCGCAGGCTCACCGACCAGCCGGCGATGGGGGAGTTGCGCCCGGCGACCGAAAACGGCGTCGTCAGCTCCGCCGCCACGGATTCGGTAAAGTCCGCCCGCGCGCCGGGGCCCACGCTTGCCAGCCAGGCGCCCTGGCCGAGGCCATAGAGAAGTTCCCCGGTGAGGAAGTTGCTGAAGCCCTTCGTCCACAGGATTTCCGGGCGGGCATACAGGCGAAGGATTTCGCTTTCGTCGAAATCGTCGATGTAGCTGGCCAACCCGATCACCCGGAATTTTTCGCTGCGCATGCGCAGCGAACCGCCGATCTCCACCAAGGTATGCAGGTCCCCGTTGTCCAGGTCTCCGGTGGCGAACGGCAAGGTCACGAAGGTGAACACCCCCGTGTATTTGCCGAGATAGTAACGGAGGCCGACAATGGGCTGGCTGAACCCTTCGCGGCTACCATAATCCTCGTTGGTGGCGACATAGCTCCAGTCGGTCCGCAGCTCGAAGCCGTTGCCGAGGCCCCAGCGGATGCGCAGGGGAGTGCCGAGGGCGGCGGGCCTTCCCGTCGCCGTCGAACCCTCCCGTCAAACGTGCGTAGCTCGCGCCCGCGCTGAACTCGGCGGAGCCCCGGCTGACGGGCTGGTTGGGATCCCTGGCCGTCGCCGCGCACGCGAAAGCAAGGCAGAAAAATGCGCAATAACGCTTCATGCATTCCTTTGTAAAGAAAAAACGCAGACCGTAAAAAATGTAAGCGAAACCCGGCGCCTTTGTGTTACAAGGCTCGTTACGTTATGCGCAAATGAATGTTGAAACGCTTATTTCAAGCGGGGGGCCGCGCCGGCTGGAAGGTGGCCCGTGCCGGGCCCCCCGGTCAGGCCAGCCGCGTTCCCGTGAAGCTGGGCGTGGCCGGCAGGGGAGTGCCTTCCTTTTTGTACTTGGCCATGAGGACTTTCTTTTCGTTGGCCAGGCGTTTTCCCAGCGCCTCCATGTCCACGCCCGATTTCCGGGCCTGGGCGAACATGCCCCCGCGCTCCTCTTCTTCCTTGACATGGTGCTTGATCATTTCGGCGAGGACCTTGACCTTGGCGTCATAGAAGGTGTCCCCGTGGTGGTCCCGGCGGATTTCGGCGATCAGCACCTTGGCGCCGTCGTGCTCGACCCAGGCTTCATGCCACAGGTCGTCCTCGATGTGGTCCTTGCAGGCGGGGTAGAAAATGTCCTCTTCGATCTTGGTATGGATGATGAGTTCCAGGCAGATTTTCATCGCCAGTTCTTTTTTCCTGGCATCCGATTTGGCGTGCTCGAATTTCTCGAAAAGCCCGGCGACTTTTTCGTGGTCGGCCTTCAGCAGGGTAATGGCATCGGGGGTCTTCGGCATGGGAGGCTCCGTTCGTTGGGGGTGATAGCCGTTAAGACAATACAGGGAGATCGCGCGAAAGTCCAGTCGCGATCCCGAAAATCCCCCGCGGCGCCCCGGTCGATTCAGAACGCGAACCCGATTTTCAGGAGCTCCGCGTCGATGATGAGGTCTCCCAAAAGGTAGGGGCCCGAGGGCATCTCATCTTCCCCGATTTTGTCCCCCAACAGGAACCGCCCGAACGAAAGGTTCCAGCCCCAATAAAACCCGGGTCGCGAGAAAATGCGTCCCCCCAGGCCGAACCCGATTCCCAGGCGGTTGATCGTCCGCATTTCCGAATCCTCTTCGTAGAAAACCGAATAGTCATAGGATTCGTAACGGGCATGCTGAAAACGCGTAAAGCCGCTCAGGTAAAAGCCCCGCTGCGCCTCCCCCAGGAAGCGGCGGTATTGCGCGTCCACCTGAAAAACGGAGGTGCGGTCGTCGCTGTTTCCCATGCTGTAGTATACGGGGAAGGCGACTTCGGCGGAGCGGCTCCACGAAAAGTTGGACACCGTGCCCGCCAGGCCGGCTCCCTCGCTCGCGAAGAGCACGCTGAGCGGGTTGATCTCGATGCCCCAGGCCCGGTTTCCCAGGGGGCTTTCCACCAGTTCCCTGCGAATCGTTTTGACGTCTTTTTTGATCTCGGTGACGTCTTCGCCCAGGCGGTCGATTTTTTGATCCAAACTGAGGGAGGCGTTCGCGGCGGGGAAGGGCGAGGCGACGAGGGAATCGGCGGGGGTTTCCTGCGCGTGCGATACCGAGGTCGCGACGGCCGCGAAAGCGGCCAGGCCGAGAATCAAGCGTGCGTATTTCATGGAGCCTCCTGGATTCGAAGCCTGCCGGAACGGCGGCTTTGCTTCGAAGTTAGGGAGGCAGGAGAATCCTGGAATTAACCGAGGTTTAGAAGGGAGCCTAGGGATAAATCCAGGTTTAGAAAACGGAGAAAAAGCGCAGACGGCCGGGCGGGCCGAACGTCCTCGACACAGGCCTCAAAAAGGAAAGCGGAAAGCGGAAAGATGAAAATATGAAGAATGCCAGGAAGTCCCGAATTTTGTAACTTTAAGGTTCGATGGTTCGTGATTCCGGGGGCGTAAAGGTTTCGACGGGATCGGGCGAGTCGAAAGTCGCATGCCGAGGATCTCTAGTTGGCCTCGTTAATCACTCTAGGGAAAACACAAATGCTGAAGAATCCAATTCTTACGCATTGGCTGCCTAACTAAACACTAGGCGCCACGGGTCTCGCGGATGGCGTCTCAGCGCCGCGGGATCTGGCATACCTCTGAGGCTGGATCCCGCAGGCCGCCTGCGATGCGGGGTCGAGATCAGCGGGCTGGTCTTCGGGGGAGCCGATCCTTAGGGCGACTCCGGAGACGAGATCAAATCAAGGGAAAAGCATGTAGGAGCGATCGGTAAGTTCATTTCGGACGCGGGTTCGATTCCCGCCGCCTCCACCACGGATGAAAGAAGGCGACTCCCGGGGAGTCGCTTTTTTTATGGGCCGAGTTATCTTCCCGCCATGCAGGGACGGCAAGGACGGGACGCTTTCGCGGAATTGAACGCGCCGGAGTTCTTGGCGGCGCTTCTGGACGCGGAAATGAAATCCCGGATGTTCGACCGCCTGGTCCGCCTCACGCATGATTCCCTGTTCGCCTTCGCCCGGCGGCACTTTTCTTCCCGGGAGGAGTGCCAGGAGGTGCTGCAGGAGACCTACCTGGCCGTCCATAAGGGGCTGGCCGGATTTCAGGGAGGGTCGAAGCTGACCACCTGGATCTATAGCCTGGCCTACCACAAGATTTGCGATCAAATCGCCGTGAAAACCCGGCGGAGGGAAGAAGCCCTCGAACCGGAGGAAAGCGCCGCGGATCCGGAGGCGCGCGCGGATTCCTGGAGCGCGCTGACGCCCTGGGAGGCCTCGGCGGATCGCGTTCTCGCGAAGAGCGCGGCCGAGATCCTGATCGCCGAGGCGATCCGGCTGTTGGTCCCGCCGGGAAGCGAGGTCTACCGCCTGCGCGACGTGGAGGGATTTTCCGGGGAAGAGGTGGCGGCGATGCTGGGGATTTCCCCCGAGAACGTCCGGGTGCTTTTGCACCGGACCCGAAAACAAATCGTGGAATGGGTCCGAAACAAAATGGCCGCCGGACCGACTAATCGGAAGGGAGCGGCATGACCGATTCGATTTTTTATACCCTCGCGTATCCGTGCGGGCAGATCCGGGAATTCGTTTACGATTACCTGGAAGGCGGCCTGCCCGGGATCGTCCGGCTCCGCTTTCGGGTGCATTTGATGGGCTGCAAGGACTGCCGGGGTTTCGTGCGGTTATACCGGATGGCGGCGAATCCGGCGGCTTTCCGCGAGGAAACCCCGCCCCCGGCCGAGATGCTCGACCGGACCCTGCGTTTCCTCGAAAGGGAGGGCGTCCTCCCGAAGGATTCCGGAGATTCCGGGAAGGGCAAACGCGAGGGGCCCGATTTGCCGTAACGTCGGGAGCCGGCGGGGGACTTACCGCGGACGGCCGGGAGGGCCGCTATCGTTTCACCCCCGGGGCCTTCGCCGGACCCGCAGCCAGGAGTCTTCATGAACACGCTTTTTCTTTTCCGCAATCGCTTCGATCAACTGAGGGAATTTTTGAAAACCCTGGACTGGCTGCCGCCGCTGGCGGCGCGGGTCACCTTGGGCGTGGTTTTCATCGAAGCGGGCTGGGGAAAATTGCAGCATATCGACAAGGTGATCGGCTTTTTCACGGCCCTCGGTCTGCCCGCTCCCGCCTTTCAGGCGCATCTGGTCGCCACCAGCGAGTTCGCCTTCGGGATCCTCGTGCTGGCCGGTCTTTTCACCCGCCTGGCCGCCCTTCCCCTGTCCGTCATCATGATCGTGGCCATTCTGACGGCCCGGAGGGAAGAGCTGCGGGGATTTTCGGATCTGGCGGGATTTTCCGAGTTCCTCTATCTCCTCCTGCTGCTCTGGCTGGTGATCGCGGGCGCGGGGAGCCTTTCGCTGGACAGGCTGCTGATAAAAAAACGGGGGAGGGCGTAACGCTTTCGTTTTCGCCGCGACTTAAGTAGAGGGCGGCCTGGTTCGGCCGCCTTGGAAACCTGGAAACCTACCTTCAAAATTCAAAAAGGGACGTATATGAAAAATTCCACTCTTCTCACCCCGTTTTTTAGCCGATTGGCCATCGCCGGCATCGCCGCGGGCCTCGTCTCCACCGCCACCGTGCACGCCTCCCCGGCGGCCCCCGACACCGTCAAGGAAAAAAGCGGCTGCAAGGGCAAGAGCTCGTGCAAGGGCAAGGGCGGCTGCGGCTCGGCTTCCGCCGATACGGTCAAGGCGGGACATGAATGCAAGGGCCTGAACGCCTGCAAGGGCCAGGGCGGATGCGCCATGTCGAAGAAGGATCTCAAGAAAGCCGCCAAGAAAAACGGCATCGCGGCCGACAAAGCCGGGGAAGCCCATGGCTGCAAGGGCCAGAACGAGTGCAAGGGGCTGGGAGGCTGCAAGGGCCATTGATCCTTCGGCGTTCCGGGCGCATGACCGCCCGGAACGCTTTTGAGGAACGACCCGGATACCCATGAAAACGATTTCGCGAGAAGCCATCGGGCTGGGGCTGCGCATCCCGTATTACCGCCACCTCTTCGAGGCGTGGCCCAAGGTGGATTTCTTCGAGATCATTTCGGAGAACTTCATGGGCGACGCCCCGCTGCCGAAACGAAACCTCGAGAAGGTGCTCTCGCGCTATCCCGTCGTGCTCCACGGAGTTTCGCTGGGGATCGCCTCCGCCGCGCCGCTGGATGAGGCCTACCTGCGCCGCCTGAAGGAGCTGGCGGATTTCACGGACGCGCCGTACTTCACCGACCACTTTTGCTGGACGACGGCCCACGACGTGCAGCACCACGACTTGCTGCCGTTTCCCTACACCGAGGAGAACGCCCGCTACGTCGCCGAGCGGGCGGCGCGCGTGCAGGATTTCATCGGGCGGCCCTTCGGCCTCGAAAACCTTTCCAGTTACGTCGCCTTCGCCAGTTCCGAAATGACGGAGTGGGAGTTCAACAACCGCGTCCTCGAGTTGTCGGGTTGCCATTACATGCTCGACCTCAACAACATCTACGTGTCCTCGGTCAATCACCTTTTCGATGCCGAAGCTTACGTGGATTCGATCCGGTGGGACCGGGTGCTGCAATGCCATCTCGCGGGCCATCACCGGAATCCCGACGGAACCTTGCTGGATACCCATGACGCCCCCGTGTGCGACGCGGTGTGGGAACTCTATCGCCGCGCCTGGCGGCGATCCGGCGGGGGCTTTCCCACCTTGCTCGAGTGGGACGAGAACATCCCGCCGTTCCCCGAGGCGCATGCCGAGGCGCTCTCCGCGCGCCAACACCGGAGCAGGGTATGAAGTCCGCGCCCGCGCGGCTGCGCGCGCTGCAGGAGGCCTTCGGGTCCGCGGTGCGGGCTCCGTATGATTTCGAGGGCGAGCGTTTCGACGGCGGGGGAGATGCGCTGGCGCCGGGCCTCGAAGCCGACCTGCTTCCGCGCGCACGCGCTGACCTATCCGGTTTTCAACCGGCTGGCCTCCGCGTACCTGACCCGCCACCCTTCGCGCGCGCCTTACCTCGACGCGCTGGGCGACCGGCTGCCGGACTTCGTGCGCGCCGACACGCGCTGGAACGACCCGCGCACGGCGCAGATCGCCCGCCTGGATCAGGCCTTCAATCGCGCGTTCCATGCCCCGGCGGCCCCGCCGCCACGGACCGAGACGCTCGCGGCCGCCGGAGGGCCCAGGCTGCGGCTGCAACCGCATGTCACCGTGCTGGAGGAGGACTGGAACCTGATGACCCGGCGCGGCCTTTGCCTGGACGCGGAGGAAGATTTCGTTCCGCGCTTCGTGAAGCGCAAAGGTTACTGGGTGGTTTACCGGAACGTCGAGGGAGGGGTGGCCCCTCAACGCCTCGACCGCGTCCGTTTTCGGTTGCTCGGCGCCCTGTCCGAAGGGGAGGCGCTGGAGGCCGCCTGCGCGCGGGCCGCCGAGGGCCTGGCGCCGCCGGCATTGGACCGCCTCGCGAAGCAACTCCCGCGCTGGTTCGCGGAATGGACGACGCTAGGGTGGTTCACGCAATAATTCCCCGGAGAGCCTCCAACGCGCGATTGGTAAAATGGCTTGTTTTGTTTAAAATGGGAACAATTCGTGCGTTGAAACGATTGCCTGTCAAGATTTGTAAGTCTCTCTAATAACTTTGTTGCGAAATGTATCATTCAGGGAGGCATCCGGTCGGATTTCCCGAGGATGTGTTTTGCGGCGGCCGGATTTCCGGCGCCGGCAGAGGTTTACGCTCCGTGGAGGTAACGCCATGACAGGCTCCGTCGCGACCGCTTGGAAGGCGGATTTACGCAGAGTAGGTTTCTCCGGCGGGAGACACCGCTCCATGCTGCTGGACGCTTTCACCCAGGCGGACTACGCCATCAACATCACGGATCCGGACGGCAGGCTGGTGCGCGTCAACGACGCCTACCTGCGTCTGTACAAGTTTCAGTCCGAGAGCGAGATTCTGGGGAAGACGCAGCGGCTCATCCGGTCCAGCTCGACGCCGGAAAGCCTCTATAAGGACATGTGGAAGACCATCACCCGCGGCGAAACCTGGCGCGGCAATCTGGTGAACCGCGCCGTGGACGGCAGCGCCATCCACATCCACCTGACCATCTCCCCGATCCGCCGCGACGGGAAGATCGTGGGCTACATGGGCTTCTCGCTGAACCGGGAGCAGCAGGTGCTGCTGGAGCGGCAGCTTTTTCACGCCAACAAGCTCATGGTGCTGGGCACGCTCAGCGCGGGCCTCGCGCACGAGATGAACAACCCCCTGGCCAGCGTCCTGCTTGAGGCGGAGTATCTCCGCAAGTTGTTCAACCGCGAGGGAGAGGCGGACAAGGCGGCGGGGCTCAAGGCCACCGAATCGGTGATTCGCGGCGTGGAGCGCATGCAGCGCGTCCTGAACCACCTTTTGCAATATTCCCGCAAGGACGCGATTCAGGGCATGGAAAACTTCACGGTCAAGCGCCTGCTGGAAGAAGCGTTCCTGTTCATGGACCGGCAGCTGATGACGCGCGGCATCGAGGTGACGGTATACGCCGACGAAAGCCTGAGCATCCGGGGGAACTACACCCAGATCGAGTCGGTCTTGCACAACCTGATTTCGAACGCCCGCGACGCCTTCTCCGAGTGGGAAACCGGGGAAGCCAAGCGGATTTCGATTTACGCGCGGCGCCGCGAGAACCAGATCGAGATCCGGTTCGAGGACAACGCGGGCGGCATTCCCGACCACCTGCTCGCCCATATCTTCGAGCCGTTCTTCACGACCAAGGACGGATCCAAGGGGACCGGCCTGGGCCTTGCGCTGGCGCGCAAGCTCATCGAGGAGCACGGCGGAACGATCCACTGCGTCTCGCAGTTCGGGTGCACCCGTTTCACGATCGTGCTGCCGGCGGGCGAACCCGCCTAGGCGATCGCTTCGGGGTCGCGCGAGCTGATCTGCATGACCTTGCGGTAAAGCGTCCGCACCCCGATGCCCAGTTCGTGGGCGGTTTTTCCACGGTCTCCATGATTGCGCCTGAGCGCGTTCTGGATGATCAGCAATTCCATTTCCTCGAGGGTGGACCCGCTGCGGAACAGGAATTCCTGCGTCTCGCTCAAGTCCCCGCTGAGCTCCGGGGGCAGGTTCTTGGGAGTGATTTGGTCCCCCTGGCACAAAATGACGGCGCGCTCCATGGCGTTCTCGAGCTCGCGCACGTTGCCCGGCCATAGATAGCGCTCCATCAGCAGCATCGCCTCGGGACTGACGGAGAGATTTTCCCGGCGGTTTTTGGCGCTGTACTTCGCCAGAAAGTGAGAAATGAAGGCCGGCAGATCCTCCGGGTGTTGGCGCAAGGGCGGGATCTGGAGGGGAATGACGTTCAGGCGGTAGAAAAGGTCCTCGCGGAACAGCCCGTCCGCGACCATCTTGCGGAGGTTTTTGTTGGTGGCCGCGAGAATGCGCACGTCCACCTTTTGCGTCGCGCCTCCCACCGGGCTCACCTCGCCCTCCTGCAAAACGCGCAGAAGCTTCGACTGCACGCTCAGGGGCACCTCGCCGATCTCGTCCAGGAAAATCGTCCCCTTGTGGGCTTCCTGGAACTTGCCTTTCTTGTCCTGGTAGGCTCCCGTGAAGGCTCCCTTTTTATACCCGAACAATTCGGCTTCGATGAGGTTATCCGGGATGGCCGCGCAGTTGACCTCGATGAAGGGATATGGCGCGCGCGGCGAATTCGCGACGATGTAGTTGGCCAGGATTTGTTTTCCGGAGCCCGATTCCCCGAGGATCAAAATGGTGGCCTCGCTGGCCGCGGCCCGGACCGCTTCCTCCAGCAATTCCCGGATGATCCGGCTTTTTCCGACCTCGAAATTCGGGACGCGGCTCGCGCGGAGCTTTTCGCGCAGCAGGAAATTCTCGCGCAACAGGGCGGTTTTCTCGAAAGCGCGCTGGACGACCGCGAGGATCTCCTCGGTCCTGAACGGCTTGGAAATGAAATCGTAGGCGCCTTTTTTCATGGCCGAAACGGCTTCGTCCACCGATCCGTGCCCGCTGATGAGGATCACCTGGATGTCGGGGTTGAGATCCTTCAGCGATTGTTGCAGCGCCAGACCGCCCATCCCGGGCATCCGGAGATCGGTCACGACCACCTGGGGCGGCGCCGCGCAGATGCCTTCCAGGGCCTCGATGGGGTTGTTGAAGCTGCGGAGATCGCACTCGAGGTCCTCGAGCGCGCGGGTCAAAGAGTCCAGCACGTCCTGATCATCATCGACGATAACAAGGCTTTGGTTCATCATGTCGTTTTGGCGCGCCCTTGAAATTTGAAGTTTCGTTGCGTGTGTTCCGAATTTAGCGCTTATCTGCAAATTCCGCCTTTCTTTAAAATATTGTGGCAACATTCTCGTCATTTTGTCGTCGTCATCGGCCGTTTTGGCCGAGCCTGCAGGGATGCGTTCACCCCTCTTGTTCAATCCATTTAATATAGCCGGACTTTTTTTTGGCACGCGGTTTGCCTATTGCTTGACCGGGAAGACGACGGAGATTCCATGCCGAAGGTCGATACACTGATCTCGTGGAAAAAGCGGACGCGAGTTCCGAGTGAGAGGAACTTACGTGCCGTGCACGCTTGACTTCACCCATATCCGCATGAAGATGCTATGGGCGGTGGGCGGCAAGAATGCTTCGCTCGGCGAGATCGCGGCGCATCTGGGATCGGAGGGGATTCCCATTCCCGACGGGTTCGCGCTGACGGCTCCGGCCTACGGGCGCTTCCTGAGACATAACGGCCTGGACGCGAAGTTGTGCGTCCTCCTGCGTTCCCTCGACGACCGGGGGTTTTCGAACCTGGGCGAGGTGGGAGCCGGGGTGCGCGCGTTGATCGCCGAAGGAGAGTGGCCCAAAGAGATCCGCCAGAAAATCGCCGAAGCGCATGACCGGCTGGTGGAGCGCTGTCCGCCGGGCACCACCTTCGCCGTGCGCAGCAGCGCCATCGGCGAAGGCCTGATCGGGGCGACCTTCGCCCGCCAGATGGACAACTTTCTGCACGTCTCGGGCCTGGAGAATTTGCTGGAGGCCTGCCGGGGCTGTTACGCTTCGCTCTACAACGACCAGGCCATTCGGTACCGGACCGAGAAGGGCTTCGGCCACTTGGGCGTGGCGATGTCCGTGGGCGTGCAGCGCATGGTGCGCAGCGACCGCGGCGCCTCGGGCATCGCGTTCACGCCCGAGACCGGCTGGGGAAACAGCGGGGTGATCGTGATTGACTCCACCTGGGGGCTGGGGACCGGAGGCACGCGCATCGCCGTGACGCCCGATGAGTTCCGGGTCTCCAAGGTCCCGGGCCGGGACAAGGGCCTGATGATCGTGGGGCGCCGGCTGGGGTCGAAGGAGACCACCTTGGTTTACGAGCCCCACGGCGATGCAGCACCCACCCTCCGGCGCGTGGAGACATCCCCGGAAAAACGGGAAGCTTTCAGCCTGCCCGATGAGGACGTGTTGCGGCTCGCGGAGTTTTACCGGTGCATCGCGGACCATTACGGGCAACCGATGGATGTGGAATGGGCGAAGGACGGGCCCACGGGACAGCTCTGCATCGTGCAGGCCCGTCCGTGCAGCCAACGGCCCACGGTCTAAAACGAGGCGATCAACGCGCCGACCTTGTCGCGGATGAGGTCGCGCACCTTGCGGAACTCCTCCGGCTCCAGGGGCTTCGGGTCGGGGATCTGCCAGTCCTCGCGGCGCTTGGCCTTGACGAACGGGCAGGCGTCCCCGCAGCCCATGGTCACGACCGCATCGTATTCCACGTCGGGGATGTCGTCGAGCGACTTCGAGTCGTGGACGGACAGATCGTAGCCCAATTCCTTCATGGAGGCGATGGCCTTGGGGTTCACGATGCCCGAGGGGCGCGAGCCCGCGCTGTAGGCCTCGACGGCGTCGCCGCCCAGGATGCGCGCGAAGGCCTGCGACATCTGGCTGCGGTTGGAGTTCTCGATGCAGACGAAGAGCAGTTTCTTGGGAGTCATGCGGTTTCCGTTCGTTCGAACCAGCGGGCGGCGAGCCAGGCCGCCAGCATTCCCGTTATTTGCGCGGCCATGAAGGCGAGGACATCCGCGGGACGGATGCCGGAGAAGGTGTTCGTGAGGGAGCGGGCCGCCGTCACGGCGGGGTTGGCGAAACTGGTCGAGGCGGTGAAAAAGTAGGCGGCGGCGATATAGGCGCCGATCATCCAGGGGAGCGCCTCCGTCGGGTACCGCCGGCGCAGGAGGACGATCAGCACCAGCCCGAAGGTGGCCCCGGCCTCGCTCAGCCACTGTCCCGCGCCGGCGCGGGCGCGCGCGGAAGTTTGCAGCAGGGCTTCCGCGAACATCGCGTGCGCCAGCCACACGCCGCAAACGGCGCCCGCGAACTGAACGGCGCCGTAGGCGGCCGCGCGCCTGCCGCGCAGGCGGCCCGAAAGCATTTCGGCGACCGACACCGCGGGGTTGAAGTGCGCGCCCGAAAAAGAGGCGAACCCCAGGATCAGCACGGGCAGCAGGAATCCCGTGGCGAGGGCGTTCGCCAGCAGGGCAACGGCCATGTTACCCCCCGCCAGGCGTTCCGCCATGATCCCCGATCCCACCACGCCCGCGAGGAGCCCGGCGGTTCCCAGGAACTCGGCCGCCAGCGCGCGCGCGAGGTTCGGTTGCGCGGACTTCACGTCAGGCGCAGCACGCGTCGGCGTCTTTTTTCATGCCGGCGGTAAGCTTGTTGAGGTCGGCGAGGGCCGCGTGGAAGGACCGCGGGTCGAGGCAGTAACAGGTGCGGGGGCCGTCGATTTCACCCTGGATCAGGCCGGCCTCCTTGAGGGCCTTGAGATGTTGCGACACCGTGCTTTGAGCCAGGGGCAATTCCTCGACGATCTCGCCGCAGATGCAGGTTCCCCGCTTGGCGAGGATGCGCAGGATCGCAATGCGCGCCGGGTGCGCGAGGGCGTCGGCGATCACGGCGAGGCGCTGGTCCTCTTCGGAGAAGGCGGTGCTTTTGGGGAAGGCCATGGGGATTCCTTTATATATCGCAAATATACGATAATCCTTCTGCATTGAGAGAGACCTGGAGATACCCCCCTAATGCTTGCTACGACGAGCCGCACCTTTTCCACCCTCGCTCGGCTGCGGTCCGATGCCCTTAAGGGACCGCCCGCTTCGCGGGCTGCCAACGCAAATTTGCAGAATACGGCAATCCGGTCCTCGCCTCGCTTCGGGCGGAAAAGCTGCGGCTCAATGCTGCACCGATCTCGCGAGACGCGAAAAGTCCGCGGGAATGAGGACAGTTCACATTCGATAAAAAAGGCCCCGGCTTGCGCCGGGGCCCCTTCGGCTTTAGCAGCAGCCGCCGCCGCAGCCGCAGCCGGATCCGCAGTTGCAGGCCGTGAGACGGTTCCAGAGGGATTGAATCGGTTTCATGAGATCTCCTGGTTGAGGTAAGGTGACGGCTTTTAGGGCCGTATAGGCTTTTTATTCCTATATCGTAGATATACGATTAATGGCGGGCGTTGTCAAGGCCCCATCGGCCACCTTCGCCCGGCCCTCAGGCCGTTTTGGCCGTTAAGTCGCCGTGGACACGCGATTTCCGCAAAATTCCCCCGATGAAATTTGGGCACGCCTCTCGCATTAGCAAGAAGGGGTTGAAGGGCTTTTACCAGGGGGGACTGGATGATCTGCAAATTTCTGCTTCCCAAAATCCTCGGAACGGTGAGCGCGATTCTCTTCACCGGGTGCCTGATGGATTACGGAGTTCCCGAAGATACGGAGCCCGCGAAGGTGACGCTGGACATGCGCTTCGAGGCGATGACCACGTTCTCCAAGTCGTCGGAAACCCGCCTGCGCTGCGCGCTCGTGGAGTGGACCTCGAACAAGGGAGACACCTTGATCGACAGCATCACGCCCGACGGAAGCCGGCTGTCGCCCGACCCGGTTTTTCTCTTCACCTCCCCGTCGAAAGCGCAGGCCTTCTCGGTGCGTTACACGCTGGCGCCAGGCCGCACCTGGAAGGCTCGCGTCCGCCTCTATGATACGCAGGATTCGGTGCGACAGGCCGACTCGATGACGGTCTCGGGCCTGAAGGCCTTCGAGGACCGACGCGTGGCCTTGAGCCTTCAACCGCGCTTCGCCCTGTACGCCGCGCAACTCTTTCTTCCCGCCGAAGCGCGCTTCGCCGGGGGGAAGGGTCCGGAAAACCGGAAATTCTTCTTTACCCGCCTGCGCTTGCAGGATGGCAAAACCGTGCTGCGCGACACGAGCGCGCAGGCCGGCGTCGGCGCGGGATTCCTCGCCGCGGATACCACGCGCTTGTCCAAGTCGGCGGGCCTGCGGTTTTTCAAGCCGGGAACCTTCGGGCAATCCCCGGGCATCGCCTTGGTGCACGAATACGCCACGGCCGGCGCCCGCACCTACACCCTGAAGGCTTATGGCTACCTCGAGGGCGATACGCTGGGCGTCACGCCCGAGAGGCTTTTGTTCCAGGGAAGCCATACTTTGAACACGGCGCAGACTTCCGAAACGGAAGCGCTGGCCCTGGACTGGCAGCCCTCGGAGCGCGGCACCGCCCTGGATTCGAACGCGCAGGATGCCGTGCGCTTGCAAGTGGTCCTGGGAGCGGTGAAAACGGTCGTGATCCACGTCCGTACATCGGGCGCTGTGGACTTTTAAACCCGCCACCGGGGCCCGCTAGGCCTCGCGCCACAACCAGGCCGCGGGGAATTCCTTCCACAGCGGCGCGAGGTCGAGGCCGGAGCGTTGCCCGCGCGCGCGCACGGCGAACCGCCGTCCCGTGAACAAATGCAAGAAGGGACGGCCCCGGTCCGGATGGGGCAGCAGGGCCATGCCGATGCCGGGCGGGGTGGCGCGCAAGGGAAGGATCACCACCAGTTCGCCGTGCCCCAGCGTGCGGCGGAAGGCCAGCGTCTCCGCGCGCGCCGCGCCGGTGGTTTCCAGCGGCTCGTAATTCCCCTGCAGGAACAGCGCGGCGTGCTTCTCCCGCCAGCGCAGGCAGCGCGCCAACACGTATTGCTTGATCCTGCCGTCATGCCACGCTTCCAGCCGGCGCGCCGCCCACGCCGCGCGGTCGTCGGGTTCGCGGTCCGGATCGATGTAGGCTTCCATCGCCTCGAGCGCGGCCGCGCGCGCTTCGAAGTCCACGGGCCGGCGGTTGTCCGGGTCCACCAAGGAAAGATCCCAGAACTCCGCGCCCTGGTACACGTCGGGGAGGCCCGGCGCGGCGCACTTGGCCGCGACCTGCGCGAGCGCATAGCGCATGCCGTCGCGCGCGCAGGCCGACAACAGCGGAAAGAACCGGGTCGAGAAGGCGGGAAAGGCGGGCCCGCGCAGGATTTCCTCGAGGAAGTCCTTCAACCCCGCCTCGTATTCTTCGTTGGGCTTCACCCAGTCGGTGCGTTGCTTGGCCTCGCGCACCGCCTTGATCCAGCCCGCCTCGACGCGGGCGTGGAAGGCTTCGTCCACCGGCGCGGGCGCGCCCCCGGCGGCCAGGGGCCACGCGCCCAGCAGGCTTTGGTAGAGGAAGTATTCGTCGGCCGCGGCGAGGCCGGCCCGGCGGCGCGGGCCCTCGAGGTGCCGTGTGAGGCCGGTCAGCAGGTTCCGCCACTCGGTGGGGCGCGCGGCAAGTGCGTTGAGGCGCGCCCGCGCGTCCTCGCCGCGCTTCGCGTCGTGCGTCGAGGTCGCGAGCATCCCCAGGGGGGCATCGCGCAGCCGCGCCGCCATGCGCGCGTGAAAGCGCGCCGGCGAGGTCCCGCGCAACCGCGGGGAGCTGCCCACCTCGC
>JAJNBB010000009.1 GCA_021155885.1 Fibrobacteria bacterium | reverse complement strand
TCCCATGAATTCCTTCGATGTTGTCGTGATCGGCGGCGGGCACGCCGGGATCGAGGCCGCGCACGCCTCGGCGCGCCTGGGCTGCGCGACGGCCCTGGTCACGATGGATCTTAAGGCCATCGGGCGCATGTCCTGCAACCCTGCCATCGGCGGGGTGGCCAAGGGCCAGCTGGTCCGCGATATCGACGCCCTGGGCGGCCTGATGGGCCTCGTGGCCGACCAGGCCGGCATCCAGTTCCGCATGCTGAACCTGTCGAAAGGCCCCGCCGTGTGGGGGCCGCGCGCCCAGATGGACATGGACGATTATGCCGCGCGGATGCAAGGGATACTTTCGGTTACCCCGAACCTGAGCCTGATCGCGGGGGAACTCCTCACCTTCGACCGGCTTCCAGACGGGGAGCTGCGGCTCCACCTGGGGGTCGGCTTCGCGGTGCGGACCCGAGCCGTGGTGATCACTTCGGGCACCTTCCTCGGGGCGGTGATGCACACCGGGATGGATCGCGCCGAGGGGGGCCGCATCGGCGAGCCCGCGGCGGTGGAACTGGCGGCGGCCCTGAAGGACCAGGGGCTCAAGACGCGCCGGCTGAAGACCGGCACGCCCGCCCGTCTTGCCGCCGACTCGCTCGACTACGGAGAGGTCGAGGTCCAGCACGGCGACGCAGAGCCCTATCCCTTTTCATTCCGCACCGAGGGGCCGCTCAAGAACCGCGCCGTGTGCTGGATCACGCGGACCTCGAAGGAAACCCACGACATCCTGCGCGCGGGCTTCGACCGCAGCCCGCTGTTCACCGGGGTCATCCAGGGCCTCGGCCCGCGCTATTGCCCGTCGATCGAGGACAAGGTCTCGCGCTTCGCCGACCGCGATTCGCACCAGCTTTTTCTGGAGCCCGAGGGGCTCGACAGCGGGCGCATCTACGTCAACGGGTTCTCCTCCAGCCTCCCGCGCGAAGTGCAGGAGGAGGCCCTGCGCACGCTGCCCGGCCTGCGCCGTTGCCGTATCTTGCGCCACGGCTACGCGGTGGAATACGACTCCGTGGACGCGACGCAGCTTCACCCGACCTTCGAATGCCGCGACCTGCCGGGCGTCTATTTCGCGGGCCAGGTGAACGGCACCTCGGGCTACGAGGAGGCCGCCGCGCAAGGCCTGGTGGCCGGCATCAACGCCGCCCTGAAAATACGCGGGCGCGAGCCTTTTTTGCTCGCCCGCGCCGAATCCTACATCGGGGTGCTTGCCGACGACCTCGTCAGCCTGCACATCGACGAGCCCTACCGCATGTTCACCTCGCGCGCGGAATACCGGTTGCACCTGCGCCAGGACAACGCCGAGGATCGCCTGCTCGAGAAGGGGCATGCGCTCGGCTTGGTGGAAGCGTCCGTTCTGCGAAAGTACGAGAAGCGCCGCGCGCGTTTGGACGCGTTGCGCGGGCGCCTGGCCGAAACCAAGGTGACCGCCGGGTCGCTGAACCCCTTCCTGGCGGCGCAGGGCGGCAGCCCGGTCTCCGAATCCGTCTACGCCCTGCCGCTGATGCGCCGCCCCGAGGTCCCGCTTCCCGGCCTGCTGGCCCATCTCGGCATTTCCACCGCCGGCTGGACGCGCGCCGAACTCACCGCCTTCGAGGCCTCCGAGCGTTACCAGGCGTTCCAGGACCGCCAGCAGCGCGAAATCGACCGCAGCCTGCGCCTGATCGATCTGCGCATCCCCGAGGCCTTCGATTACGAAGAGGCCAAGGGACTTTCGCTCGAGGCCCGGCAAAAGCTGCGCGCGGTGCGTCCGCTTACCGTGGGGCACGCGCAGCGCATCGCGGGCGTCACCCCCGCGGACATTTCCGGGCTGATCTATCATCTGAACCGGAAAGCAGCATAAGAGTTGTTGGTTCTTGGTTGTTTGTTGTTAGAGAAAACAATGCGTCCCGTTTTTCGCCTTTCAACAACCCACAACTAACAACCAACAACTTTCTCTCCATTTATACCTTTTTCCCCGTATGCCCCCGATCCCCAAGCATCCCCAGGAAAAGAACGGCTGGAACCTGATGCTGGCCGGGTTCGTGATCCTGCTGATGGCGGGCATCGCGCTTTATGCCCTGGATTCCTCCGAGATCAATTACAAGCGCATCGGCAATTACCTGACGGGCATCGGCCTCGCGGTGTACATCACGGGCCGCATCGTGCGGGCAAAGGGCCGCCGCCTGCGCGAAAAAGGAGAAGTCGGATGACGCTCGATTCCCCGCACCCCGCAAAACCGGGAAAACTCGGCCTCGTCCTGATGATCGCGGGTTTCGCGGTCCTGGCCTTGGCGGCGGTATCGCTGGTGCTTCAAAGCCGCGGAACGCTTCCGCCGGGCAACGTCGGCCGCCACCTTCTGCTGGTCGGCCTCGGCATCTACATCGTCGGCCGCCTGGTCTACTGGCAGAAGCGAAGAGCGGGAAGGTAGCGAACGCGGTTGCCGCAAAGGATCACATAGAAAACGAAAAAGGTCGCCTATAGGCGACCTTTCTTTTTTGCGTTCTTTTGCGGCCATTCTGCGTTATCCCATGGGATCAAAACCTTCCCACGCCTCGACGCACGTTTTGATTTGCATTTCCTTGCGTTGGCTTTTGCGCCAGCCGTCGCGCACGGGCAGGAGCCCGAAGTTGAAATTCATGGGCTGGAAGTCGGCGTTGGGGTAGGTGAGGTGTTCCGTGAGCGCGCGGATGCAGGTGCCCTCGGGCCAGCGGAAGTTTCGCGCGGCGGTTTCGTCCCGGAGCGCGGCGTGCAGCATCGAGGCCGCGTAGAGCCCGGTGGAAAGGGCCTCGGTATAACCCTCGGCGCCGGTGATCTGGCCCGCGCAGAATATCTTCGTGCCCTTCAGGCGCAAGGTATGCTCGAGGACCTTGGGGGCGTCGAGGAAGGTGTTGCGGTGCATCGCGCCGAAGCGCGCGAATTCCGCGGCGCGCAATCCCGGGATGCGCGTCAGGATTTCCTTCTGCGTGCCCCACTTGAGGCGCGTTTGGAATCCCACCAGGTTGTATAGGGTTTTTTGCGCGTTCTCGGCGCGCAACTGGATGACGGCGAACGGGTCCGCGCCCGTGCGAGGGTCGGGCAGTCCGATCGGGCGCATCGGACCGAAGCGCAAGGTCTCCCGTCCCCGGCGGGCCATCTCTTCGATCGGCAGGCATCCCTCGAATAATTGCCCCTTTTCGAAGGGCTTCGCCTCCACGGTGTCGGCCGCCACGAGGGCGTCGACGAAGGCGTGGTATTCCTCCTCGTTCAGCGGCACGTTGAGAAAGTCGGGCGCGTCGCCCTTGTCCCAGCGGTTGCGGGCGTAGAGGATTTCGTGGTCCAGGCTTTCGGCGGTGACCACCGGCGCGATGGAATCGAAGAAGAACAGGCGCTTTCCGCCGGACTCGGAAACGCGGGAGAACAAATCCTGCGCGAGCGATTCCGAAGTGAGAGGGCCGGTGGCCAGGATCGTCCAGGCGTCGGGGTCGAGCGCGCGGACTTCCTCACGGACAAGGCGTATGGCGGAGCGGGACTCGACGGCCTCCCGGACCTTGGCGGAGAAGGCTTCGCGGTCGATGGCGAGGCTCTCGCCCGCGGGGACGCGCGCGGCGTAGGCGAGGGGAAGGAGCTTCGATCCCAGGCGGCCGAGTTCTTCCTTGAGCAGTCCGTGCGCGCCCGTGCGCGCGAGCCCTTTGAACGAGTTGGAGCACACGAGCTCGGCGAGGTCGCCGGTTTTGTGGGCGGGGGTCTGGACGCGCGGGCGCATCTCGTGGAGGTCGACCTCGTGGCCGGCGTCGGCCAGCTGCAGGGCGGCTTCGCAGCCGGAAAGGCCGCCTCCGATTACTTTAATGCGCATTTAGTAGTAGGTCTCGTTGTACCCGTTGTAGGGGGTGCCTTTGTAGTAGCGTATGCGGGCTCGCACGTAAACACTGCTGTCCGGGTTCGTGATGGTCGGGGAGAGGGAGGCCCGAATCGTATAGGTTCCCCGACGCGCTGGGCCTTCAGGGTGCGTCCAAGTGCTGAGAAAATGGAGCGTGGTGTCGAATGCGTGGACCGGAGGGCGGAAGTCGCTCCATTTGCTGAATTGGCGCACGCTGTCGTTCATGAAAAACAGGTTTGGCGAATTCCCCACGAGTCCCGCAAGGGGTATGGCGAACGGTCCGTCGGAGAAGGCGAGGGCCTGCAGGCTATCGTCCGCGAATCCGAAACTCAATTGGAATTGGACCCCGCAGACTCCGTCCGTAAACGCGGAGTCTCCCGGGGCCGTCGAGAGTTCCAATGAGGGGTTGGCCGGGGTCAACACCTTTTCCGTTTCGACGGCCTCACTGACGCCGCAGTAGCGGGTGGTGCTATCGTCGCCGCCCGTGCAGCCTTGCAGGGTCATTCCGATTGCCGTGAGGGTGGTGGATAACAGGGTGAGGAACAGGCGCATTCGAGATCCTTTCAGGTTGATGTCCGCGATTCGAATGTACCTGGGTTTTTTACGGGACGCCGCTTTATTTCAACTAAACTGCGACGTTCCTTAACTTCGGTTAATGCGCCGTTCCGAATCCCTGCGCCGAGACGCTTTCGGAAACCACGCGTTGCGCCAGGATCTCGACTTGTTCCCGCATCGCCGGCAGGCGCGTCAGGGTCGCGGTCGCCTCGAGCACCTGCTCGAGGCCGAGAATGCCGAGCAGGCCCAGGCGGTACAGGTCGAGCAGATAGCCGTAGGCCTCGGTGGTGAGCAGTTCCCGCTCCATGGGGTGCAGCAGGCGCAGCCGCAGAGGCTCGGAGAGGGCCTGGGAAGCCCGGGAATCGGCCCAGCCCAGCAGGATGTCCCGCGTGGCGTTGTCGAGCCCCAGGGCCGTCAGATCGCCCGCCAGCGCCGTCCAGCGGCGCCTGGAGCCGTCTCCCTGCTCCTTCCAGCGCCTGAAGTGCGCCTGCACGGCTCCCAGGGCGCTGGGCCACAGGGGGTTGTGCTGAAGACCCGTTTCCATCGCGGTTTAGTGCCGGAAGTGGCGATTGCCGGTAAAGACCAAGGCGATGCCCAGTTGGTCGGCCGTGGCGATCACTTCGGCGTCGCGGAGCGAGCCCCCCGGCTGCACGATGTACCGGAGGCCCCCCTGGTGGGCCGCCTTGACGTTGTCGTCGAAGGGGAAGAAGGCGTCCGACGCCATCACGCAGCGCCCCAGGGCCTCCTTCACGAAGGTTTCGGCCGCGGCCCCCTCCAGGCCTTTCGCCTGCGCCATGCGGCCCAGGTTCTCCCGCGCGCGGGGCTGCGCGAGCAGCAGGTTCGAGTCGATGCGGTTCGGCTGGCCCGGGCCCATGCCGACCAAGGTGTACCGGCCCGGCGCGTACTCGTAGCCGATCGCGATGGCGTTGGACTTGATGTGCTTGCAGGCCTTCCAGGTGAACTCGGCGAGGGGCCCCAAGGCCTCCGGCAGCTTCGCGGCGGTGGGGGATTCCCATTTGCGCGAGAGCTGGACGTCGCGGTCCTGTTCGAGCATGCCGCCGAGGATGTGCTTGTACACCTTCCGGGGCCGCGGCGGGGTCATTTCGCCCAGGTCAAGAAGGCGCAGGTCCTTGCTCTTCTTTTTCAGCGAGTCGAGCGCGTCCGCGTCGAACCCGGGAGCGATCAGCAGCTCGACGAAGCGGCCCTTGAGCAACTCGGCGGTGGCCAGGTCGACCTTGCGGGTCACGGCGATCACCGACCCGAAGGCCGACACGGGGTCGCCCTGCCAGGCGGCCTCGAAGGCCTCGGCGAGGGTGGCGCCCGTCGCGTAGCCGCAAGGGTTCATGTGCTTGATGATGGAGACGGCGATGTCGCCTTCCAGGTCGCGCACGGCCTCGAGGGCCGCGTCGGCGTCGACCAGGTTGTTATAGCTCAGTTCCTTGCCGTGAAGCTGCCGGGCGGAGCCGAGGTTTTTTTCCCCGCCCGAGGCGCCCGGAAACTCGGGATAGAAGGAGGCCTTCTGGTGGTCGTTCTCGCCGTAGCGCAGCACCGAGCCCGGCTGGAATCCCAGGCGCAGCACCGATTCGCCGAGCAGGGCCTTCGAAAGGTACGCGTCGATGGCGGAATCGTAGTCGGCGGTGTGGCGGAAGGCCGTGACGGCGAGGCGGCGGCGGGTCTCGAGGGAGGTCTCGCCCTTCGATTCCAGTTCGGCCAGCACGGGGGCATAGTCGTCGGGGTCGCAGATCACCGTCACGTCGGCGTGGTTCTTCGCCGAGGAGCGCAGCATGCTCGGCCCCCCGATGTCGATGTTCTCGATGGCGTCGTCCAGCAGCACGCCTTCCTTCGCCACGGTCTCGCGGAACGGGTAGAGGTTCACCACGACCGCGTCGATGGGGTCGATCTTGTGTTCGCCGAGCTGCCTCACGTGGTCGGCGTCGGCGCGGCGCGCCAGGATGCCGCCGTGGATGCGGGGGTGAAGGGTCTTCACGCGCCCGTCGAGGATCTCGGGCGAACCGGTGTGCTCCGAGACCTGGACGGCCGGCACGCCGCCGTCGTTCAGGTGCTTGAGCGTGCCGCCCGTGCTGAGGATGCGCCAGCCGAGCTTGTGCAGCCCCTGCGCGAAGGGCAGCAGCCCCCGCTTTTCCGAAACGCTGATCAATGCGGTCTTGGGGGCGCTAGTCGGCACGAAATTCCTTTCCGGTCAGAAGCTTGTAGGCTTCGAGGTATTTGTTGCGGGTATTTTCCACCACGTCGGCCGGCAGCTCGGGCCCCGGCGCTTCCTTGTTCCAGGCGAGCGTCTCGAGCCAGTCGCGCAGGTACTGCTTGTCGAAGCTCTTCTGGTCGCGGCCTTCCTGGTAGCCGGCGGCGGGCCAGAAGCGCGAGGAATCGGGCGTCAGGACTTCGTCGATCAGGATGATCTCGCCGTCCTTCGTCCCGAACTCGAACTTGGTGTCGGCCAGGATCACCCCGCACTGCTTCGCGTAGTCGCGCGCGCGCTGGTAGATCTTGATGCTGCGCTCCCGCAGCTCCTCGGCGACCTCCTCCCCGGTGATCTCGATCATTTCCTCGAAGGAGATGTTCTCGTCGTGCCCGATGTCGTTCTTCGCCGCGGGCGTGAACAGGGGCTGGGGGAGCTTCGCGCTTTGGTTCAGGTCCAGGGGCAGGGGAATGCCGCACACCATGCCGGTGCGCTGGTAATCCTTCCAGCCCGATCCGGCCAGGTAACCGCGCACCACGCATTCCACGTCGTACCGTTCGGCCTTTTTCACCAGCATCGAGCGTCCGCGCAGGTAGTCCCGGTAGGGCTTGAGCGCCGAGGGAAAGTACTGGACGTCCGCGGTCACCAGGTGGTTCGGCTCCTTGAGGAACTCGAACCAGAAAAGCGACAACTGGGTCAGGATGCGTCCCTTGTCGGGAATGGCCGTCGGCAGCACCACGTCGAACGCCGAAATGCGGTCCGAGGCGACGATGAGCAGGTTTTCTCCGAGGTCGTACACGTCGCGGACCTTGCCGCGGCGAAACAACGGGAATTCGGTGATATGGGGTTCGGTGGGGGTAGGCACGGCAGGGAAAGTTAGGAAAAACGGGGTGGCGGTCTCCGGGCCGGGAACCTCCCGGCGCGACTTATTTTTGGGCCATCCCCCCGCAAGGAGCTTCGCATGTCGGTCAGCCAGGACGCCCGCTACATCACCCTCGGACCCGAGATCGGGTCGCGCATCCAGTCCCGCGAACTGGTCATGCTCTACTACATGGTGCTTTCGGGGACCTTGCTTTCGGCCGCGCTCACCAACCCCGACCGGGTCGAATTCGCGCTGGCCATCCCGTACCTCGCCCTGGCCAGCGCCCTCCTGGGAATCCACCACGACCTGATCATCGGGGTGTTGTCCGACTTCATGCGGGAAATGACGAAGGACTCCACGGGACCGCGCTGGCATCACGATGTGAACTTTCTGCCCCGCGCCCTGCGGTTCCGCACCATCCGCGACATCGGCGCGGGCTTCTTCAAGGTTTTCAGCGTGGGCGTCGCGCTGTTCGTCACCCAGCCGGACGTCTCCGGCCACAAGGTGACGCCCCTGCTCTCGGTTCTATGGTGGGGAGGCGTCGTCTGCGGCGTCGGCGTGGTGGGGCTGATGATCCTGACCTGGGGCGTTCGCAACGAAAGACGTTTCGCCCGGTGGTTCTGGGCCTGAAGCAAAAATGAGGGCATGAAAAAGGGGAAGCGGTTTTCCGCTTCCCCTTTTTCATGGAGGGCCGCCGGGGCGGCCCGATCAGGCACGGATCAGGGGTTCAACGTGAACCGGCGCTCCATCGGGACGGTGGATCCCGCCGGCACGAAGCGGGCGACGTACACGCCGCGTGCCGCGGAACCCCGGGTGGCCTTGCCGTTCCAGGTGACGGCGGTGACGCCGGCCGGGATATTGCGCGACCAGACCGTGCGGCCCCAGAGATCGACCACCGAAAGGCGGCCGGCCTTCGCCGCGGGCAGGAAGAACTGCATGCCCGATCCGGCGGTGCGGGCCGAGAACAGGCCCTTGGAGGCGACGGAAGGCGCATCTGAGATGCTCACCAGGGTATTCGTGTCCAGCACGCTGATGCCGGGCTTCTGGATCGCGTAGGTCAGCTTGGCCCAGTCGGCGGAACGGCCGACCTTGGAGACCTGGACCTCGTCGAACTTGCCTTGGAAGTACGGATCGCTGGGGGTTACCGAGGAGCGGCCCATGTAGACGTAATTGCGCAGGCCCACCGCGAGATCGGGCAAGGCGGGCGTCGAGTCTCTCAGCACGCCGTTCACAAAGAGGTTCATGGGGGCGTTGCCGCCCTGCTTCGCGTAGGTGATGTGGAACCACTGGTTTCCGGTATACAGTTCCATCGGGCTGTTGTAGACGCCGCCCGAGCCCCAGCGGACCGAAAGGCCGTTGGGCACCGGATCGGTGCGGTTGCCGAAGAGGATGATGCGCGTGTCGCTCGAGGCCGAGGAGGTGGTGTCGTCAAGCATTTCGACGAAGCGCTCCGCGAACAGCGGGCCGTTGCTGTAAACCCACATGGAGAACGTGAAGCCGGTACTGAAATCGGAGAAGTTCTGGTAGCCGCGGCGGTTCAGATCGATAAAGTCCTTGGTGCCGGTGAGGTCGTCGCCGGCGCCGCCGCGCAGCGAGTCGGCGAAGCCGATGATGCCATCCTTGGGCGTGTACGGGACCGGGGTGGGGTCTTCCACCGTCGGCATGCCGAAGTTCTTCAGGACGGCCGTGGGGCCGTTCTTGATCTGGTTGGGACGCGGATTGGCGCCGGTCGAATCACCGAGATGCCACACGCTGACGAACCCGTTGGTGGAATCGAACACCGCCCGGCCGCCGCGGTTTTGCGAGCTGTCGGCCGCGCCGGCCTTGTTATACAGCATCTTGATGTCGGTCACGCCCCCGGCGGGAAGGCTGTCGACGAGAACCCAGATCTCGGCCAGCTTGCCGGCGCTGTCCCAGCGCTCGACCTGGTGGGGCAGGCGGCGCATCGGGGTGCCGCGCACGAAGCGGATGTCCGCGCCCTTGCCCTTGGAAGAGGTGAACACGTCGGCGTGCGTCGCGTTGACGCGAACCAGCAGCGGGAAATTCCGGGTCGTTCCCGTCAGGGTCAGGCCCGTCGTCTTCAGGTTGACGGTGCGCTGCGAGGTCCACGTGGTATAATCATCCTGCGCGGTGGCCATTCCGGCGCACAACGCCAAAGCCAGTAATCCAGTCCATTTTTTCATGAGCGAGCTCTCCTTTTTTAAAAACACAAGAATGCAACTTAATCTCAAATTAAGTCATAGGTATCATTTAAGGTTGTTGATTCCCTACAAATAAGATTCGTTTAGTTTCCTTTTTAATGCCTTATGGGTAATTTTAGGCGTAAATTAATACAATTACGCCCAAAAAATACCAATGCTATGGCAAAGGGTACGGAAATAACTTAAACGATGGTTCGATTCCGGTATCCCTCGTAATCCGGAACCCGGCGCGGATAGATCTCATCCATCAGCGGGGACGAGATCAGGAAGTCGGCCGAGGCGCGGTTGTTCGCGATCGGTATGTTCCAGACCACGGCAAGCCGCAACAGCGCCTTCACGTCGGGGTCGTGCGGAACGGGTTCGAGCGGGTCCCAGAAAAAGATCAGGAAGTTGATCTGCCCGTCCACGATTTTCGACCCGATTTGCTGGTCACCGCCCAAAGGCCCGCTCTGAAACTTGACGACCGGCATGCCGAGTTCCTTTTCGAGCAACGTCCCCGTCGTGCCGGTTGCGTAGATGGTATGGTGCTTGAGCAGGATCTTGTTGAACTTGGCCCATTCCACGAGGTCTTTTTTCTTGTGGTCGTGGGCGACGAGGGCGATGTGCTTGTCCTTGAGAAGAGGGACGACGCCGGGCAGCGTGAAAGGGTCGACGGGGGTGTCCAGGGTATCCATATATGGCCTCGTTTCGTTTGGACGAAAAATTAATGCGCCGCGGCTTCGGCCGCGAACAGCTCCAGCAGCTCCTTCGGCGGCCGCAAGGGCTTGCCGGCCGGGCTCATGAAGGCATGTTCGGTATGGCCGGTCACGAGCGGGGCTTCCTCTCCCTCGCGCCGCAGTTCATAGTCGAAACGAATGCGGGCCCGGCCCAGGCGAGACCGGCGGGTGCGCAGGCGCAGGTTGTCGCCGTAGCGCGCGGGACGATGGTAATCGCAGTGCGCGGTCAGCACGGGGATCAGCCATCCCTGCTTTTCCATTTCCCAGTAGGGGTGCCCGAGCTCGGCAAGGGCGGTCGTGCGGGCCACCTCGAAGTAGATCAGGTAGTTGGCGTAGTACACGATCCCCATGGCGTCGGTTTCGGAATAACGCGGCTGCAGCGCCAGCTCCGAGGTGAATTTTTCGGGGGCCGGGTTCATGGTCGCTCAGGCCTCGGGCAGGTGTTCGCCCGGGCGCGGGCGGGGGTGATCCGGAAGTTTTTTAAGGGCCGCGAAGATCCACGCCAGGGCGATCACGGCCGTGACGAAGTTGGCGATCACGGGCGCGTAGTGCATGCCCAGGGGGCCGATGCGCAGGGAGAGGTACCAGGCGAGCGGCGCGGCTATCATCAGCAGGCGCATGGTCGTCAGCAGCAAAAAGGGCAGGCCGCGCCCGATTCCCTGGAACGCCCCGCTGCAGACGATGTTGATTCCCACCAGCGCGAAGCCCAGGCACTGCCAGCTGAAATAGTGCACCGCCAAGGCGTGCGTTTCGGCGTCCTGGTGGAAAAGCCCGATCAGCCCCTCGCGGAAGAGAAACCCGAGCAGGCCGATCGAGGCCAGAAGGACGAACGCCGTGAGCAGCCCGGCGCGGGCCGCCGCGCGCACGCGGTCGGCGCGGCCGGCGCCGAAGTTTTGGCCCACCAAGGTCAGCACGGCGGTCATCACCGCGAGGGCGGGGAAAACCGCCAGCAGATCGAGGCGTCCGCCGATCCCGATGGCCGCCACCGAGGCTTCGTCGAAATTGGCGGCGATGCGCGTCATCAGGATCCAGTTCAAGCCGATCAGGATCTGCGAAAGGCTGGAAGGCACGCCCACCTTGAAGATGCCGCGCACTCCCTCGAGATTGCTCCAGGCCGGCCATTTGATCCAGCGCAGCTGGGTCTTGCCGGCGAGGTAGGCGCGCAGGATGTACAGGGCCGCCAAGGTGTTCGCGAAGGTCGTGGCGAGCCCCGCGCCCTTGACCCCCCAACCCAATCCGTGAAGCTCCAGGCCGAAAGCCTTGAAGGCGCCGAAAATGAAGAACGGGGCGATGAAAATATTCGCCAGCACGGCGAGAATCTGGGCGCTCGCGAGGGTCCGCATGTTGCCCTCGGCGCGCAGGCCTCCGCCCAGCATCAGGGTGAGGATCATCAGGGGCATCCCCAGGAACAGATAGGTCAGAAAGTCGTGCGTGAGGGCGGTGGTTTCGGGGCTCGCCCTGAGGAAGGCGAGGTAGCGCGGCACGGCGAGGGGATAGACCAGCATCGCGAGGGCGAAGACGCCCAGGCAGATCCACACGATCTGTCCGAGAGTGCGTTCGGCATCAGCGCCGCGCCGGGCGCCGATGTAACGCGCCAGCACCGACGAGGTCCCGATGCTGAGGCCGTTGAAGAAGGCGAAGAGCAGGTAGAAAATGGGAACGCCGTAGTTCAGGACCGCGACGCTTTCGGCGCGGCCCAGGCGGCCCACGTAGATTCCGTCGATGACGTTGAGCAGAAGCTGCGCCGACATGCCGATCAGCACGGGCAGGGACATGCGCAGGATGTGGCCGAAAACGGGGCCTTGCGTGAGATCGCGTGCGGGTTTTTTCAAGAGGAACGGGAATATAGAAAGGGAAAGACAGGACGGGAGTCGGGAGACGGGGGACGGGAGTAAAGCTGCCGACGAAATGGAGTCCGCTACTTTTGTTGTTTACTCCCGTCCCCCGTCTCCCGTCCTTGCGCCGAATGCGTATTTTTCCCCCATGCCCCGTCTTCCAGCGTTCCTGCTTCTCCTCGCCGCCTTCACGGCCTGCTCCCGCAAGGGCGACGAGACGAAGTACCCGCACGACGCCCGCAGGCTGCCGCTTACCGAGTACGACGACACCACCGTGCTCGACATGCACGACGGATCCCACAAGGCCTGGCGCCTCGTCACCACTCATCTGGTGCGGTGGCCCGGGGCAGAACTGGTGCACGCGACCCCGGTCGACCTTTCCATGTACGACAGCGTGGGCGCCTTTCTGATGCGCGTGACCGCCGATTCCGGGGCGGTGGACGAGGCGGTCACCTTCCTCCTGGCGCGCGGGCGGGTCTTCGGCCGCTCGGCCAAGGGCATGGAGTTGCGCACCGACTCGCTGCGCTGGGACAAGCGCCTGAACGAGGTGCGAACCGACGCGGCCGTGCGCGTCCTCTCGGAAAACGGGGACATCCTCACCGGCAGGGGATTCACCTCCGACGCCAACCTCGATCATTGGCAGATCCTTTCGGACGTAAAAGGGGTTTTCCAGCAGGCCGAGGAGCGGGTCGACGATCCCGCGGCGTCCGGGAGTCCCTGATGCGCTTCGCGCTCGCGGCGCTTTCGCTGTTCCTGGTCGGCGCCAAGCCCTCGTCGCAGTCCCTGCCCCTCATCATGGAGAACGCCGACCGCATGGAGGGGATGCGCTCCACGGGCGAGTACGTGCTTTCGGGGAACGTGCGCTTCCGCCACGGGGACCTGCGCTTCGAGACCCCGCGGGCTTATTGGCGGCGGGACGAGAACCGCGTGAGCAGCGACGAGGGCATGCGTATCACCAACCGGGGGGCGCTGTTGACCTCCGATCGGGGTTCGTACGACAAGGCCGGCAGCAATGCCGTGGCCGAGGGCCGCGTCTTCATGCGCGATTCCGCCGGCGAGGTGAACGGAACCGCCGGGATGCTGGTCTACAACCGCGTCGGCCGCACCGCGACGATGACGCAAAGCCCCAAGGTCCAGCGCTTTTATCCCGCCACGGTCAATGATTCGGGCAAGGTCAGGGCGCCCGATACTTTGGTCATCACGGGCAGGCAGCTGCGCTACAACGAGACGCGCGGCGTGGCCGACGCCGAAGGCGACGTGGTGATCACGCGGCGCGGCCTGCGCATCACCTGCGGGCGCGCCGAATACCACCAGAAGCAGGACTCGCTCTTCCTGTTCGACAAGCCGGTAGTGAAGATCGACGACAGCGAGGTGCGGGGGGCGGTGATGCGCTTCGCCCTCAAGGGCGACTCGCTGCGCGCCCTGCGCGTGCGCGGCGAGGCGCAGGCGCTTTCGCTGGAGAAGGCCACCGATTCGACCAAGGCCCGGCAATCGAAGGTGACCGGCGACTCGCTGTTCGTGGCCTTCAAGGAGAGCGCGATCGACAGCGTGCAGGTCTTCACCCGCGCGGAGGGAACCTACTGGGAGACGGAAAAGCCGCAATACGTGAACCAGCTGAACGGCGATTACATGGTTTTGCGCTTCCGCGAGCGCGAACCGCGCGAGGCGGAAGTGTGGGGTTCGGCGCGGAGTACTTATTTTCATTTCGAGGGCGAGGTCCTGAAAGGGAAGAATCGCGCCGCCGGGGATACGATCACCTTCGGCTTTCTCAAGGGAAAGGTGGAGGACGTGCTGATCAAGGGTTCCTCGCAGGGCACCTACGAGGGCAAAACCCTCGAGAGCAGGGCCAGGGCCGATTCGATCCGGGCCGGGAAGGGAAAAAAATGAAACAGATACGCGCCGAGAGCCTCATGAAAACCTACGGCGGCCGCAAGGTGGTCGACGGGGTGTCTGTCTACGTGCGGCAGGGCGAGGTCGTGGGCCTGCTCGGCCCCAACGGCGCCGGCAAGACGACGTCGTTCTACATGATCACCGGGATGATCCGCAGCGACTCGGGCCGCATCTTCATCGACGAGCAGGAAGTGTCTTCGCTTCCGATGTACAAGCGCGCGCGCCTCGGCGTCGGCTACCTGCCGCAGGAAACCTCCGTGTTTCGCAAGCTCACCGTGGAGGAGAATCTCCTCGCGGTGCTCGAGGCCCGCGGGGGCCTGGGCCGCCGGGAGCGGCGCGAGGAGGCCGACCGGCTCATGGAGGAGTTCAAGATCGCGCGTCTGCGCAAGAGCCGCGCGTACACGCTGTCGGGCGGCGAGCGGCGGCGCCTGGAGATCGCCCGCGCGCTCACCACCAAGCCCGACTTTCTCCTGCTCGACGAACCCTTCGCCGGCATCGACCCCATCGCGGTCGAGGACATCCAGTCGGTTATATTTAGCCTGAGGGACCGCGGGATGGGCATCCTGATCACCGATCATAGCGTGCGCGAAACCTTGGCGACCACCAACCGCGCCTACATCATGTTCGAGGGCAAGGTCCTGATCGAGGGCTCCGCCGAGCACCTGGCTCAGGACGAGGAAGCCCGCCGCATCTATCTCGGGAAATCCTTCTCGCTCAACTAACCGGCAACCTCATCGGAACCTCATGAATCTCGGGCTTGAATTTGGAATGAACATGGGGCTGGAGCAGAAGCTCTCGCCCCAGATGATTCAATCGCTCCAGCTTCTCCAGATGAATTCGCTGGAACTCGAAATGACGGTCAAGCAGGAGCTGGAAACCAACCCGCTTCTCGAACCCGCCGACGAACCCGAGGATCTCGACGAGTCGGGCGACCTGCCCGAGGCGCCGGCGGAGGAAGAAACCGCGGAAGAATCCGGAGGCAGCGAAGCCGCCCAGGACGGGATTCAGGACATCAAGACCAGCGAACCGGCCGAGGAGGTCGCCGATCGCGAAAGCGACCAGGAGATCGACTGGGAGGCCTATCTGGAGGACTCCTTCGACTCTTCCGACAAGATCCGGGAGGAGCGTGAAAGCCCCGAGGAGATTTTCGAGCAAACCCCGGTTTACGACAAGTCCCTCCAGGACCACTTGCTGTCGCAGCTGCACGACCGCGAGACCACCGCGGAGATTTCCTCGCTGGTCGAATACCTGATCTACAGCCTGGATGACCGGGGTTACCTGGTGGTCGACGGGCCGGCAGCTCCCGATGCCGGGGAAAAGGTCCCATCCAGCGACCGCGACCCTCTCCACGCCCAGATCCAGGAAATCATCGAGGGGCGGCGCGAGCCCGCCGAAGCGGATGCGCGCGTCCGCGAAGCCCTCCACATCCTCCAATCCTTCGACCCGCGCGGGGTGGGTGCGCGCAACCTGCGCGAGTGCCTGCTGCTGCAGATCCAGCATTCGGACCACATATCCCCGATGGCCCGCCGCATCGTCGAGGAGGACTTCGATCTGCTGGAGCGGCTCAAGATCGCCGCCCTGGCCCGCAAGTACGAGTCGACGCCGGAAGTCATCCAGGGCGCCATCCGCGAGATCGGTTCGCTGGAACCGCATCCCGGCCGCCTCCTGAACTCGTCGGTGGCCAGCCCGGTCACGCCCGACCTGATCGTCGAGGAAGTCGAGGGCGAGCTCGTCCTGATGCTCAACGACCGCACCGTTCCCTCGCTGCGCATTTCGCGCGCCTACGCCGGCCTGCTGCGCAAGGGAAGCAAGGCCAGCGCCGACGAAAAGAAGTTCGTGCGGGCCAAGCTCAACTCGGCTACCTGGCTGATCCGCGCGATCGAACAGCGGAAATCGACCATGCTCAAGGTGATGCAGGCCATCATCGAAAGCCAGCCCGATTTCTTCCGGGTCGGCCCGGCGCACCTCCGCCCGCTGATCCTCCAGCACGTGGCCGACAAGATCGGGATGCACATCTCCACGGTCAGCCGTGTTACAAACGGGAAGTACGTGCAGACCCCGCACGGGATTTTCGAACTCAAGTATTTCTTCTCCGCCGGCGTCACCCAGGCGGACGGCAGCGAGGTATCCTCGGTCGCGGCCAAGGACGAAATCAAGAAGCTGATCGAGGAGGAGGACGCCAAGCACCCCCTGAGCGATCAGAAAATCGTTGAAATCCTCAAAACGGCGGGTCTGGACGTGGCCCGCCGCACGGTGGCCAAATACCGCGACCAGCTGGAAATCCTGCCCGCCCGCCTGCGCAAAAAATATTGAATGCCAGACGGACAATTTTATTTCTAGTTGATTGTTCGGACGAAGAATCCAGTAGATTAAGGCCAGGGGAGCAGGGGACGAAAACGGTCCTGCCCCCATTTGGTTTGGTTTGTGTTTTTATCTAAGGGAAGGAGCGTTTTGATGAACATTCAGATTACCGCCCGGCACTACCACGCATCCCAGCAGCTTCACCAGAATCTCGTCGAGAACCTGGAAAGGCTGTCGAAATTCAACGACTCGATCACGGGCGTTCACATCATCCTGGACGCGGGCCAGGCCGGGGTCGGCCGCGCCGAAAGCATCCTCAACATCGCCGACAAGTCGATTTGCGCCCACGCCGAGGAAGGCAGCATGGGCAAGGCCATCGAATCCATGCTCGACAAGACGGAGCGGCTCCTGAAGAAGGAAAACGAGAAACTCAAGCTCCACAAGGCGGCCCCCCTGGTCGCCGCGGCGGCCGTCTAGGCCGCTTCCCGCAACCCCAAGGAAAAAAGCAAGCCGTGGCAGATTCCATCGACTTCAGCCGTTTGGACATCCACAGAAAAAGGTCCCTCCCCGTGAGGGACTTTTTCGTTCAGTTCCGCGAGGAATTGTCCTTGACGTTGCGCACCCCCGAAACCTCGCTGTCCACCGAAATCATCGAGTCCAGCCTGCACCGCCCCGGCCTCGCCCTGGCGGGCTTCACCCAGGTTTACAGCTACCAGCGCGTGCAAATCCTCGGTACCACCGAATGGTTTTTCCTGGAGTCCATCGGGTCCGAAAAGCGCCGCGAGGTCTTCGACCGCATCCGCGAGTTCCGCTCGCCGCTGTGGGTGCTCACGCACAACGCCAGCCCCCACGAGGAATTGCTCGAGATGTGCCGCGAGCAGAACGTGCCCGTGCTCTCCACCGCGCGCGAGACCCTCGACTTCATGACCGAGGTGCAGGACGTCCTCGAGGACTGGTTCGCCCCCTATTGCTCGGTGCACGCCTCCTTGGTGGACGTCTACGGCGTGGGCATGCTCTACATCGGCGAAAGCGGCGTGGGCAAAAGCGAATGCGTGCTCGACCTGGTCGAGCGCGGCCACCGCCTGGTCGCCGACGACATCGTGAACCTGACCCGCAAGGGCCGGTCGATCATCGGCAAGGGCAATAAAATCCTCGGCCACCACATGGAGATCCGCGGCATCGGCATCGTGGACGTGGGAAAGCTCTTCGGCATCCGCGCGATCCGCAACACCAAGAAGGTCGAGGTCGTCGTCGAGCTGCAGAAATGGAAGGAAGGGGAGACCTATGACCGCACCGGCCTGGACCCCCTCAATACCGAAATGATCGGGACCTCGGTGCCCAAGGTGATCATCCCCATTTCGCCGGGCAAGAACATCACGGTGATTTCCGAAGTGATCGCCATGAACATGCTCCTGAAGATGAACGGGGTCGACGCGGCGAAGCTCTTCAACGAAAAGCTGATCGAGACCATGAAGGAAAAGTCCCGCCAGGACGGGCTGCGAAGGCTGGGGACGGAGGACGTGCACGAGTGACAGGGCGGGGGTTGATTCTGTTTTCTCCCCCCGTCTCCCGTCCCTCCTACATCCCCGGAATCCCCAGGCCCTTCGTCAGCCCTCCCATTTTCTGCGTGGAGTCGGCCTCGACCTTGGCCCGCGCCTCGTTGAAGGCCGCCAGCAACAAGTCTTCCAGCGCCTCCACGTCGTCGGGATCCACGGCCTCCTTTTTCAGCCGCACGGCCTGGACCTCGTACTTCCCGTTGATCGACACCTTCACCAGCCCGCCGCCGGCCTCGGCCTCGTACACGGTGGACTGCAGGCTCTCCTGAACCTGGGCCATCTTGCCCTGCATCTTCTGCAGGTCCTTCATCATCTTTTGCATGTTCATGGCGGGGAGTCCTTCCTATAACTCTAACGTTAGTTGTTGGTTGGTGGTTGGTGGTTGGTGGAGAGCAAGAATTTTTCGCTTGTTTTGCTACCAACCACCAACTACCAACCTTTTAGTTCAAAATCCTTCCCTCGAACAATTGCATCAAGGTTTGCAGGATCGGTTCGCGCTGCAGCAGCGCCGACGGGCTTTCGGGCGCGTGCAGGACCGCCCCCTCGGCGGAGGCGTCCACGTCGAAGCCGAGGCCGAACGCCGCGCCGGGGGTGAATTTCGCGCGCAAGAAAGCGGACAAGGTCTTGCGGTTTTCGGGGTCTGCCAGGAAAAGGTCGTGCTGGTGCGGGCCGGAAAACACGACTTCGAGCAGGGGCGGGTCGCCCGCGACCTTTTCCGTCAGGCGCAGGCGGCTGTGGCGCAGGGGGCCGGCGGTAAAGGGTTTGTCCTGCGCGTACTCCTCCACCAGTTCCGGCCAGACGGTCGTCGCCGCGTCCACCGAAAGGCCCGCCGGGGAAGACGACGCGGGTTCGGCGAGCGCCTCCTTCGGCTCCGCGTGCGTCGGAAACCGGTCGAGGGACGGGTCGCTATAGGGATGGGGCGGCGCGGGACCCGGGTCGGGAGCGGGATCCTCTTCCCAGGGAGGCGAGCCATGCGCCGGCGGCGGCGCTTCGTGCGGGTCCGGGGCGGGCGGGATCTCCGATTCGAAATGCCCGACTAATTCAGGGCTTTTTTTTTTCTCTTCCGCGTCAGGGGAAGAGGGTTCGAATGCGGGCGGGGGGGCGGAACCGCCCGGAGGGGCCGCCTGAAGGGCCGGGTTCCCTGCCGGGGAAGGCACTTCCTGTCCCATCAGCTGGGAAAGGGTCACCACGCGGTCGAGGGCGGCCATGCGGGCCAGCCCGAGCTCGACCCACAGCCTTGGATGCGCCGCGGTTTTAAGGCCCGCCAGCAGGTCGGAAACGATCTTGGCGAAGCGTAGAATGTCCCCGTCCCGCAGGTCCCCCGCGAGGGCGCGCAATTCGGCGAAGCGGGATTCCCCGCGGCCGAGCAAGGCGGGGGTGACCCCCGGCTGCCGGCTGAAGAGCAGGTCGCGCAGGTACTCGCCGAAGCCCGACAGGAACTCGGAGATTTCGAGGCCCTGCCCGTATACCTCGTCGATGGTCTGGAAGGTGCGGCCCGCGTCGTGGGCCGTAACGTGCCGCAGCAAGTCGTCGAAGAGGCGCTCCTCGGGGATCCCGAGGGCCTTGCGGGCGAGGTCCAAGGTGAGCGCGCTGCCCGCGAAGGCATAGACCCGGTCGAACAGGCTCAGGGCGTCGCGCATGCTGCCGTCGGCCTTGCGCGCGATGGCCTCCAGCGCCTCGCGCTCGGGCGTGATGCCTTCCTGCGCGCAGATGTACTCGAGGCGGTCGCGGATGCCGGCCTCGGAGATGCGCTTGAAGTCGAAGCGCTGCACGCGCGATAAAATCGTGTGGGGCACCTTGCCCGACTCGGTGGTGGCGAAGATGAACACCACGTGGGCGGGCGGCTCTTCCAGCGTCTTCAGCAGCGCGTTGAACGCCGCCTTCGACAGCATGTGCACTTCGTCGATGATGTAGACCTTGTAGGCGCCCTGCATGGGGGCGTACTTCACCTGCTCGCGCAGGTCGCGGATGTTGTCCACGCTGTTGTTCGACGCGCCGTCGATTTCGAGCACGTCCATCGACGAGCCCTGGCTGACCGCCACGCAATTCTCGCAGACCTCGCAGGGCGTGGCCGTGGGGCCGTTCTTGCAGTTCAGCGCTTTGGCCAGGATGCGGGCGGAGGTCGTCTTGCCCACGCCGCGCGTGCCGGTGAAGAGATAGGCGTGCGAGACCCGGCCCGAGGCGATGGCATTGCGCAGGGTCTGGGCGATATGCTCCTGACCGACCATTTCCTCGAAATTTTTGGGCCGCCATTTGCGGGCCATGACCAGGTAAGACATGAGAAGGGGGAAGATAGCTAATAGCGGTTAGCGGACAGCGAACAGCCGAAGGGTCCGCGATTTTGAATGAGACGTCCTGAACGGGCGCGGGCCAGGACGGACCCCGGGAAGCGCGTGGGAATTCCCCCGGCCTCGACCTGCGCGCCCATCAGGCCTTGGCTGTCTGCTGTCCGCTGTCAGCTGTCCGCTATTTCTCTTCCCCCGGCTCCCCGGCATCCTCGCCCGGTTCTCCCGGCAGTTCCGCCTCCTTGCCCAGGATTTCCTTCTCCTCGGCCTCGTTCAAAAGCCCGAGGATTTGCGGAACGCTGACGGTGTAGCGCTTGCGGCAGAATTCGCAGAACATTTCCGCCTCGCGGTTTTCGAGAAAGAGCGACTCGAGGCCTTCGCGGCCCAGGCTGGAGAGGGCGCGCAGGACGCTTTCCTCGCTGCAGGGGCAGAAGGGCTCGATCTCGAATTCCTTGTGCACTTGCAGGGGGAACTCCGCCTGGAAGCGCTCCTGCAAGGCGCCCAGCCGCAAGCCCTGCCCGTCGGCGCGCACATAGCCGCCAAGATCGAGGGAGGCCAAAAACTTCTCGACGCGGCTCCAGTCGGCGGGGACGAATCCGGGAAAAGCCTCGACCAGCACGCCCCCCGCGAAGCGCAGGCGCGATTCGGCCTCGTCGTACCGGGCCATCACGCGCAGCGCGTAGGTTCCCTGCTCGCTTTGCCGGAGGTAGTGCGTCATGCTCTCGGAAACGTCCGCGGAGACCATCTCGACCACGCCTTCGGAAAGGCGGTTGCCGTGGCGGTCCAACTTGATCACCCGCAGGGTCTGGGGCATCAGCATCGGCTCGAAGCTGCCCGTGCCCAGGATTTCATCGCGCGGGATCATGGCGCGCACGAGGCCGAAGGGCGTGGCGTCGGCGTTGACCCGGCTGATGTCTCCCGAGAGGGAGAAACGCAGTTGCACCGTGCCCTGGCCCTTGAGGTCCGAGGCCAGCAGCAGGGCGGAGGCGATCGATTCCCCCAGGAGTTGGGCCGCGTAGCCGCGCGCCTCGTGCTTGGCGGAGATGGATTGCGCGGCGCGGGTGGCGTCCACCAGCACCAAGCGCAGCTTGGCGGCGTCGCTGGTGGCGCGCACGATGCGGTCTTGGGATAGAAAGGTCATGTAGGGTGTAAATTTAGCTCCATGCCGGAATTCGAAAAAGTGCCTAAAAAAAGAGCCCTGATGCTTCTGCATCCCGGCTTCGAGGAAATCGAGGCGGTCACGCCCGCGGATTTGCTGCGTCGCGCCGGCGTGGAGGTCGTGCTGGCCTCCCTCGAAGAGGATCCGCTGGTGGAAGGCGGGCGGGGCCTGGTGGTGCGCGCGGACGTCTCCCTGGCGGAACTCCGGGATCCCGCGCGGGACTTCGACATGCTCGTGCTGCCCGGCGGTCCCGGCGTCGCGGCGCTGCGCGCCGACCCGGCGCGGCGCGAGGCGGTGACCGGGCTCCTGCGCCGCTTTCACGCCGAGGGCAAATGGATCGCGGCGATTTGCGCCGCCCCCCTGCTCTTGCTCGACGCCGGCCTCGCCGACGGCCTGCGGTTGACCTCCTTTCCCGGCGAAGCCGAAACGCTGCGGGCCGGCGCCGGCCGGTACGTCGAGGACCGGGTGGCCCTCGACGGCCGCATCGTGACCTCGCGCGGCGCCGGAACCTCGGAGGAGTTCTCCCTGGCCCTCATCGCCCTCCTCGCCGGGGCCTCCGCGGCCGAGGAGATCCGCCGCCGCATCGTGGCGCGGGTTTAAAAAAGGCCTCCGTTCCGGTTACCTTTGGCCTCCATGCCCACCGAAATTTTCCCCTACCTCGGCGCTTTCATCGTCGGCTTCGGCAAGGCCGGATTCGCCTCCGGCATTTCCCTCCTGCAGGCGCCGCTCATCGCCTACGCGGTTCCCGCCCGCACGGCCATCGGCCTGGTGATGCCCCTGCTCGTGCTCGCCGACTTCCTGGCCATCGGGGCGTTCTGGAAGAAGTGGGACTTTTCCCGCGTGCGGTGGCCGCTGATCGGTTGCGTCCCCGGCATCGGGCTCGGCATGCTCTTCGTCAACGTCGTGTCCGACGTGCTGCTGCGGCGTTCGCTCGGCATCCTGGCGCTCTTCCTGACCGGGCTCCTGCTCATTCGCGACGTCTGGTATCCCGCGAAGACGTACAACCCTTCGTGGTGGCAGGGTGCGCTCGTCGGGATGTTCGCGGGCTTCTGCTCGACGGTGGCGCATGCCGCGGGCCCCATCATGGCCCTGTTCCTGATCGCCCAGAAGCTCGACAAGCGTACCTTCGTGGCGACGAGCGCGCTGTTCTTCCTGGTCACCAACCTGCTCAAGCTGCCCGTGTTCGTGGCCACGGGATTGGTCGACCTCGAAATCCTCAAGACCGCCGCCCGGCTCGCGCCGATGGTGCCCCTGGGGATCTTCGTGGGCTGGCTGCTGAACCGCGCCATCCCGCAGAAGTATTTCGTGTACGTGGTCTATGTGCTGCTCGTGATCGCCGGCCTCGACCTCGCTTTCCGGTAAAAAACGACGCGCGGTTACGATGGGTAACACGGCGTAAGACGCCGTGATTTCCGGGTTAGCCAGCGATACACTTTTCCTGAAAATCCTCGTCCGCCGCGGCGGATTCCCCGCTACATAGAAGAGAAGGCCGGCGCGCAAGCCGGGCCGAAAGGGGGTCTCTCATGAAAACGCGAATCGACGCCTTAACCGGTCTGGATGCCTTGCTCGCCCACAACACGGACAACCCTCTCGTTCGCATGGTGCGCTCGTTCTTCTTCTATCCGGAAGTTTCGGCCGGCTCGAGACGGCTTCACTCCGGGCATACCCCGCACCGCAAATTCCTGGCTCATTAATCTCATCACCCTAGCTTCCCAATACAACGCTTACGCATCCACAAGGAGGAACCCATGGTTGTTCATAAAACCGATCAAGCCAACGCCTGGATGGAACACCTGCGCCGCGCCCGCGCGCACCTGCATCAACTCTCGACCCTTACGCGCGACGAGGACTTCGGCCAGCACCTGCACGCGGCGGCGGCCCTCGAGCTTCTGACGGGCAAGCCGGGTCTCGCTTCCGAAAACCTGCAGCGCTGGATGGCCCGGCAGTCCTCCCTTTAGCCGGTTGTCGTAATCCGGTCCGAGGCGCATGCACATGCGGGACGGCCGGGTTCGGGAAAGGCCTTCTCCCCCGAGGAGAGGGCCTTTATTTTTGAATCGGGCGTTCTCCCGGGAAGAACGGTTTTTAGCGGAGGGATGCCCAGCCGGGGATTTTGGGCGTAGATTGGGGATGGGAGGGAACCATGAAAAAGCTCATAGCGCTTTCGCTTGCCGGCCTCGTTCTGGAGGCGCCGGCGACCGTCCTGCAGATTCCTCTTACCGGAAACCGGACGACGGGGTCCGCGGTGATTTCCGCCAACGGTGCGCCCAGTCCGGATACCGTGAACATCGGGTCACTGGCCGTGAGTCTCTATAACGGCGGAACCCTGCCCGCCGTATGCGGGGCGAAACCCACGACCGTGGTACACATCCGGGCTCCTTTCGGCATCGCGAAGCAGACGCCGGATACGGCCACCGACTGGAACCATCTGAACGTCTTTCCCGAGGCTTCCAGCCTGGTGTCGATCGACTCCATCAAGACCTGGGAAGCGAACACCGGAACGGAGAGGGTGGCGCAGGGGTTTGCGCTGTATCAGTCCGGATCGACCTCCACGTGCATGGGGGCGGAATATTTCATGGCCCCGAAATGGAATCGCGTCGTCTTCCTGAGCTTCGGATCCGGAGTGGGCTATCGGGCCAAGCTTTCCTTTCAGGGCACGCGAGAAACGGTCTACGGGGTCTACCCGCGCTATCAAGTTCTGGAAAGCATTACCCTGTATTACGTCGTGACCGTCAACTCCACCGACATGTCCGGCGGTCCCGTGGCCTTGCGCCCGGCGCGGCTCGGACCCGGCCCGCGTGCGGAGCGCGACCTCTACAACCCGCTGGGGATACGCTTGAGCCGCGAAGGCGCGCAAGCGAAGGGGCGCTTCGAGCCGGGATTGCGAATGAAGCGCTAAGCGCGCCATCGCTCCTACATTAAAGGAGGAAGGAGGGCTATTCCATGAAAACCATGCCTTTTTCAATAGGGACCCTGGGGCTTGCGGTTCTGGCTACCCTTTCCCATGCCGACGAGTTCCAGATTCCTTATACAAGCGGGAAGCTGGCCCAGTCCGTGGTGATCACCTTGAATAACGGGGCATCGATCTCGCCGGATTCCATCCGCGTGGGGACGGCTTTCGTCGTCCGGACGTACGTGGCCTACAATGGATTGACGGTGTGCAGCAACAGCCACGAGTTGGGCCTTATGTTTCACCTGGGCGCCGGAGGATCCGCGCGGCGACGTCCGGCAATCGATACGAACTGGATGACCTATGCCGCTTACCCCATGCTGAGTTCCATGATCAATCTGGACTCGGTTCCCCGCATGAGCGGCCCGGGCGGTCCCCCGGTCCCCCCGGGCAAGGCCCCGGGCTATATTTTCGCCCGCCCGGGTGACGTCCAGTGCATGACCGACACCTACAGCGCTGATTCGGCTTTTTCTCAGGTGGTGTTCGTCCAAAGCGGATCCGTCTACGCCAAGCTGAAGATCGTGGGGTATACTCATACCTTGCCGGGCCCGCCGCCGCCGCAGTATCAACCCAAGACCCTGAACACGATCACGTTGCGGGTGGTGGTCAACACCAACGCGAACGACCTGGTGGACCCGAACCCGCCCGCGTCGCTGCGCGGGCCCTACCGCAAAGGGTATGCGCGCGGCCAATCGGGCGACCTCTACAACCCGCTGGGGATCAGGCTGGATAGGGTCCCGGGGCGCTTCGAGCCGGGGCTGCGCGTACCGCGCTGACGAATGCGCGCGTTTCTCATTGGGGCTGCGGCGCTCTGGTTCGCGGCTTGCGGCCCCGAAGGTTTCGAGAAGCGCGTCGCCGAGGGAAGCTATCAGGGCTTCACGATCGGTTCCACCGGTCCCCAGGCCTATGAGGTCTTCCGCCTGCGGCCGGAACGAAACGGCTATCGCACGGTAAGCTGCGGCGGTTTCGATCCCGACGGCACCCGGATCGCGACGGCCGGGGACTCTTATGGTTTATGGAATCAATGGGTCGTTCGGAGAAGCCTGGGACCGGACTCCACGGACCGGGGCCTTTCGCTCTGGTTCGAGCATGACACGCTGCGGCATGCGAACGTGTGGGGGATCGGCCGGCCCGCGGACCTGGTCACGGGCATGGGCTGGGATTCCGTGCTCTCGCTCGTGAAGCGCGTGGCGCGCGACTCCTTGGGGGACAGCCTCGACATCGACCTGGACGAGAAAAACTTCGAGAAGGACTATGACCCCTGCCTGGTCGACAGCGCCTTCGGTCCCTGGACCTGGGTGGGGGGAGAGATACCGGGAAGGAATCCGGTGGAGCCCGTCACGATGGCGGCCGGGTGGCACCTCAGTCTCAGTGCTCCGCAAGGATGCGCGGAAGGCATGACCTTGTACTTCCGCGGAGATACGCTCTTCCAGATTCATCATGCCCGAACCTGTACCGGCTGGAGCATCTAGCTCTCGCAGCGCCCGCCGGCTTCGTCGCGCAGTTCCGTGATCGTCGGGTGGTCCCCGCACACGGGGCAGTCCGCGTCGCGGCCGCCGCGGATCTCGCGGAACCTCATCGCCAGCGCGTCGAAGATCAGCAGGCGATCGGTCAGCAGGTCGCCCAGGCCCAGGATATACTTGACGGCCTCGGTGGCCTGGATCGAACCCAGGACGCCCGGAAGCATGCCCAGGATGCCCGCGTCGGCGCAGTTGGGCACGCTGCCGGGCGGGGGAGGTTCGCGGAAGAGGCAGCGATAGCACCGGCTGCGGCCGGGGACGTAGGTGAACGTCTGGCCCTCAAAGCGGAGCATGCCCCCGTGGGAGAAGGGCTTCTTCAGCAGCACGCAGGCGTCGTTCACGAGGAACTTGGTGGCGAAGTTGTCGCAGCCCTCCACGATGAAGTCGTAGCCGGCGACCACGCCCGCGATGTTGGAGGCTTCCAGGAACTGGCGATGCTCGACCACCTCGATTTCCGGATTGATCGCGCGGATCTTCTCGGCGGCGGAATGGGTCTTCCGTTTGCCGATGTCCTCGGTGAAGTGGACGATCTGCCGCTGGAGGTTGGTGAGGTCCACCGTGTCGCCGTCGGCCACGCCGATCCGCCCCACGCCCGCGGCGGCCAGATAGAGCAGCGCGGGGGAGCCCAGGCCGCCCGCGCCCACCACCAATACCCTCGCCTCGCGCAGCTTGAGCTGCCCCTTGAAGCCCACTTCGTTCAGGCTGAAGTGGCGCTCGTAGCGGGTCATTTCGGAGGGGGAGAAGAGGGGCATAAAAGTTGTTGGTTGTTAGTTGTTGGTTGTTGGTAAAATCAAAATTGGCTGTTCCTGTTTTTCTGGGTTCTCTAACAACCAACAACCAAGTACTAACAACTATTCCTGGTTATATAAGGGAGTGCTAAGGTATCTCTCCCCGCTGTCGCAGATCGTCGTCACCAGCACCTTGCCCTTGAATTCGGGGCGCTTGCCGAGCTCTCCCAGGGCATAGACGTTGGCTCCCGAGGAGGGGCCGGCCAGAATGCCTTCCTCGCGGGCGAGGCGGCGGCAGGTCTCCCAGGCGGCCTCATTGCTCACGGGCATGACTTCGTCGTAGGCCTTGCGGTCGAGCACCGGCGGGATGAATCCCGCGCCGATGCCCTGGATGTCGTGCCAGCCGGGCTTGCGCCCGAACAGCACGGCCGAGGCCTCGGGCTCGACGGCCACGACGCGGAGCGAAGGCCGCCGCGATTTCAGCAGGGAGCTCGCGCCGGTGATGAACCCCCCGGTTCCCACGCCGGCGACGAGCAGGTCGATCTTTCCGGCGGTGTCCTCCCAGATTTCCTCGGCGGTGGTCTTGCGGTGCGCGTCGGGATTGGCCGGGTTGTCGAATTGCTGGAGCATGAAGCAGTCCTTGCGGGTCCGCAGCAGTTCCTTCGCCTTGTCGATCGCGCCCGTCATGCCCTGATGCGAGGGCGTGAGGATGAGCTCGGCCCCGTAGGCCTTGAGCAGGTTGCGGCGCTCGACGCTCATCGATTCGGGCATGATCAGGATCGACTTGTAGCCGCGCACGGCCGCGATCCACGCCAGCGCGATGCCGGTGTTGCCGCTGGTGGGCTCGATCAAGGTCATCCCGCGCTTCAGCTTGCCCTGCTTTTCGGCCTCCACGATCATGTTCAGCGCGATGCGGTCCTTGAGCGAGCCGCCGGGATTGCGCACCTCGATCTTGACGAGGAAGAGCGAATCGCCGTGGGGCACGACCTTGTTCAGGCGCACCAGGGGCGTGCGGCCCGTGAGGAGCGTCATGTCCTCGAAGAACTTCACTCCGGCGTACGGCATCAGAAGCCCGTGTCCAGATGGATGCCGCACTCGGTCTTGGCGTCGTCGGCCCAGCGCCCGCTGCGGGCGTCCTCGCCCGGCAGGGGCGGGCGCGTGCAGGTCGAGGGACTGCAGCCGATGCTGGTGTAGCCCAGGTGGGCGAGCGGGTGCTCCGGCGCTTCCCACAGACGCAGGTACAGATCGACGTCCTCGTGCGGCCAGTCGAGGAAGGGCATGATCTTGATCTTGCCCCGCTGCACGGCCACGAAGGGCATGTCCTTGCGCGCTGGACTCTGGTCGCGGCGCAGCCCCGACACGAAGGCGTCCACGTCGGGAAGCGCCAGGAACCGCCGCTGCACCTCGACCTTGTTGATCGCGCAGCAGGCGTCGATGTTGGTGATGCGCAGCCGCGCCGCGCCGTCCGGGCCGGTTTCGGTCTCGGCGTACTGGCGGCGCTCCAGTTCGGTCCGCTCCGAGGACACGGTCCGGATGTCCAGTCCCCAGGCTTTCGACAGGGTGTCGCGGTAGGCCAAGGTCTCGGGAAAATGGAACCCCGTGTCCATGAAGTAGACGCGCACCGGAATCTTGAGGCGGTGCAGGTGATGGAGCAGCAGGGCCGCGTCGCGCCCGAAGGACGTCGTCGCGATCAGGCGGTCGCCGAAGAGCTCCCATGCGCGGCGCAGGCGGGCGTCGGCGTCCAGGGACGCGAACTCCGCGTTCAGCGCCTCGGCCCGCGCCTTCAGCGCGTTCAGATCGGGGTAGGCATGCGTTTCGGCCATGAAGGTTTCCGGGTTCTCGGGCGTTACAGGTAAAACATCGGCGCGGGTTCCATTCGGCGCCGCGCGGTCTCGGCGATGTGGGCGAGCGTGATGCCCGTGAGACGGCTGTCGACGAGATCGCGCTGGTCCTGGAAGATCTTGTCCAGCAGGCCGCCCACGACATCGTTGCCGCCTTCGATGTCGGCGCACGGCAGGATCTCGCCCTCGGTGGCCTTGATCACGCGGGCCAGGTCGATGGCCTCCGGCTGCTCGGTGAGCTGGTAGCCGCCCGACTTGCCGCGCGTGCCGCGCACCAGGCCCACCGTTTTCATGAGAATCGCGATCTGTTCCAGAAACTTGAATGGGATCGCGTATTCCTCGGAGATCTCGCGCAAATGCACCGGCCCCTTGCGGCCCTTGATGGCCAGGGCGCTCAGAAAGTGGAGCGTATAAAGGGTCTTGGAAGAAACCTTCATGGATTAAATATATCCTATTAATTTTGTATGGACAATATGGTATGAGAAGGTTGTGAGTTGTCGGTTGTTGGTTGTTAGAAGCACAAAAAGCTGATTTTTTGTTTTTTGGGGCTATTTTGCTTTTCTGGTGCTCTAATGCGTTCTCCAACAACCAACAACTAAGAACCAACAACTTTACGAGTTCCACCCCCCCAACTCTTATCTTTCCCCCCTTCATGCCCACCCCCGTGATTCAGCAGCTTTCTCCCCATACCATCCAGAAAATCGCGGCGGGGGAGGTCATCGAGCGGCCTTCGAACGTGGTGAAGGAATTGGTGGAAAACGCGCTGGACGCGGGAGCCACCAAGATTTCGGTGAACCTGGAAGACGGCGGCAAGGAACTGATCCGCGTGGCCGACAACGGCTTCGGCATGACGCGCGACGATTTGCTGCGCTGCTGGCTGCCGCATACCACGAGCAAGATCACCGTGGTGGAGGATCTCGACAGCGTTTCGAGCTTCGGGTTCCGCGGCGAGGCGCTCGCCAGCATGGCGGCCGTGTCGGAACTCGTCATCGAGACCCGGCACTGGGAAGAGGAGGTGGGCACGCGCCTGCGGGTCACCGAATCGCGCCAGGAGGAGATCGCGGAGATCGCGCGCGGGCAGGGAACCACGATGAGCGTGCGCAATCTGTTCCGCAACAACCCCGTGCGCCGCAAGTTCCTGGGGAGCGCCAAGGCCGAGACGGCGCGCATCACCGCCCTGGTCACGCGCCTGTCGCTGGCGCATCCCGGGGTTTCCTTCCGCATTCAGGACGCGCTCGGCAATAACTCGCGGGAGCTGCTTCACCTGCCCGAGGGCACCTTGCGCCGCCGCGCGGGCGACGTGCTCGGCGTCCATCTGCTCGAGGACCTGGTCGAGGTCGACTGGCAGGGCGCGGGCATTCACGTCCAGGGCTACGTCTCGGAGCCCCAGCGGTTTTCGACCCGTCCCAGCCAGCAGCACTTCTTCGTCAACCGGCGCCACGTCTACAACCCCCTGCTGACCCGCGCGCTGGCGCAGGCCTACGAGGTGGTCCCGCCCGGACGCCACCCGGTGGCGGCGTTGTTCCTCACCCTTTCGCCGTCCGAGGTCGACGTCAACGTGCACCCGACCAAGCGCGAGGTCCGTTTTCTCAACGAGGCCGGCGTGTTCTGGTCCCTGTCGCAGGCGCTTCAGCGCGCCCTGCGCGGCGTCATCGACGCGCCCGCGCTGGAGCTCGCGACCGCGCCCGCGAGCTCGCGCTTCCAGGAAGCGGCCCCCGCCCCGGCCGCGGAGGATACGGCCGCCGTCAGGGAGGGGCCCGCCCCGGCCCGGACTTTCGCGTTCAGCGCCGAGGCCTTTCCCGCCGAGACCGTAACCGCGCCGGAACGTCCCGCCAACGTTACCCTCTTTCCCGCGCCGGCCTCGCCCGCGTCCTTTCCGCCGGTGGAGTTCACGGGCGTGCCGTGCCTGCAGATCCACGGAAGCTTCATCCTCGTGGCGGTGCGCGGGGGCTACCTGCTGGTCAACCAGCGCGCGGCGCACGAGCGCATCCTGTACGAAAAGGCGCTGGAGGACCTGCGCCGTCCCGGCCGCTTCAGCGCGCAGCAGCTGCTGTTTCCCGAGCTGGTGGAGTTCTCCGCCGCGGAGGCGCGCGCGGTCGAGCAGCACCTGGCGGAATTGCGGACCTTGGGCTTCGACCTGGAACCCTTCGGGCCGAACGCCTTCCAGCTGCGGGGAAGCCCCGCCGACGTGCCTCCCGAGAAGGCGCAGGGCATCCTCCAGGCCGTGACCGGCCGGCTGATCGAATCGGAGGGGCGGACCCGCAAGGAGGGTCCGGAAGAGCTGTTGACGCGGGTGGCGCGCGCCTATGCCCGGGCGGCGGCGATCCCGCTGGACGAGCCGCTCGACGCGGCGCGCATGGGGGCTCTTGTGGACGGGCTGTTCGCGACGCAGAATCCCTACGTCACGCCCGCCGGCCTGCCGGTGCTGATCCGCTACTCGCTCGAGGAGATTCGCCGCCGCTTCGGGCTCAAGGCGGAGGAAGAGTAGGACAATGGCCGCAAAGGATCGCAAAGATCGCAAACAAACAAGGCCTCGATAACTCGGCATTGTTTGTTTTTATGGGTTTTCTTTTAAAATCTTTGCGCTCTTTCGCGGCCAATTCCTTGCGTTGTTACCCCAGCTTCTCCGCCAGCGCGATCGCGCCATAGGTCAGGATCGCGTCCGCGCCGGCGCGCTTGATCGCCAGCGTCGCCTCCATCAGGGCCGCGTCGGCGTCGAGCCAGCCCAGCTTGCCCGCCGCCATGATCATCGCGTATTCCCCGCTCACCTGGTAGGCCGCCACGGGCACGGTCACCGAGGTCGCGATGTCCGCGATGATGTCGAGGTAGGCGCCCGCGGGCTTGACCATCACCATGTCGGCGCCTTCTTCGACGTCGAGCTGGGCCTCACGCAGGGCCTCGCGCCGGTTTGCCGGGTCCATCTGGTAGGTCTTTTTGTCGCCGTGCTTCGGCGCCGAGTCCAGGGCTTCGCGGAAGGGCCCGTAGAAGGCCGAGGCGTACTTGGCAGAGTAGGCCAAAATGCCGACGTCCTCGTGTCCGAAGCTGTCCAGTGCGGCCCGCAGGTACCCCACGCGCCCGTCCATCATGTCCGAGGGCGCGACGATGTCCGCGCCGGCCGCGGCCTGCGCGAGCGCCATCTCCGCCAGGATCGGCAGCGTGGCGTCGTTCAGGATCCGTCCCTTTTCGACCAGGCCGTCGTGCCCGTCTGAAGAATAAGGGTCCATCGCGACATCGGTAATCACCGTCAGCCCCGGCACGGCGTTTTTCAGGTCGCGCACCGTGCGCTGCAGCAGGCCGTCCTTGTTGGCCGATTCGGTGGCGCGCTTGTCCTTGAGCTTATCCGCGATGACGGGGAAGAGCGCGACGGCGGGAATGCCCAGCTTATAGGCCCGCTTGGCTTCGGCGACCACGAGGTCGCGCGTGAGACGAAAGACGCCCGGCATGGAAGCGATGGGGGTTTTCTTTTTCGTTCCCTCCATCACGAAGAGAGGAAGGATGAAGTCGGAGGGGGCGAGCAGCGTCTCGCGCACCAGCGCGCGCAGGGAGGCGCTTTTGCGGTTGCGGCGGGGACGGGCGCCGAGTTCCACGTGGTCGGGGAAGCCCGCGTCGTGGGCGTGGGAATGGTCATGCCCGTCATGGGCGTGGTCGTGAGAATGGGCTTTGGGCATGGGCGGTAAACTAGGAAATGATGAATGATGAACTAGGAATCATGAAAAAAGGAGAGGATTCGCTTGCCTTTTCATCGTTCATCCTTCCGCATTTAATGCCATCCTCACCGCCGCCCCGATCTCCGCCAGGTCTTCCTTCGCCGCCGGCTTCGCGTTCGCGAAACTCAGGTCGCCTTCCCGCCGGATGGGGACGAGGTGCAGGTGCGCGTGCGGCACCTCGAAGCCCGCCACCAGCATGCCGATCCGTTCGCAGGGGACGGCCTTTTCCAGGGCTTTGGCGATGCGCCCGGCGAAGGGAAGCATCGCCGCGAGGGTTTCGGGGTCGAGGTCGAAGACCTTGTCGGTTTGAACCTTGGGAACGACGAGGGTGTGGCCTGGGGCGATGGGGCGGATGTCGAGGAAGGCGAAGAAGCGGTCGTCCTCGAGGATTTTTTCGCAGGGGATTTCGCCGCGAAGGATGCGGGTGAAAATCGAGGGGGAGGGAGTCATGGCGGGGAAAATAAAAAAGCGCCCCTGAGGGGACGCCTTAAACTATCCAATACCTGGGGTGCCTAAAATGCGAAGGGCGCGTCAGTGACGCGCCCCTACGGTCAAATAATCCGGCTACGCCGTATTATTTGACTTCGCGATGCAACGTGTGCTTGCGCAGGAACCAGTTGTACTTCTTCTTCTCGAGACGACCGGTTTGCTTGGACTTGTTCTTGGTGGTCATGTAGCGCGACGGCGGCAGGCCCAAAGCGCGCGCTTCGGTGCATTCCAGCGTGATGACGACTCGTTTACCTTTGATCTGCGGCATGATACGCTCCGTTGGGAGTGAAAAAATTGAGAAGTGCCAAATTAGCTTTAATTTGCCGAAAGTTCAACGCATATTCCCCTAAATGGCCTAAAAAAGGCTTTTAAGGGGTTCGGTGCGGTATTCCGAATCGCGTTCCACGGGAACGCGCCCCTTCGAGCGGATGGCGTCCTCCAGGATTTTCACCGACGCCGTCGGGTGGGCCGGGCCGCCCGCCATGGAATAAATGCGCGTGGTGTCGTCCACGGTTCCATCCAGATCGTCGACTCCATAGTCCAGCGCCTCGGTGGCGAGCTCGAGGCCCAGCATGGCCCAATAGGCCTTGAGGTGGGGGATGTTGTCGAGGAACAGGCGGGCTACGGCGTAATTGCGCAAGTCGTCCGCGGGCAAGGCCTCGGGCAGGTGGCTCAGGGCATTGGCGTCGTTCCGGTAGCGCAACGGGATGAACGCCCTGAAGCCTCCCGTGCGGTCCTGCAAATCGCGCAGGCGCAGCATGTGGTCCAGGCGATGCCCGAAGTTTTCGACGTGCCCATATAGCATGGTGGCGTTGGAGAAGAGTCCCGCCTTGTGCGCGATCTCGTGGACCTCGAGCCAGGTGTGAGCCGGGGACTTGCCGCCCGCGATGCGCTTGCGCACCTCCGGATCGAAAATCTCCGCCCCGCCGCCGGGCAGCGAGCCGAGCCCCGCGGCCTTCAGGCGCTCCAGCGCCTCCGCGACGGGGATGCCGCTTTTCTTCGCGAAGTAGGAGATTTCCACGGCCGTGAAGGCCTTGATATGCACCTCGGGCCGCAGGTTCCGGATGAAGGCGCACAGGGCCTCGCCATACTCCACGCCGCGGTCGGGATGCACGCCCCCGGTGATGTGGATCTCGGTCAGCGACCCGGCAGGGTAGCGGTCCAGCTTGGCGCGCAGGTCCTCGAAGGAGTAATCCCACGCGCCGCTCGACGGATCCGCGGCGGCCTTGGGCGGCCGGTAGAACGCGCAGAACTTGCAGGCGTAAATGCAGATGTTGGTCGGTTCGAAATGGATGTTGCGGTTGTAGTAGGCCTCTTCGCCGTGCAACGCGCGGCGGCGGCGCGAGGCGCGCTCTCCGAGCCATTCCAGCGGGGCTTCCTCGTAGAGGAACCGTCCCTCGTCGACCGTGATGCGCCGCCCCTCCAGAAGTTTTTCATCGATCAACCGGAGTTTTTTTTCGGATTCAGCGGAAAGTGCGGGCATGGGACATCAATTTTACCAAATTAATGGGAGTTGCTAGAATGCACCCCCAAATTCCCTTTCTCTACCCTCAGGACCTAAAATGGCCAACAGCGGCGCGACGATCGAAGATCTGACCATGGATTTCACCGACGAGGAAGGCACGCTTTTGTGCAAAACCCTCGACAAGGAAGTCCTGACCAAGGGCGGGTGGGCGACCTTGATGTTCAAATACCAGGATCTCGACAAGGCCTCGGGCAAGTTCAAGGCCCCCAAGTACGCGGTTCGCCGTTTTCAGAAAAGCGGCGGCGAATACAAGCTCAAGAGCAAGTTCGCGATTTCCTCGGCGGCCCAGGCCCTTAAAATCGCCGAGATCCTGACCAAGTGGGCCAAGGACGAAACCGCCGCCGGCGACGCCGGGGAAGAGGACTAGGTTTGGCCGGTCAGATCGCCCTCTTGTATGAGGACGGCCAAAAAGCCCCCCGTCCGTTGGAGCTTTCCCGTTTGGCCAAAAGCGTGGCCAAGGGCGAAAACCTCAAGGGGCGGGTCGAAATCGTGTTCTGTTCCGACGAAACGGTGCGCGCCCGCAACAAGGAATACCGCGGCCTCGACAAGGTCACCGACGTGCTCTCCTTCGAATGGGGAGAAGAGGATTTCGCCGGGGAAATCTTCATCGCCAGCCCTCAGGCAAAACGTCAAGCTCCCCGGTGGAACAACACGTATTACAACGAGTTGCGCAGATTGATCGTGCATGGCATGTTGCATTTGTGCGGCCACGACCACATGAAGGCCGGCGAACGCCGGACCATGCGGGAAAAAGAGGATTTTTATTTGAAAAAAGGGTAGGGCGCCCGGGTCACACGGCCGCCGGGTCGATGGCGCTTCTCGGGATCGAAGCGGGCGCATCGGTCATTCCCGCGTAGGCGGGAACCCAGATAACAGAGAACAAACCCAAAATCCGTCCTCATCGGCCGTGTCTTGACTGGGTCCCGCCTGTGGGGATGACGGGTTGGAGGATCCGTTCTAACAATGCGGCGGCCCCCCCGGCCGCCGTAATTTTCTCTGACAACCCCCAACCCCCAACTTCGGAGATTATATTCCGAAGGACTTCCCCATGGACCCCGACCCTAGTTATTTACGTCATTCCCCGGTTTCCGCGCGGCGCCGTTCCCCTGACACGGGTTTGATCCCGTGAGCCAAGCTTCCGGGTTTCCCCCCCTGATCTGGTTCGCCTTTTTCCTCGTGGTGGGCGTCGTCCTCAACGGGATCAAAACCGCCTTGGGCTTTTATCAAAAGCAAAGCCTGGACCTGACCCTTTCGGCCCGCGAGGAGAGCTTCCGCAAATGGGTCGAGGAGGCCCAGGCCCTCTGGATCCGCCCCGGCTTTTTCGAGTCCCTGAGCATCGGCCGCTTTGTCGCCGACGCCGGCGCCCTGCTCACGGGCACCCTGGTGCTTACGCGCTGGACCGGGTTCCCTTGGGGCGCCTCGTTCGCCCTCGCGGGGTTCCTGATCTATCTCCTGTCCCACTGGGGATCGGCCCTGCTGGCCAAGGCTTATGCGCCTTCCCTGGGGGGCGTCGCCATCCGGATCTACCGCTTTTACTCCTTGCTCTTCATGGGCAAGGTGGGCCGCTTTATCTACCAGAGCAACGAGTATTTGCTGCGCCGCCTGGGTTATGAATCCCGCCTGAGTTTCCTCGGCAAGGAGGACAATGCCCATCCCGACCAGGAGGGCGAGAACCCCGATCGCAGCGGCCTCGAGGAAGAGGAGAAGGAGATGATCCGCTCCATCTTCGACCTGCGGGAGACCCAGGCCAAGGAAGTCATGACGCCCCGGGCCGACGTCGTGGCGCTCGAGCTGGGCGCCGGGTACCGCGAGGTGATGGACCTCATCACCCATGAAAAGTTCAGCCGCATTCCCGTTTATGAAGGCACCATGGACCACGTCAAGGGCATCCTCCACGTGATGAGCCTGATGGGGCTGCCCGAGGACGCGGTGCAGGAAAACTTCCGCCTCGCCGACTACATCCGCGAGGTGTACTTCGTGCCGCGCACCAAGAAAATCGGCGAGCTCATGCGCGAGTTCCGCCAGCGCCAAATGCACATGGCCATCGTGGTCGACGAATACGGCGGCGTGTCGGGCATCGTGACCTTGGAGGACGTCCTCGAGGAAATCGTGGGCGAGATCCACGACGAGGACGAAGTGGAAGAGCAGCGCATCGTCAAGGAAGGGGAGGGGGTTTACCGCATCGACCCCGTCGCCTCGCTGTCGGAAATAAAGGACGAAATCGACCTCGATCTGCATCCCGAGGACGAAGAGGTCTCCATCGATACCTTGGGAGGCTTCATCCTCTATGTCCACGGTCGGGTTCCGGCCCAGGGCGACCACGTGCGCTTCAAGCATTTCGATTTTGAAATCCTTGAAATGGACGGCAACAAAATCGAGAGCGTGCGCCTGACCGTATCGCCTCCCGAGCCGGCCAAGAAGGCGCCGGATGCCGCGCCGGCGAACGGCAAGAAAGAGGCCAAGGAGAAGGCGGCGAAGGAGGGGGCCTGAACGCAGGGGTCGAGTACCCGGTAAGGGAAGTCAGGGCGGTCGGGTGACCGCCTTTTTTATTGGGGGCGCGGACGGCAGGGCATTCAGGCCGTACGGATAGGCCGTGGATAGGGCCCCGAGTCCGTCATTCCCGCGCAGGCGGGAACCCTCGCTGCGAAGCAAGGTCCCGAATCCGTCATCCCCGCGCAGGCGGGAACCCACGCCGCGTAGTGAGGCCCGCGTCAGCCATCCGGAAGTAAGCGACTCGGACGGACTTCCTATCGGGCCCTGTCATCCCCGCGCAGGCGGGGATCCAAGCAACATTGATAACCCACGAAGGACACTATCCTTACTGGCAATGAAATTGCTGATCCATCGTATGTGCCTCGAATAGACCCCTTCGTCTACATCCTTGCTAGTCAATTGAACGGAACCCTGTATGTGTGACGAGCAACCTGGTTCAAAGGGCATGGGAACATAAGACGGGGAAAACAAAGGGATTTGTCGGGCGTTATGAGGTATTCATGCTTGTTTACTATGAATCTCACATTTCCATGGAAGCCGCAATTCTGAGGGAAAAGCAGATCAAGAAATGGAATAGGCTCTGGAAAATTCGGCTGATCGAAACCATGAATCGTGAGTGGAAGGATTTATGGGAGCGAATTCTTGAGCGATACTGATCCAGGCGATTCTTCGCTGCTTGGATCCCCGCCTGCGCGGGGATGACGAGTAGGGGCGATGCTACGGTCCTTTGCCCGGATCTCCAACTGCGCGGGGATGACGGGCCATAACTACCTTATCCTTAATGAAAGTCCTTATAGCCCCCCTGGATTGGGGTCTGGGCCACGCCACCCGGTGCGTCCCCATCATCCGGGCCCTGCGCGCCGCCGGCCACGAGGTGATCCCCTGCGCGAGCGGCGCGGGCCTGCGCCTGTTGCGCGCGGAGTTTCCGGACCTGGATACGCGCGCCCTGCCGTCGTACGCGATGCGCTACACGAAGAGCCGCGCGCTGCTGCCGCTGTGGCTGCTGCTGCAGCTTCCCCTGTTTCTCCTGTCGGCCTGGCGCGACGCCCGCGCCGCCGCGCGCCTCGCCCGGGAAACCGGCGCGGGCCTGGTGATTTCGGACGGCCGCTACGGGTTCCACGCGGCGGCGGTTCCGGCGGTGTTCGTCTCGCACCAGCTGGACATCCTTCCGCCGGGACCGAGGGCGCTGCGCGCCCTGTTGAGGCCCGCGTTGCGGGCGCTCAACCGCCGCGCCTTGCGGGAGTTCCGCGAAGTGTGGGTGCCCGACTTTCCGGGACCCCGCAACCTATCGGGCGCCCTGGGGCATCCGCGCTATGGTTCCCGCGAGGACCCATCCCGCATTTTGTACATCCACCCGCTTTGCCGCTTCCGTCCCGACGATCTTCCCTGGGATCGCGCCTTCGCCCCGCCGGACCCCGCGCCGGCGATCGACGTCCTGGCCCTGCTTAGCGGTCCCGAACCGCAGCGCACCTTGCTCGAGGAAATCCTGGTCCGTGCTTTCGAGGATCTTCCGGGAACGCGCGTCATCGTGCGGGGGCTTCCCCGCTCGGTTCCCGGGGGGGTGAGGGGGATGGTCCCGTCCGATTCGGTTTTTCAAATTCAGGCCGGCCTGAACGTTTTCGACCATCTTCCCCAGGAGCGTTTGCTGGCCTGTCTGGTCGGGGCGCGTCACGTGGTGTGCCGGTCGGGGTATACGACGATGATGGAACTGGCGGGGCTGGGCAAGGGCAACGTGCTTTTGGTGCCGACCCCCGGGCAGCCGGAGCAGGAGTACCTGGCCGCGCAGGCGCGGGGGGTGGGTTTGGCGGCCTGGCGGGATCAGGACGCGCTTCGGACCAGCGCGGATATCGCGGAGGGCTTGCGGGAGGCGGAAACGCTTCCCGGATTCGGGGCGCTGTTCTCGGTCCGGGCGATGGGGACTTCCGCTCCGGGGGGGGATTGGGATTTGGCGGGATGGATTCGCCGCCACCCGCTTCTCCAGGGCCGCGTTTCCTTGTAAATAATGGAACGAAAGCGCCTTTTGGGCGGCAAAATTAGCGTTTAAACCCTTCCCGATAGAGGGGCGGGGACTTAGATTCAGAAACTTGCGGACCTTTCTTTTCAAAAAGAGGTCCACGGAAGTTTCCACAGACGGAGCAGGCATTGGACAAGGAAAAAGCCCAAAAGGTGCGCGAGGCGATCGCCGAAGTGGTCGGTTTCGAAGTCAACGAAATCGAGGACGGCGACCGTTTCATCACGGACTATAACATCGCCTATACGGAGCGCAAGGCCCTGCTGGAACGTCTGAACACCGAGTTCGGCAAAGACCTGGATTTCACGACCTTCTGCGCCCTCGAGGACGTTTCTTCCGTCGTTTCGACCTTCGCCGCGTAGTAGGGGCGCGATTTAATCGCGCCCTTACCACGCGGCGTTTTTCCCCGATATTTTCGTCCAGGTAAGTCGCAGACGATGGCTTATACACCGCGCGCCGGACGCCTCATTCCGGATTCCTGGGATCAGGACAAACACCAAAATTTGAAACGCTGGGAGCGGGCCTCGCAACGCTCCGCCTGGAAGGCCCGCGCGCAGGAAGCGGCGGCCCCGCCGCTCCCTTGTCCCTGGCGGGATCCCGCCGTCCCCTTCGACCCCGCGGCTCCTCAGGAGTATGGGCCCGCCCAAGTGTTGGCCCTCTTCGAGGGGGGGCTGGCGCTGGTCCGGTTCACGGGGCATCTCGAAGCCTTGGGGGGCGTGCGCGTCCTGAGGGGCCCGCTTCCCTGGGAGCAATGGACGCCCCTGATCTTGCGGGCCTGGGTGGCGGGCGCGCCGGTGCCCGACCCGTTCCGCCCGAGGCGGCGCTTGCCGCCGCAATGGCTGGAACAGGCGCTCGGCGGCAGCGCGGCGGATCAGAAGGTCTTCTTCGACCGGCTGCGCGAGGCGGGGATCCTGAAACCCTGGGCGAAGATCAGCGCCGAGGGCGTCGCGCCCTGGCTGGCCTGGGACGAGGTGCGCGGGCGGTTCCTGGATTTTGAAAAGGACGTCCGTAGGGCCAGTTCATGAACTGGCCCTACTATAACGATCTGCAAACCGCCCGCGGTTAACCATGTCCAACCCGATTTCGCCCGAGGGATTCGAAAAGCTGCGCGCGGAATGGGAGCACCTGTTCCGCGAGGTGCGGCCCAAGCTGCTGGAAGAAATCGCCGCCGCCGCGGCGCAGGGCGACCGGTCCGAGAACGCCGAATATATCTACGGCCGCAAGAAATTGCGCGAGATCGACCGGCGCCTGCGCGCGCTTGATGGAAAAATCAGCCGGTCCACGGTGGTGCAGGGCGTCCGCCGCGATGACAAGATTTATCTGGGCGCGCGGGTGACGCTGCGCCGGCAGGGTGCTGCCGCCGCGATGGTCGTTCGCATCGTGGGCAACGATGAAATCGACCCGGTCGAAGGCAAGATATCGCGCGAGTCGCCCCTGGGCCTCGCGCTCCTGGGGCATGCGCCCTCCGGCCGCATCGCGGTCGACACGCCGCGCGGGCGGATGGAATACGACATCGAGGCGGTCCATTACGATTGACCCGAAACGGGATTGGGGTCCGGTGGCCGCCGATTCGTTCGTACGGGGTGGAATGGTTCCATTGCACCCCGTAGGGGCGAGGCATGCCTCGCCCGCTTCGACCCCTGGAAGCGCCACAGGCCCGGGCGGCCGTGGGTGCGAAGGCGCCCCGCCCCCAAAAAGAAAAGGGACGGCTCCGAGGAACCGTCCCTTTAAAGTGGTGCCTCCTCGCAGAATTGAACTGCGGACACGTGGATTTTCAATCCACTGCTCTACCAACTGAGCTAAAGAGGCAAGGTGTGCAAATGTATTAGACGGGGGAGTCAATTTCAAGGAAGAAAATGCGCAATGGAGGATGGAAAAGGGGAAAATAAACGCGTTTGCTTTGATTTTCCCTTTCCCGTTTTCCATTGGATTTGACCCCGGGTTCTACCTTTTCCCTCACTTATGTCCCAGGCCATTCAATCCATGTTCGACGCGATCGCGGGCCGGTACGACCGGTTGAACCGGTTGCTGAGCGCCGGACGCGATGTGGCCTGGCGCCGCCGCTCCGCGCGCCTGTTGCCGGCCCTGGGCGCGGGCGCGCGCGTGCTGGATCTCTGCGGCGGCACGGGGGATTTCACCGCGGCGCTCCAAAATTCGGGACGCGCGGAGTCCGGGATCGCGTTCGTCCTGGGCGACTTCTCGCGCCCCATGCTGGCGCTTTCCTTACCTAAAAAGCTCGCCGCCTCCCCGGTGGTGCTGGACGCGCTCCGCCCGCCCTTGAAGGACGGCTCCTTCGAGGCGGTGCTGTGCGGTTTCGGCATGCGGAACCTCGACGATACCGCGACCGGCATCCGCGCGGTGCACGCGATGCTCAAGCCCGGCGGCGCGTTCCTCACCTTGGAGTTCTTTCGTCCCGCCAATCCCTTCACGCGGTTTTTCTACGGGGTGCTGGCCCCGGCGTTCATCCCGCCGCTCGGATGGCTACTGGGATCCAGGCGAGAAGCGTATGATTATCTCGTGCGCTCCGTCCGCCGCTTCCGCAGCGCCGGAGAGTACGCGGCCTTGTGCCGCGAGGCGGGCTTCGCGACGACGCGCATCCAGGCGCAGGACGGGGGTATCGCCCACGCGGTCCTGGCGGTGAAGGAAGCGTCCGGAAAGGCCGGGAGGGGCTGATGGAACCGTTCATCATCGGGATCACGGGGGCTTCGGGCGCGCTCTACGCGCACCGGCTCCTGCGCCATCTCAAGGACCTGGACGCCGAGGTCCACCTCGTGCTGACCGAACACGGCAAACAAGTCGTCGCGTACGAGGGGCAGAAGGCCATTTACGAACTGGCCGACAAGGTTTACCGCAACGACGATCTGTTCGCGCCGATCGCCAGCGGGTCGTTCCGGCACCGGGGCATGATCATCGCGCCGTGTACCATGGCCACCCTGGGGAAGCTAGCGCACGGCATCGGGGACTCGCTCCTGGCCCGCGCCGCCGACGTGTGCCTCAAGGAGCGCCGCAAGCTCATCGTCCTGCCGCGCGAAACGCCCATGCATGCCGTCCACTTCCGCAACCAGGCCATTCTCTCCGACCTCGGCGCGGTCGTGCTCCCCGCCAATCCTTCGTTCTACCTCAAGCCCCAAAGCATCGAGGACTTGGTCGATACGGTGCTGGCGCGGGTGCTCGATCATCTGGGGCTGGACCATCCGGTGAGCCACAGGTGGAGGGAAATGGGAGTGGGACAGGACGGGGGTCGGGGGACGGAGGACAGGGGAATCTCCCAATGACCACTCAGCCATTTTACGAATTTTGTTCCTCTGGATTTTGTGTCAACTCCCGTCTCTCATCCCCCGTCCCCCGTTCCCCGACCCCCGACTTGCATGCTTCGTAAACTCTCCCACTTCCTCGGCCTCGTACGCTTCTCCCACACCCTCTTCGCCCTTCCGTTCGCGTTGGCTTCCTTGTTTTGGGCCGCCCGGGGCTGGCCGGGAACGCGGGTGTTTCTCCTGGTTCTCCTCTGCATGGTCACGTGCCGCAACGCGGCGATGGCGTTCAACCGCTGGATGGACGCGGCCATCGATGCGCGCAATCCGCGCACGGCGCGGCGGCACATTCCGGCGGGCATTCTGGGGCGCGGCGAGGTGATCGCGTTCTTCCTCGTCAACAGCGGCGTCTTCGTGGCCGCGGCCGCCTTCCTGAACTCCCTGGCGTTTATGCTGGCCGTGCCCGCGCTGGTCGCCGTGTGCTTTTACTCCCTTACCAAGCGCTTCACTTCCTGGTCGCACATCTTCCTCGGCGCCGCGATCGGCATCTCGCCGGCGGGCGCGTGGATCGCCGCGCGCGGAAGCCTCGGCGCCGAGGCCGTGTTGCTTTCGCTGGCATTGCTCGCCTGGATCGCCGGCTTCGATATCATCTACGCCGCCCAGGACGAAGCCTTCGACCGCAAGGCCGGGCTCCATTCGGTGGTGGTGCGTTACGGCCGCGCCGGCGCGCTCCGCATCAGCCTCGGGTTGCATGCCGTTTTCATCGCCTTGCTCGTCCTGATCGAAGCGCTTTTCCATCCGGGGGCCGCGTTTCAGGTGGCGATTGCCCTCGCCGCGATCCTGATCGCGTATCTGCACTTGTTCCGCCGCAGCGACTCGCTGGATGATTTGAACCAGGATTTTTTTCTGGCCAACATCGCCATCAGCGTGGTTATTTTTGCCGGCCTCACGACAGCGGTTTTTTTGAAAACTTTGTAAGCTGTTTTTCAGGGGTAAAGTCAGGGTCAAATAATCGGCGGTCCCCCTGGCCGCCGTGAAGGCATTGGGCTCTCCGCTTTTAAACCGGACGCCCCTATACATGGAGTAACATATGAGCGTCATGCAAGCCGACGATAAACTGATTCGAATGGGCATCGTCTACGATGGGAACTTTTTCCTGCACGTCAGCAACTATTACCTGTACCATCACGGCCGCAACGCGCGCATCAGCCTCGACGGCCTGCACGCCTTCGTGCGCAGCAAGGTGGCCGAGCTCGAGGGCGTCGATCCCCGTTACTGCTCGATCGTGGACGCGCATTACTTCCGGGGCCGCCTGCCCTCGAAGGTGGTCGAGGAGCGCAACCGCCTCCTCAGCGAGCGCGTCTTCGAGGACATCCTGATCCGCCAGAACATCACCACTCATTACCTGCCGGTTTCGAACTCGGGCGAAAAAGGCATCGACGTGTGGCTCGCGCTCGAGACCTACGAGCTGGCGGTGCTCAAGCGCTTCAACATCATCGTGCTTATCGCCGGCGACGGGGACTTCGTGCCCCTGGTGCGCAAGCTGAACAGCCTCGGCACGCGCGTCATGCTGCTGGGCTGGGACTTCCGCTACCAGGACGAGAACGGCGAGGAGCGCGAGACCAAGACTTCCCAGGCCCTGCAGAACGAGTGCACCTACCCGGTGATGATGTCGGCCCTGATCGACGACAAGAACGAAACGGGCAACAGCGTCATCAACAACCTGTTCGTCCCGAGCCCGCCGTACCCGCGCGCGACGGTGCGCGCGCCGGCCGAATACGGGGCCTCCCACGTCGCCTCGGCGGACGACGACGACACGGTGTACGAGGGACGCATCAAGCGCATCAAGGAGGGCTACGGGTTCATCACCGCCCCGCAGCTGGAAGGGGACATCTTCTTCTACCACCTCGACGTGGTCGACGGCGACTTTCAGACCATGGCCGAGGGCGACCTGGTGGAATTCAAGCTGGGCAAGAACGACAAGGGCATCACGGCCCGCGAGATCAGCCTGAAGGACGATTAAGAGCGTTGGGAGTTGGGCGTTGTGGGTTGGGAGCTTGTCCCGATCCCTTTTTTACCCTATTAGCATATACCCTAAATCGGCGTTCTCCATTTGATCGTTCTCCAAATCATTCTTCCGCATGCCGGATCCTAGTCGCGGTTAAGGAGCAGCCACGTTTTCCGGCATGAGCCTTGCGTGCCAGCTATCCTTCGCCGCGAGCGCGAACTTCCCGTGCAGCACCCCGTCGGTTTCGCGCACCGTGGTGTCGAACACGAGCGTGTCGGGTCCCACGGCCCCCTCGGCGGCCAGCTTGCGGAACGTCGGGCGATCGACATCGACAACGTTTCCTTCCATGTCCTTGTAGAACACGCGCGCGCCGCCGACCCACTGCAGGCCCCGCTTTTCACCGGCCTGGTTCATGAAGAACAGCAGGGAATCACGGCTGCAGCCGGCGATTTCCAGAGGCTTGTGGGACACGATCACGAAGCGGTTCTCCAGCAGGGCCGCCGTGCCGGTGACGGGCGAGCCGTGGCTCGCCCAGTCCGACAAGAAGGCGTTCAATTCCGCCAGCAGCGCGGCGGCCTCGGAGGCCTGCAGGGAGCGCGAAGCCGGGTAGATCAGGCACGGGGTGCCGGCGAAGGCTTCGAGGGAGGCGAGGGGAGAGGGCGATTCGGAGGGCATGGGGTGGGAATCCTGTTTATGGTTTCGGGCGCTAGTTCGCGGCCCGGATTTCGCGCCAGAAGGTTCCCCCGGTGATGGCAGCGGGGGCATAGGCCTTCCACTCTTGGCGATGCAGCACGAGGCCCCAGCCGCCGAAGTAGTAGTTTCCCGTGGAAACCAGGGCGCCGTTCCAGTAAACGCTTTCGGAAAACACCCAGCAGTCGTGATAGAGTCCGGCGGCCTTGACCGTCGCGGAACCGCCGAATGCCCGGACGAAGCGCAGGTCCCCCACCGTGGTGTCGAGCGCCCAGCCGGCGCGGGGGGTGTCGGGAAAGCGCAGCGCGGGGCCGGGGTCCAGGATAACCGTGGAATCAAAAAACAGGCGATCGGGGTTGAGGCCGAGCAGGGCCAGCGCGCCGGAGGGGGCCGGCGAGGTTTGCACGGCGACGTGCTTCCTGCTTACGCCGCCGACGACCGTGTCGCCCACGCGGGTGATCTGCAGGTCGCGCACGGCGAAAACGGTGTCCTTGCCCGCGCGGAGGATCCCTTCGGTGACCGAAAAGGTGCGCTGGGACGCCGTGTTGAACAAATCGCTTTCGGGATTCACCGCCGCCGACTTGTGGATGTCCACATCGGGAGGGTCCGAAGAGAAGAGATTGCAACCCGTCAGCCAAAGGCTGCCCGCGAGGGCGAAAATCGCGGCGGGGGCGCCTTTATACGCGTGAAACGGGCTCATTCCACAAATATACTAGGAAGTGCGGGGCGCCAAACGCGGCCTTCGGGAGTCCCGGAGGCCAACCGCGCGGTACCAACCTATTTTATCCCCATGACCCGACTAGAGCGCCTGAAGTTTTTGAACCTTGAACTGCCGCCCTCGCCCAAGCCCCAAGGGTGGTACGTGCCGGTCGTCCGCACGGGGAACCTTGTCTTCGTCTCGGGGCAGCTGCCCTTGAAGAAGGGCAAGGTGGCGGTGACGGGCAAGATCGGGGAGAATCTGTCGCCCGAGCAGGGGCGCGAAGCCGCGGTGCATTGCTTGCTCAACATCCTCGCGGCCCTCGAGGGCAACGGCGTGCCCCTGGAGTCGGTCAAGCGCGTGGTCAAGCTCACGGGGTTCGTGCAGTCGGCCCCGGATTTCCACGGGCAGCCGCAGGTGTTGAACGCCGCCTCGGAACTGCTCACGGAGATTTTCGGGGAGGCCGGCCGCCATGCGCGCGCGGCGGTGGGCGTGAACGCCCTGCCCCTCAATGCCGCGGTGGAGATCGAGGGGGTCTTCGAAGTTCAAGAGGAATCGCCGCAAAAGAACGCAAAGAAAAACCCATAAAAGAAAAGGCCGCGTATACGCGGCCTTTTTTGTCTTCCTTTGCGATCCTTTGCGGCAATCGCGCTGCGTTCAGCAGTACTGCTCGAACGCGCTCGCGATGTCCTTGCCGATCTCGTGCGCGTCCCGGCCGGAAATCTGGTAGCGCTCCAGCATGAACACCACGTCGCCGTCCTTGATCAGGGCGATCGAGGGGGAGGACGGAGCGTAGCCCGTGAAGTAGGAGCGCGCCTGCGCCGTGGCTTCGCGGTCGTTGCCGGCGAACACGGTGATGGCGTTCTCGGGCTTCTTGGCGGACTTCTGCCACGCCTCGGCAACGCCCGGACGGGCCTGGGCCGCGGCGCACCCGCACACGGAATTCACCACCACCAAGGTGGTTCCTTTCGATTCCTTCAGATAGCGGTCGACCTCTTCGGGAGTGCGGGTTTCGGTGATGCCGAGATCCGTGAGTTCCTGTCGCATCGGGGCGATCATGTCTTCATCGTACATCATGGTAAACCTCTTTATTTCGGTGGGTTACAGAAATCCCGTAACCTCGGTTTCAGCTTGTCTTGGGTAAAAAGATAGCAATTTGGTAAGGGATTGATTTAGGTCGAAAAGGGCTTAGGACTTAGGGCTTAGGTATGCGCCTTTGGCCCCTACGGAACGGGAGTCCCCAGGCGCCCCATCCGCTCTTGCTTTTACCTAATACCTAAGTCCTAAGTCCTTCTTCCCCTCACCACCCAAACGGCTTTTCCCCGGCCTCAAGGTACGGTATGTACGCGGCGACGCCCTCCTCGAGGGTCTGGATGGGCTTGGTATAGCCCGCGGCGCGGATCTTGGCATTGTCGGCCAAGGTGAAATACTGGTACTTGCCGCGCAGGACCTCGGGCATGGGGACGAATTCGATTTGGGGTTCGCGGCCCATGGATGCGAAGACGGCCTTCATCATGTCGAGCCAGGTGCGCGCGGCGCCGGTGCCGACGTTGTAGATGCCGCCCGGAACCTTGGGATCGAGGAAGTGGAGCGTCATGTCCACGGCGTCGAGGACGTGCAGGAAGTCGCGCATTTGCTCGCCGTCCTTGTAGTCGGGGCGGTGCGACTTGAAGAGCTGCACCTTGCCGGTGGCCCGGATCTGGGCATGGGCCTTGGCGACCATGCTTTTCATGTCGGCCTTGTGGTACTCGTTGGGGCCGTAGACGTTGAAGTATTTGAGGCCCACGGCCCCGTTTGAAGCAGCGAACGCGCCGTGGCGTTCGGCCCACAGGTCGAAGGCTTGCTTGGAATACCCGTACATGTTGAGCGGGCGAAGTTTCGGGATCAGCGCGTGGTCGTCGGCATAGCCGAGCGAGCCGTCGCCGTAGGTGGCGGCGGAGGACGCGTAGATGAAGCGCACGGGGCGCCCGCGCGTTTCTTTTTGCGCGCCGCACCATTCCGCCAGGAGCTTGGTGTATTCGAAGTTGTTCTTCATCAGCAGGGCGGCGTCGGCCTCGGTGGTCGAGGAGATCGCGCCCAGGTGGAAGACGGCCTCGATGTTCAGGTCGTCGAAGCTTCCGCCCAGGAGGCCTTCGAGGAAGTCGTTGCGGTCGAAGTAATCGGCGTAGCGCAGCGGCACCAGGTTGCGCCAGCGGGCATCGGTGCCCAGGGCGTCGACCAGGATCAGGTTGTCGTGGCCACGCTCGTTGAGGCGATGGGCGAGCGCGCTGCCGATGAAACCGGCGGCGCCGGTGATGACGTAACAGGGATTGGACATGGGGGGAAATATACCCTTCGCGGGCGAAGCTTCGTCGTTGGGAGTTGGGACGGGCTGCGCGGACCCATCCCTGTCGCGGTCTTCGGGGTCGCGCGCCGCGAGGGGGACAGAGGGTGCGAAAACGGGTACTAAGGGGTTGTGAGGGACTATTTTATCGGGGATGAAGAAGGTTGCAAAGAAAGCGGCTACGAAGAGGAAAATCACGGCGAAGCCTGCAAAAAAACCCGCCAAGAAGGACATCGCACCCAAAAGGCCTAACGCGCCCGTAGGGGCGAGGCATGCCTCGCCCTCTTTGACCGCGAAGGTCAAACGGGCGCGGGCCGAACGGATCGGGAAGATGCTGGACGCGCTGTACCCCGATCCCGAGATTCCCCTTCATCACACCAATCCCTACACGCTGTGCCTGGCGGTG
>JAJNBB010000008.1 GCA_021155885.1 Fibrobacteria bacterium | reverse complement strand
TTCTCGACCCAGGACCACGCCGCCGCGGCCATCGCCGCCGCCGGCACGCCCGTGTTCGCCTGGAAGGGCGAGACGCTTGAAGAGTACTGGGACTGCACCTGGAAGGCCATCATCTTCCCGGGCAACAAGGGCCCTGAGCTGATCGTGGACGACGGCGGCGACGTCACGCTGCTGATCCACAAGGGCTACGAGATGGAGAACGGCGACACCTGGATCGACACCCCGTCGGACAACCACGAAGTCAAGGTCATCAAGGATCTGCTCAAGAAGATCAAGGCCGAACAGCCGGGCATCTTCCATGAGATCGTCAAGGAGCTGAAGGGCGTCTCCGAGGAGACCACCACCGGCGTGCACCGCCTCTATGAAATGGCGAAGGCCGGCAAGCTGCTGTTCCCCGCCATCAACGTGAACGACAGCGTGACCAAGTCGAAGTTCGACAACCTGTACGGCTGCCGCGAGTCGCTGCTCGACGGCATCAAGCGCGCGACGGACGTGATGATCGCCGGCAAGGTCGGCGTCGTCTGCGGTTATGGCGACGTGGGCAAGGGCTGCGCCGCGGCCCTCAAGGGCATGGGCGCGCAGGTCGTGGTCACCGAGATCGACCCCGTGTGCGCGCTGCAGGCCGCCATGGAAGGCTACCGCGTGCTCACCGTCGAGGACACCCTCGGCTGGGGCGACATCTACGTGACGACGACCGGCAACAAGGACATCATCACCGCCGACCATATGTCGAAGATGAAGGACCAGGCCATCGTTTGCAACATCGGCCACTTCGACAACGAGATCCAGGTCGACAAGCTCGAGAAGCTCGCGGGCATCAAGAAGCTGAACATCAAGCCCCAGGTCGACAAGTACACCTTCGCCAACGGCAACAGCATCTACATGCTCGCCGAGGGCCGCCTGGTGAACCTGGGCTGCGCCACCGGCCATCCCAGCTTCGTGATGTCGAACTCCTTCACCAACCAGACGCTCGCGCAAATCGAGCTGTGGGCCACCAAGGACAACCGTCCCATCGGCGTCACCGTGCTGCCCAAGCACCTCGACGAGGAGGTCGCCCGCCTGCACCTGGACAAGATCGGCGCCAAGCTGACCAAGCTCACCAAGGACCAGGCCGACTACATCGGCGTGGACGTGAACGGCCCGTACAAGGCCGAACATTACCGTTATTAATGCCGTGGATTCGTAGGGGCGGGGTAACCCCGCCCCTACGGAACAATCCGATAATGTTCGGATCAAAAGCCTCTCCCTAACGGAGAGGCTTTTTTTAAACCCAAAGGGGAAGTCCATGTTCAACGATTTGATTCTTTCGGGACACGGTCCGCGCCTCTATGGTTTTTCGCCCCCCAAAGCGGGCGCCCCCGCGGAACGCAACCGGGAGATCGCGGCCGCTCAGGTGGCTCGCGTCAACGCGCTGGGCGCGGACGGCGTGATCCTTTACGACGTGCAGGACGAACCGGGCCGAACCGGGACGCCACGCCCCTTTCCCTTTCTTCCGGCCCTGGATCCGCTGGAATATGCGCGCACCTACCTGGAAGACATTAAAGTGCCCAGGATACTTTACAAGAGCGTGGCCGGTTGCACAGGGCCGGCATTCGAACAATGGCTCGTCCGCCTGGCGGCAGGTCGGGACCTTGCCGTCTTCGTGGGAGCTCCAACCCGCTCGGCCCAAACCGGTTCCATCGGCCTTAAGGAAGCGTGCCGGCTGGCAAGCGCCGCCTACCCGACGGTCCGCTTTGGCGGAGTGGCCATCGCCGAAAGGCACCTGGAAAAAGGGGATGAAGACGAGCGCCTGTGGTCCAAGCACGAGGCCGGTTGCCGCTTTTTCGTTTCCCAGACCGTCTATGACGCGCAGGCCACCAAATCCTTGATTTCGGATTATGCCTTGCGGTTCGCCGCAGCGGAAAGGGACGCGCCCCCGCTGATTTTCAGCTTCGCGCCTTGCGGCTCGCTCAAAACGATGGAGTTCATGCAATGGCTAGGGGTCCGCTTTCCCAAGTGGCTGGAGAACGAGCTTCGGTATTCACGCGACATTCTGGAACGCTCCATCGATCTGTGCGCGGAGCTCGCCGAAGAACTGGCCGCCTTCGCCCGCGCCAAGGGCGTGATCGCGGGAATGAACGTAGAGAGCGTTTCGATCCGCAAGGAAGAAATCGAAGCCTCCCGCGTTCTCTTTCAGCGGCTGGCGGACGGACCGTATGCGCGCCCGTGACGCCTGCCATGCCCTTGAATAAATGGATGATGTCAATCGACACCCACGCCTGCCATTATAGGAGTCAAACGGCACCTATGGGAGACGCGAACTTCCCTAGATTCGCTTGCTATGGCGGATCTGGAAAAATGGAAGGTGGTTGGAGAGCGGATCGGCGCCTTGATTCGCCTGCGCGGCTACAAGTCGGTCGAGCTTTTCGCCTATGAAAACGACATCGACAAGTCGGTGCTGAACCGCCTGATTCGCGGCAAGCGCGAGGTTCGCTTGTCCACCTTCTTGAAAATCACCGATGCCCTGGAAGTGTCGATCGGCGAACTCAACGTCGCGCCGGGCCTGATGGTGCGCGACAAGGAAAACCCCGAACCCCGCGCCGGCAAGGCCAAGGGCGGCGAAAGCGCCGGCCGGGTCTTCAAGTTCACGCGCGGGGAGTTCGACCGCATCGAGATCCGCAAGACCCCCCGGGACCGGAATCCCCTGGTCACGATCGCGGAGCAGAAAAAACCGCCCGCGCTGTCCGTGCAGATCCGGGACGTGAGGATCGATCTTTAGAGATTAGGTGACAGGGAACAGGGTACAGAAAAACGCAAACACAAAAAAAGAGGCCTCCGCCAGGAAGCCTCTTTTCGCAGGTAGGTTTTTAAGACATTTCGGGTGACCGGAAAATCCCTGTCACCTGTCACCTGTCACCTGTTCCCTGTAACCTGTTCCCTGTAACCTGTTACCTAGCTTACTTCCCCCAGAAATTGTAGCCGAACGTGACCCCAACAGCCATCGCGTCGGCCATGTTGCCCACGTCCAGGAAGTTCAGCGACATGCGGATGTCGACGTCGCCTAGTTCATAGCCCGCGCCGGCGGTGAAACCGAAGTTGGTTTCGCTGTTGTCGACGTCAGGACCGGGGCCGTCCGTGAGTTCCGCCATGGTGATGAAGGCGCCGGCTTCGGCCGCCACGTAGATCGGGGCGGTCGGCAGCGAGTATTTCACGCCGCCAAGCAGGGGAATCGTGGCGAAGCTGCTGGTGTAAGGGCCCACGTCCTTGTCCAGGTGCATGATATAGCCGGCGCGCGCGGTGATGCCCAGCGCCGATTGGTCGAGCTGGTATTCGAAGCGGCCCAGCGCTCCCAAGCCGAAGCCCGCGACGTCCGCGAAATTTCCCACGGGAAGCGCGGCCGCCAGGTCGATACCCGCCGCCATCTGCGTGTGCTCCCTGGCGCTCGCGGTGCCGGGAGCCATCGAATAAACGGGCGCGGCGGCGGAGGCAAGGGACAGGGCGAAAAGGCCGGCTTTGCTGAGAATGCTTTTTTTCATGGGATTTCCTTTCTGAAATGGAATCCGCTCGCTGTCGAGAGGACTTGTCATTTATCTACAACGACCACCCCTCGGAAACAATCAAATATTGACAAACCCCAAAGAAAGGCCCCCTCCGCAACCACCAATGTCAACTACGGATACATTTCGTAACAAAAATGATCACTTCGATTACCAACTGAACGCCGTGAGACCCACGCTCAATCCGATCGTCATGGATTCGCTTAGGTGGGCGGCATCCCACACGTTGAACGACAACCGAAGATCCAAGGCGCCGGCCATGGAACCGATGCCGATGTTCCAGCCCAGGTTCGTCTCATCGACGTCCCGTCCACCCAGCGGGATGCCGTCATAGCGAACCTTTGTGAACACGGCCCCCACCTCGAAGGCCATATACACCGCGCCTTCCACGCCCGAGGCCTTCAGCCCTCCCATGAGGGGCACATAACTCAGCGTATTGTCGTCGTGCTCAGGAAAATGGAGGTAACCCGAACGGGCCGTGACCGCGAGCCCTGGATACGCCCCCAGTTCGAGGCCGCCCAAGCCCCCGAACCCGAAGCCCGTGAATTCAGCGAGGTCGCCCACGGGAAGGTGGCCCGTGACCGCCGCACCGATTCCGAAACGCGGCTCCGTTTGGGAAAACGCAGCCGGCGCCGAAATGGCGAAGGCGAGAACGATGGAAGCAAGAGGGCGTTTCATGAGAATCTCCTGGGCAATCATGTACATGACTTGGGAGGCAGGGGCAACCCGCGCGAAGAAGGTCCCAACAAAAAACCCCCTCTTGCGGAGGGGGTTTTTGAGTGGGACCTCGATGCGGATTTTCAGCCGGTCAAGCCTTGGCCAAAAACGCCTCAACGGTGTCGCAGGTGTGAAGAAGAATATCCAAATCCATCATGTCGTCCTTGCTGATCACTTTTTCACGCTTCGGACGTCCTGAAAACAAGGGAATGAACTCCTGCGCGGAAACATTCTGAAGTTTCACGGCGCCGTCGTCTTCCAGATTCGCTGCCATAACTCCCCCCTTTCTTCTTCATTCAGGAGCGAAAGGCGTGCCGTTCGCGCACCCCTCGTCCTGTCAGGAAAATACGATAAAAATGGAAGAAGCGGATTGGGACGGCAAAAAATGTTCGAAATCGAACCCGGAATGGCCGGAATCGACCCGAAATGGTACAGGCCAGACCCGGAAAACCCCGGATCCGATAACGCGAAAACCGGTTTAGTGCGCCGCGGCGGCTTCCATTCCATGTTCCTTCAGCTTGCGCCAAAGGGTGGAACGGGAGATGCCCAAACGCCGCGCCGCCTCGGTATGGTTGCGCTGGCAAATCTCCAGGGCGCGCTGGATGTAATCCTTTTCCAGCTGGGACAGCGTGAGCAAGGTGTCGGGTGTAAGCATGGTTTTCTCCTCTCCAAAGGTTGGGGCGGGCAGCGCATAGAGGGACGGTCCCTCGGCGCCGCCGGTCAGGTACTCAGGCAGGTCCTCCAAAAGGAGGTTGTCCCCCTCGCTCAGGGTGACCGCGTGCTCGATGATGTTTTCGAGCTGCCGGATGTTCCCCGGGTATTCATAGTTCAGCAAAATCGACTCGGCATTCTTCGCGATGCCCTTGATGTCCTTCTTTTGCTGCGCCGCGTACTTCTTGACGAAGGTGCGGATGAGGCTGGGAACGGAGTCGCGGCGCTCGCGCAGCGGGGGCAAGGTGATATGGAACACGCTGAGCCGGTAGTACAGGTCCTCGCGGAAGGTGCCGTTCGCGATCGCCTGGTGCAGATCGCGGTTGGTGGCGGCGATCACCCGCGTGTCGACGTGGCGGTTCTCGGTGTCGCCCACGCGGCGGATTTCCTTCTCCTGCAGGAAGCGCAGGAGCTTGACCTGGGTCTGGAGGCTCAGCTCCCCGATCTCGTCGAGGAAAAGCGTGCCCTTGTCCGCCATCTCGATCAGGCCCTTGCGGTCGGCCACGGATCCGGTATAGGAGCCCTTGCGCGAACCGAACAGTTCCGCCTCGACGAGGTTCTCGGGGATCGCTCCGCAGTTCACCGCCACGAAGCTTTCCTCGGCGCGCGAGGACAGACGGTGGACGACGTCGGCGACGAATTCCTTGCCCACGCCGCTTTCGCCGGAAAGCAGCAGCGTGCTGTTCGTCGGGGCGACCTTGATCAAGGTCTTCAGGATTTTCTTCATCACCGGCGTGGACCCGAGCAGATCCTCGAGGACGTGTTCGCGCAGATCGCGGACGTTGCGTCGGCTGAGCGTGCGCAACAGGGCCTTTTGCGCCAGCGACTGCAGCAACTCCACGTTGACCGGCTTCATCAGGAAGGAGTGGGCGCCGCGGTGCACGGCCGCCTCGGCCTGGGCGCGGTCGCCGGCGCCCGCCAGGATGAAGATCTCGATGCCCGGGTTGCGCTCGCGCGCCAGGGCGGGAATGTCCAGGTTGTCGATCGTCAGGAGTTCGGTCGACAGGAACAGCACGGCCACGTCGCCCTGGCTGAGGGCGCGGATCGCGCCCTCTCCGCCGGAGCTCTCCAGCAGTTCGGTGTCGGGCAACGACCAGGCCGCGAAGACCTCCTTCTTGAGATCGGCGTCCTTGTCGAGGATAAAGACCTTGGCGGCCATGTTTCTATCGGCTTCCATGATGTCCTTTCCCATTCCTGTTTTCGCTTCAGTCTTCAGAAGGCGGGGCTTCTAAAAAAAGAACGACTTCGACTTGTCCTTCGAACCGCTCTCTTTCCCGCCCTTCGAGGCCGGGGCCTCCCAGAGGGCTTGCAGTTCCTTGAGCAGCTCGGTCTCGCGCGCGCCCAGCTTCTGCGGGGTGTCGATGTGGACCTTGACGTACAAATGGCCGTGCGCGCCGCCGTGCAGCTCGGGCAATCCCTTGCCGCGCAGGCGCATCAGCGTATCGCTTTGCGTGCCGGCCGGGATCTTGAGCTCGACGTCGCCCTCCAAGGTGGGAACGCGGATCGAACCGCCCAGGGCCGCCGTGGTGAACGGGATGTCGGCCTTGCCGTGCAGGTCGACGCCGCGGCGCTCGAAACGCTCATCGCGCGCCTCGTGAATCACGACGAGCAAATCGCCCGCGCCTCCGCCGTGCGGGCCGCGATGGCCCTCGCCGCGTAAGGTGAGATACTGCCCTTCCTCGACGCCGGCGGGGATTTCGATGGGGAGGGTGACTTCCTCCTGCACGCGGCCCTGGCCGTTGCAGTCCTTGCAACGGACCTTGATCTGCTGGCCGGTTCCGCCGCAGTCGGGGCAGGCGGTGACGTTGACCACCTGGCCGAAGAAAGAGTTTTGGGTGCGGCGCACCTGGCCCTGGCCCTTGCAGGTGCCGCAGGTCTCCTTGCCGGTGCCGCCCGCGCCGTCGCAGGTCTTGCACCTGCCGAAGCGCTTGAGCTGGATTTTCTTGGTGACGCCGTGGGCGATGTCCTTGAGGGTGAGCGTCAGCTGGATCTGCAGGTCCTGGCCGCGCGGGGGACCCGAGGGACCGCGGCTGCGACCGCCGCCGAAACCGCCGCCGCCGCCGAAGATGTCCCCGAAGGAGGAGAAAATGTCCTCGAAGTTGCTGAAGCCCTGCGCGCCGCCGCCCATGCCGCCCTGGTTCATGCCGGCGTGCCCGAAGCGGTCGTACTGCGCCTTTTTGGTCGCGTCGGAGAGGACGCCGTACGCTTCGGCGGCTTCCTTGAACTTCTCCTCGGCTTCCTTGTTCCCCGGGTTCTTGTCGGGATGATATTTCACCGCAAGCTTCTTGTACGCGGACTTGATGGCCGTTGCGTCGGCGTCCTTGGTGACGCCCAGGATCTCGTAGTAATCTCTCTTCGTGGCCATTTATCTATTCCCTGTGGCCGGAAAAGTTGGGGGTTGGGAGTTGGGGGTTGGGAGTAAACTCCATTCCCTGCTCTTTGACCCCGGCTCCTACCGGCTCTTTTCAGAACCGTTATCCCGAAAAGAGGGAGTGATCAATCTCCTTCTCCTTTTCGAGAATCGTTTTCGCGAGGAAGGGGTGAGAGCGATTTTTTCGCTCCCAACCCCCAACTCCCGACCCCCAACGAAACGGGGATCGGACTCAACCGTGTGCGTTAATCCACGACCTTGAAATCGGCCTCTTGCGCGCCGGGGGCCTCGCCCGCGGACTGCGCGCCCGGCGCCGCGTCGTCGGCCGGATTCGCCTGGGGACCGGCGCCGCCCGCCTGCGCCGCTTGCGCGGCCTGGGCCAGCTTCTGCGAAGCCTGTTCCAGTTTCTGCGTGGCGGCCTTGACCTCGTCGAGGTTATCCGACTTGGACACCTTTTTCAGGTCGTCCAAGGCGGTCTGAACCTCGGCCTTGTCGGCATCGGAAAGCGCCGCGCCGTGCTCGCCCAGCGACTTTTCGACGCTGTAGACGAGCTGCTCGGCGAGGTTGTGCGCCTCGACCTTTTCCTTTTCCTTCTTGTCGGCCTCGGCGTTGGCCTCGGCTTCCTTGACCATGCGCTGGATGTCGGCCTCGGACAGGCCGGAGCTCGCCTCGATGCGGATCTTCTGCTCCTTGCCGGTCTGCTTGTCGGTCGCCGACACGTGCACGATGCCGTTGGCGTCGATGTCGAAGGTGACCTCGATCTGCGGCGTGCCGCGAGGAGCCGGCTTGATGTCGGTCAGGTCGAAGCGGCCGAGCGTGCGGTTGTACCGGGCCAGCTCGCGCTCGCCTTGGAGCACGTGAATGCTCACCGCCGGCTGGTTGTCCTCGGCCGTGCTGAACACCTGGCTCTTGCGGGTCGGGATCGTGGTGTTGCGGTCGATGAGCTTGGTCATCACGCCGCCCAGCGTCTCGATGCCCAGGGACAGGGGGGTCACGTCGAGCAGGAGCACGTCCTTCACCGACGCGTCGCCCGCGAGCACGCCCGCCTGCACGGCGGCGCCGATCGCCACGACCTCGTCGGGGTTCACGCCCTTGTGGGGCTCCTTGCCGAAGAGCTTCTGCACGGCTTCCTGCACCGCGGGGATGCGGGTCGAGCCGCCGACGAGTATGACCTCGTCGATGTCCTTCGCCGTCTTGCCGGCGTCGGCCAGCGCCTTGCGGACCGGCTCGAGGCTGCGCTCGACCAGGGTATTCGTGATCTGGTCGAACTTCGCGCGCGTCAGGGTCAGCTCGAGATGCTTCGGGCCCGAGGCGTCGGCCGTAATGAAGGGCAGGTTGATCGAGGTCTGGGTCGCGCCCGAAAGGTCGATCTTGGCCTTCTCGGCGGCTTCCTTGAGGCGCTGGAGGGCCATCTTGTCCTTGCGGAGGTCGAGGCCCGAGTTATCCTTCGCGAACTCCTCGGCGATCCAGTTGATGATGGCCTGGTCGAAGTCGTCGCCGCCCAGGTGCGTGTCGCCGTTGGTGGACTTCACCTCGAAGACGCCGTCGCCGATCTCGAGGATGGAGATGTCGAAGGTGCCGCCGCCGAGGTCGTAGACCGCGATGGTTTCGTTGCCCTTCTTGTCGAGACCGTAGGCCAGCGCGGCCGCCGTCGGCTCGTTGACGATGCGCAGCACCTCGAGGCCCGCGACGCGGCCCGCGTCCTTGGTGGCCTGGCGCTGGGCGTCGTTGAAGTACGCGGGCACCGTGACCACGGCCTGCGTGACGGATTCACCCAGGTAGTCCTCGGCGATCTTCTTCATGGCCTGAAGGATCATCGCCGAAATTTCGGGCGGGGTGTAGCGCTTGCCGTCGATCTCGACCGCGACCGCCTCGGAGGCGGATCCCACGACCTTGTACGGCACGCGGGCCTTCTCGCCCTCGATCTCCGCGCCGGTGTGGCCCATGAAGCGCTTGATCGAGTAGACGGTTTTCTCGGCGTTGGTGATGGCCTGGCGCTTGGCGACGTGGCCGACGAGGCGCTCACCGGTCTTGGTGAAAGCCACGATGGACGGGGTGGTGCGGTGTCCTTCCGCGTTCGGAATCACCGTCGGCTTGCCGCCTTCCATGACGGCGACGCAGCTGTTGGTGGTTCCGAGGTCGATTCCGATGATCTTACCCATGATGTTGACTCCTTGTTTAATCGTTGCGGCCTGATTGAGGCCTATTAATGATTGGACGGGGGTCGGGAGTCGGGGGATAGGGGATAACTGTTGCTTTCTCCCGTCCCATAACCCCCGTCCCCCGACCCGTTACTCTTCCTTCCCCTTAGACACGATCACCTTGGCGTGCTTCAGGATTTTGCTCTTCAGTTTGTAGCCCTTCGAGACCGTCTGGATGACGTGGTTCTCGGGGACGGTGTCGCTCGTTTGCTGGAGCAACGCCTCGTGCAGATTCGGATCAAATTCCGTGCCGGAAGGATCGATCTCCTCGAGGCCTTCACCGTCGAGGATGTCCTTGAAGCGGCCGAAGATCAGCTTCATGCCCTTCTCGAAATCCTCCGCGGAGGCTTTGTTTTGCGGATCGAAGGCGCGGTTGAAATTGTCCAGGACGTCGGTGAGCTTTTCGATCAGCTTCGCGTTGGCCGTGACCATCATCTCGAAGCTTTCCTTCGCGGTGCGGCGGCGGAAGTTGTCGAACTCGGCGTAGAGCCGCAGGTTCTTGTCTTTCAGCTCCGCGATCTCGGCCTCGAGCTTCGGGGAGCCTTTGGCAAACCCGTCCGAGTCGGAGGTACCGGTCGCCGCGGCGTCCGCGGCCCCGGCGAGGATCTCGTCGATGGACTCGGAATTTTTCGGGTCCTCGCCGCCCACCTGATCGTCTCTTACTTCGCTCATGCTTCCGTGTTTTCCTTTTCTTCTTTCCGGCCCGACCGGCTCAGCGCGCGGGCCGCGTGACTTACCACCGGCACGAGCCGGGCGTAGGGAATTCGCTTCGGTCCCAGGACCCCGACCATGCCCCGCGGACCTCCCTCAATCAGGGTATAAGCCGCCGTGATCAGGGACAAGGAGCGGAAAAGATGGCCGTCTTCGCGGCGCTCTTCCCCGACCGTCACGTGAACTCCCGTGCTGTCTTGCTTCTGACGCAAGAAATGAACCAACGTCACCTTGGACTCCAGAAGCTCGAAAATGGAAGAGATGTCCTCGATTTTCGCGAAATCCGGCCGGTTCACTAAATTCTTGGCGCCCGCGATGAAGACGTCGTCGGCATGCTTTTCCTGAGACAGCTTCAAAATGGAACGATCCAATAAATCCAGCTCTTTTTTCTCGTTTTTGAGCCCTGTTTTCAGGCCCATCACCTCTTTCAATTTAGAAAAGGTCTCGTTCAAAAATGAAACAGGGCGTCCGGCCATCTGTGCATTCAGTTGGTCGACCATCGTTTCCAGCCTGAAAACGGGGTTTTCGGGGGTTTCAATCCCCCCTTCCCCATTTGAAATCCAGCTCGAGCGGACCTCCTGATCGGAGGTAGCAAGAACCATGGCAGTCTTTCCTTCTTCGACCCGGATCAAAGAAAGGCGGCGGAAAACGGTTTGGGGAGGCGGGGGAACCACGAGGGCCAATAAGTAAGTCCGATCGGCGAGGACCTGGGCGACGCGCGCCAGGCGCGCTTCGAGGGATTCCTCGTGCTCCAGGGCCCGGTCCAGCGCGGCGCGATCGTCGGGGGACAAAGGCTCGGGATGCATCAACTCGTCGACGTAGGCGCGGTAGCCCAGGTCGGTCGGCAGGCGGCCGGCCGAAGTGTGGGGCTGCTCCACGAAGCCCATGTCCTCGAGCGTGCCCAGCGTGTTGCGGATCGTCGCGGACGAGGCGGAGAGGATGGAAGACTGCGACAGGACTTTGGACGACACCGGTTCCGCGCGGACGATGTAGTGGTCCACAAGGGCCGTGAGGACCTGCTTCTGGCGGGGGGAGAGGGAGTCGGGGAGGGTCATGGATTCCTCGTTACTCCCGGAACCGTCAGCGTTCCCGATGAAATCCCAGCTTGCGCTTGGACGCAGGATCGGGCGGTGGCTCCAGGAGCGGCATAAGCTTGTCGTAGATATCCCGCAGAATGGAATCGTGCGCCAGCAGGGACAGGTCGATTTCCGCCAATCGCTTGAGAATGGCCTGATTGTCGGCGATCTGCTCCCGCATTCGCACAAAGGCCCGAACGACGAAGACGCTCAAACGCACCGCCTGATCGCTCTTGAGGATGGTCGCAGCCATCAGGGCGCCATGCTCGTTGAAGACCCAAGGTGAGTTTCGGCGACCGCCTCTCATTTCCAAATCTTCCGTGACGGACAATATCTTTGAGGTCGCAATTTGCGACCTCAAAACCTGTGCCTCGCCTTGAGTGAGCTGGAACGCGAAATCCTCCGGAAATCGCTCTAAATTGCGCTTGAAGGCCTCGTTGAAGCGTTTGGTCGCCACGCCGTACATCTTGGCCAGGTCCGAGTCGAGAATGACCCGCTGGCCGCGGATCAGATAGAGCTTGGGTTCGGTCGGTATGGAATTCGATTTGGATGTGGACATGCGGGAAGCATAGCCCCATCACCAGAGGACGGGAAGTCCGGGGCGTGACGGCGGTCACATGCGCGGCGGACTTTTTCACGATCAAAGAGGCTTTCCGTTCGACACGTCGTACACCATGAACTCGCGCGAGATCAATCCCAGCTCGCCCACAGCCTGGCGCCACGGCTCGATGTGCGGTGCCCGAAGATGTTTCTCGAGCGACTCATGATCGGGCCACAGCTCGGACATGCGGATCAGGCCTTTATCGTAAAGGTCCTCGGCCACGTCGTAGGCGATGCAGCCGTCGTTCTCGTGCGTGGCGTCGACCAGCGCCTTGAGCGGCACGAGCACTTCGGGGATGCGTTCGGGCGGGAACCGGAAGGTTCCAAGGACGGCGACTTTTGCGATCATATTTGGACTCCAATCAATGCTTCGCAGCGTGGGTTCCCGCCTTCGCGGGAATGACGGTCTCACAAGGCGGACCCGAACGAAGCGCGAGGGACTTCCCCCGGCATCAACGGACGCGCCCAAACAAAAAATCCCCCGACCCGTTGCCGGACCGAGGGATTGTAGTCATCGGGTCATGATGTTAAGGGCGTGATTGAATCCCGCCCTTACCGGATCGGCTTGCGCCGATCCTACATCATGTCCATTCCGCCCATGCCACCCATGCCGCCCATTCCGGGGCCGCCGGCGGGCGCGGACTTTTCTTCCTTCTTCTCGGCGATGAGGCAGTCGGTCGTGAGCAGGAGGCCCGCGATCGAGGCCGCGTTGAGCAGCGCCGTGATGGTCACCTTGGCCGGGTCGATCACGCCGGCGGCCAGCAGGTTCTCGTACTTGCTGGTGCGCGCGTTGTAACCGAAGTCGTCCTTGCCTTCCTTGACCTTGTTCACGACGACCGAGGCTTCCTCGCCGGCGTTGAGCACAATCTGGCGCAGGGGCTCTTCGATGGCGCGGCGCACGATGGCCACGCCCACGGCCTGGTCGCCCGTCAGCTTGAGGCCGTCGAGGACGTGCGCGGCGCGAATCAAGGCGACACCGCCGCCGGCCACGACGCCGCTTTCAACGGCGGCGCGGGTGGCATGCAGGGCGTCGTCGACGCGGTCCTTCTTCTCCTTCATCGCCGTCTCGGTGGCGGCGCCGACCTCGATCACCGCCACGCCGCCGGCCAGCTTGGCCAGGCGCTCCTGCAGTTTCTCTTTGTCGTAGTCGGACGTCGTGTCCTCGATCTGCTTCTTGATCTGCTTGATGCGGCCCTCGAGCGCTTCGGGGGCGCCCACGCCGTCGACGATGGTCGTGTTGTCCTTGTCGATCTCGATCGTCTTGGCGCGGCCGAGGTCTTCCAGCGTGGCGTTCTCAAGCTTGAAGCCGGTCTCCTCGGAGATCACGCGGCCGCCCGTGAGGATGGCGATGTCCTCGAGCATGGCCTTGCGGCGGTCGCCGAAGCCCGGGGCCTTGACGGCCGCGACCTTGAGGGTGCCGCGCAGCTTGTTCACGACCAAGGTCGCCAGGGCCTCGCCCTCGATGTCCTCGGCGATGATCAGCAGGGGGCGGCCGCTCTGCGCGGTCTTCTCCAGCACCGGCAGCAGGTCCTTCATGGCGCTGACCTTCTTGTCGTAGATCAGGATGTAGGCGTTCTCGAGCACGGCTTCCATCGAGTCGGGGTTGGTCACGAAGTAGGGCGACACGTAGCCGCGGTCGAACTTCATGCCCTTGGTGAAGCGCACCTTGGTCTCGGAGGACTTCGCCTCCTCGATCTGGATCACGCCGTCCTGGCCGACCTCGTGCATGGCGGAGGCGATCAGCTCGCCGATCTCGGCGTCGTTGTTCGCGGAGATCGAGGCCACCTCGGCCCACTTCTCCTTGGTCTTCACCGGCTTCGCCATTTTCTCGATTTCCTTGACCATCGCCTCGGTGGCGAGGTCGATGCCGCGCTTCAGGTCGATGGGGGAGCCGCCGGCGATCACGTACTTCAGGCCTTCATTCACGATGGACTGCGCGAGCACGGTCGCCGTGGTCGTGCCGTCGCCCGCCACGTCGGCGGTCTTCGAGGCCACTTCCTTCACGAGCTGGGCGCCCATGTTCTCGAACGCGTCCTCGAGCTCGATCTCCTTCGCCACGGACACGCCGTCCTTGGTCGAGGAGGGGGAGCCGTAGCTCTTCGCGATCACCACGTTGCGGCCCTTGGGCCCCAAGGTGATCTTCACCGCGTTGGCGAGCTTGTCGACGCCGCGCTTCATGGCCGCGCGCGCGGCCGCATCAAAAATCAGTTGCTTTGCCATTAGTCTAGTCTCCTTTTAGAGTGGGGCGGCCCAAAGGGCTCGCCCCTACGGGTTCTTCGTTGTTTAAATGACCGCGAGCAGATCGCTCTCGCGCATAATGAGGTAATCCTTGCCGTCGACCGAAACCTCGGTGCCGGAGTACTTGCCGTACAGGACCGTGTCGCCGACCTTCACTTCGGGCTTGATCACGGTGCCGTTCTCGGCGGCTTTGCCCGGACCCACGGCGATGATCTTGCCCTTCTGCGGCTTCTCTTTCGCGTTGTCGGGGATGTACAATCCGCCCGCGGTCTTCTCGGCGGCTTCGAGGGCCTCGACGAGGACCCGGTCTGCAAGGGGTTTGACGCTCATGGCTGTCTCCTTTGGTGTGTGTCGTGATTCAGCGCCCGGTCGGAATGCATTGGCAGTCCGGCGACCTGAGTGCTAAAGAGGTTGACCAATCTATCCGAAAGCGACTCGTATATCAAGTGGTCACTCTAAAAAAATGGCCAAAAAACTCTAAAAATGGCATTTTGAAACAAAACGTTCCATAACGAAACACATCGGGTCGCCTCTGAAACATCTTGGGGTTCAAAACCAGCCGGGGGCTTCGACTTTGCGGTTAGTCCCCCTGCCGTTGAGGGACTTTGCAAATCGCGGGCCGAAAACGAAGGGGCTTTGCGTTAATTTGTAACGCATTTTGCCCGTCTTTAACATTGCCTCCTTATTAATAAGGATCGCCCTAACATTGTTGCAAGACTCCCGCTGATCTTGCGACTCTCTGTTACGCCGACCGCTTGCCCAGACATTCGACTCCTGTATACTGGTTTTCGACCACAACCCAGGAGGCCCGAATGAAATCCTTTCTCTCATCCAGAATCCACCTGCCGGCCCTGGCGCTCGCCTTTCTGGCGACCCAGCCATACGCCCAGGACGCCGAGATCATGCCGACGCGCGCATCCTCGGTGAATCCGAACGGGACCATCGGCATGTCGCAGGTGATTTCCGCCGAAGGCATCGGCGCAGGCCAGGTGAACCTCACCGTGCGCGGTTCGATGTACAGCCAGTCTCGCGACATGGCCAACGTCAGCTATGCCGGCGAGATGCTGACCAACGGCCAAATTTCCACCGCCACCTTGGGCGCCGCGTTGGGACTTAATCCCTACCTGGACGCCTTCACCGGCGTGAACGTCCACAATGTTCGCGCGGACGGAATCAGTGGATCCGGATGGGGCAGTTCGTTCCTCGGTGCCAAGTTCAACGTGCCCTTCGCCCGCAGCACCCCCATTCGGATGGCCGGCGAGGTCATGGGCCTCTTCGGCACCAGCAGCAACCAAATCAACAACAACGGGCTCGACGGGTACAATTACCTCGAGACGCGCACCTATACCGACGTGAAGATCACCTTGGCCCAATCGGTCCTGCTGACCCGCAATCCCAAGGAAACGGGCTTCAAGATCCATTTCAATGAAGGCGTCCTCTCCTCCTTCCAGCCGTCCAAGGAAGTGGCGCTGCTTCTCGGCGCGGGCGTGGAGTTCATCCCCATCGTCTCCCTCATCACGGGCCTGGAAATCAATTCCCGCACCTTCCTGGCCAGCCCCGACACCAAGGATCCCCTGTGGGTCACGCCCTCGGTCACCTGGCGCACGCCGGCCCTCATCAACGTGAACGTGGGCGCCGACATCGCGCTTTCGCCCGAACGGGCGAGCTCGGGAATCGCCTCCCGCGCGCTGGAGCCCTGGCGCGTCTTCGGCGGCCTGACCTATTCGGTCGACACGCGCAAGGATCGTCGTGAAGCCGCCCGCCAGCGCCGCCTCGAAATGGCGCGCCTGCGCCGCCAGAACGACAGCCTGGCGAACGCCGCGGCCCAGGATCGCGCCCGGTCTCGCATGGACTCGATCGCGCGCGTCGAAGCCGACAGGCGCCTTCTGGAAGAGCTGGCCCGCCGCCCCGAGATCCAGAAGCAACTGCTGTCCACCGGCCTGCTGGTGCTGGACGCGGTCTACTTCGAGACCGGCAAGACCGATATTTCCATCAACTCGGAACCGTATCTCGATTTGATTTCCAAGTTGCTCACCCAGTATCCCAAGCTCAACATCGAGATCGGGGGGCACACCGACAACGTGGGCGGGCTGGAATACAACCAGAACCTCAGCAACGGGCGTTCGGCCGCCGTGGTCTCGTACATGCTTCGCGCGGAGCCGAGCCTGCAGGGTCGCCTGACCTCGCGGGGTTATTGGTACAGCCAGCCCAAGGCCACCAACGACACTCCCGAGGGACGTCAGCTGAACCGGCGGACAGAACTCAAGGTCACGAATCCGGAAGTGCTGAAAGAGTACCGCTAGGCCTCAGCGGTGCTTTTCGGAAAACCGGTTCTCCGCAAGGGGGGCCGGTTTTTTGTTGCCGGAATCATTCCCGGCGCGCCTGGAAACTTTGGCCCGGGTCCGGCACGAAGAAGGCCCGCGCGCCCATGGCCTTGCGGATCCGGAACATCGGATCGCCGCGCGCTTCATCGGTGAGCTGGAAGGTGCCGAAGTGCATGCCCACGGCGCGCCGCGCGTCGAGGTCGTCGAAGGCCTTCAGGGCGTCTTCGGGATTCATGTGCGCGGCCTTCATGAACCACTCGGGATCGTAGGCGCCTATGGGAAGCAGCGCCAGGTCCGGCGCCCCCCACCGTTCGCGGATCTTCCGGAAGTGCGGGCCGTAGCCGGTGTCGCCCCCGTGGTACACCAAGGTCCCGTCCGACCCCGTCATGCCCCAGCTTCCCCACAGGGTTTTGTTGCGGTCCCACGGCGTGCGCGAGGACCAATGCTGCGCGGGCAGGAACGTGAACGTTACCCCGGCGACCTTTATGGATTGCCACCAGTCCATCTCGTGAACGCGCAACCCCTCGTCCCCAAGCCATTCCTTCTCGCCCAGGGGAACCAGGAACAACGGGTTATCGCGGGCGGCTAGTTTCTTGAGCGTGGGAAGGTCGAGATGGTCGTAGTGATTGTGCGAGATCACTACCACGTCCACCTTGGGAAGATCCTTCCAGGGAACTCCGGGGGCGTGGACGCGCTTAGGCCCCGCGAAGGAGACGGGAGAACACCGTTCCGACCAGATCGGGTCGGTCAGGACCACCGCTCCCGGAAAACGGACCACGAAGGTGGCGTGGTTGACGAAGGTGGCCGCCGCGCCCTTTCCACCGGTCGGTTCCAGCGCGGGGCCCGTGCCGGTTTCCACCCACTTCGGCCAGATCGCGGCGTCGGATCCGGTTTTCCACTTCCACAAATCGCCGAAGCTTTTGTCGATGGGGCCGAGGCCGGGGTTGAAAAAGCGTTCTCCGTCATAGTGGTCCGATTTTTCGTAGGCACCGGCCGCCGCGAGGAAGCCGATGCAGACGGTCACAAAGGAATGGCGCATGGCGAAACAAAATACCTTTACGCCATGCATCCCGTTCTCAGTCGTTCGGCCCGCATCGGGATCCCGCTGCTCGCGCTGGGGCAAGGCCTGTGCGAGGCCGGCTTCGTTTTGTCCGCCCGGTGGGGCCTGACCGGATCAGGTCCCGCCGCGCTGGGACTGATGGGCGGCTTCGCGGTGCTGCGTCTTGTCTTCCAGGAGCGGGGCGCGGCGCTGGAGGTCCAGTCGCTGCGGCGGGCCGTCTCGGCGCTGCAATCGCAATTGCTGGAAACCCTGCGCGCCCGGGCGGTGCCCGCCTACCGCCCGGCGGTCCGGCGCGAACTCGCGCGCGTCCTCGAGGAGACGATTCCCCGAGCCGCCGAGGGCCTGTTGGCGCGGCGCCGCTTCGCCGGAAGCCTGCTGCAGGGCGGCGTTCTCCTCCCCGGACTTTTCCTGCTGTCGTGGAAGATCGCCCTGCCGGCGCTGGCGGTGGGCGCGCTCGCCTGGCGCGTTTTGAAATGGAAGAACCGCTCGCTGCGCGATCTGGAACGCTCGGGTTCGCACGGACGCGCGGCGGAGCGGCGCGCGAACGAGGAGTTCGCCGCCGGTCTCGAGGCCGCGTCGGGAACGGCCTGGGACGGGTACCTGCGGAGGTTCTCGGGCGAGCTCGACGCGGCGCGCGTCGCCGACTGGAAGTGGCGGCGCGCCCAGGCGCGGTATCCCGCGCTGCTCGAGACCGGTTTCTTCTTCGCGCTGACCGGTCTGCTCGTGAGCGGCGCCTTCGTGCTCGACGGCCTGGACGGCTGGATCTTGTTCACCGCGTTGCTGGTGTTGGTGTACCGCCCGGTGCGCGAGGCGGCCCGCCATTATCCCGTCGCGCTCCAGGGCACGCAGGCGCTCGACGAAGTGCGGGCCCTGCTGGCGGGATGGAACGCCTGCGAACCGCGCGCCCTGCCCCCCGAGAACCCGGAGCCGGGTTTCTTCGCGCTCGAGAACGCGTCTTTCGCCTACGCGGCGCCCGGTGGCGGGCACGCCGACGCTCATCCCGTATTCGAGGACGTCTCCCTGAAATTCCGGGCGGACGAAGTGACGGGCATAACGGGTCCCAACGGAGCCGGAAAGACCACGTTATTGCGCTTGATCGCCGGCGCGGAAATTCCGTCGGGGCCGCCGGGAAAACGCGGAAAGGTGTGGTGGGCGGCCGCCGCGCGCCGCACCGATCCCGGCATCGCGTATCTTCCGCAGCGCGCGCATCCGGGCGCGGATTGGCGCGCGTGGGCCTCGCGCCTGCGGTCGGAGAACCCGGGTTTGTGGGAGGAATTGAACGCGGTGCTGCGCCTGGAAAACCTGATCGGGAAGGCCGAGCATCCGGAATCGATGTCGGGCGGCGAGAGGCAGCGCATGGCGCTGGCGCGCGCGGCCGCGTCGGACGCCGGGTATTTGCTCCTGGACGAACCGACCACGGGATTGCCGGCCCACGAGCGCGAGGAAATCCTGGCCGGAGTGCTGCGGATCTGGAAGCGCGGCAACGCGCGCGGCGGCGATCCTAAAAACGCACGAGGCGCGTTGGTCGTCTCCCACGAACCCTTTCTCGGCGCGCTCTGCGATTCCCTGCTGGACCTGTCGCGGGAAGCCCGGGCATGAACCGGGTGCTTTCCTTTTACTTCGCCGCGCGCGGGTGGACGCTCGCCGCGCTTTTCCTGTTGCTGGCTTGGAGGCGCGCGCTGGTGCCGGCCGACGATGCGCCGCTCCGCTGGGAAATGCTCGCGATCGTCGCGTCGGGGATGTTGCTGCGCGCCTGGGCCGGCGCGCATCTGGGCCTCCATGGAAACGGGGCGCGGGCCGAGGCCCCGTCCCTCGTCGCTTCGGGCCCCTACGCCTTCTCGCGCAATCCCCTGTACCTCTCCAACCTGGCCATCGGCGCGGGCTTGATTTTCTTCGCCAACGCCCTTTCGCCCGAAACGACGGTGGCCCTGCTCGCCTTCCTCCTGGCTCATCACGTCGTGCTGGCGCGCTGGGAGGAGAAGCATCTGAAGGGCCTTTGGCCCGACGCGTATGCGGCCTACGCCGCCGTGACGCCGCGCTGGTTCGGTCTTCGCCCCCCGCCGCGCGCCGAGAACATCACCGACACGAGGAACTGGTCTCCGGTGCTTTCCCGGCAGGGCCGCAACCTCGCCTATGCCGCCGCCTGCGTGCTGATCCTGTGGGCGGCGGCGCACATCCCCCGGCTTCCCTGACCCGCGCACAGACGGATGCGATTCTCCCTTCTCCTCGCGCTGTATCGCCTCGCCTGGGAGCCCGCGCTGATGGCCGCGCGCGCGCTGGCGTCGCTCGAGAAGGCCTCGGGAAGGGATTTGTGGCCCCGGCGGTGGCGCCTCGCGGAGCGCCTGGAAGCCGACGGGAATCCCGGCAACACGGTCAGTAACACGAACGTTACCCTGTGGATGCACGCCGCCTCCCTGGGAGAAAGCAAGGGTCTCTGGGCCGCGGCGCGCTTCCTGGCGGAGGACCGCCCGGATCGCTCCTTCGTCCTGACGACGAACACCGTCGAGGGCCTGGATTTTCTGCGGGCGCGCGTCCGCGCCGCAGGCGCGCCCGCGCGCTGGAGCGTCGCGCTCGCCCCGCTGGACCACCCGCGCGTCGTGCGGAAATTCCTGGACCGGCACGGCGTGCGCGCGCTGGTTTTGTTCGAAGGGGAACTCTGGCCGCACTTCGTGGGCGAAACGAAGCGCGCGGGAAAACCCGTCCTCTGGATCTCGGCGCTCGCCCCGCGCGCGCCGCGCATCCTGCGGCCGGTGCTCCAAGGTCTCGACTGGACGCTCGCCCAAACCGAGGCCGGCGCCGCGCGGATTCGCCGTGCCGGCGCGCGCGCGGTGGAGACCGGCGCCGACCTGCGCGGCCTGCACTATCTCGGAGAGCGGCCCCAACGGGCGCCGGAAATTCCGGACGCGCGCGCCGGGATCGCGCTCGTTTCGCTGCACGCGGATGAACTGCGCGCGATCCTCCCGGCGCTGGCCGGCCCCCTCGGGAACATTCCCCTCTTCGTGTTCCCGCGCAAGCTGGATTCCCTGCCGGCGTTTCGCGCCGCGCTGGAGCCGCTGGGATTCACGCTGCGATCCGCGGACTCCCGCGCCGCGCGCCAGATCGTGGACGCCTTCGGACTTGTCGGCGAAACGCTCGACCGCTGCCGCGCCGCCGTGATTGGCGGAAGCTTCGCGCCGCACGGGGGACACAATCTCTGGGAGCCCCTCGCGGCGGGCGTTTCCATGGCCATCGGCCCGTGGCACGCCGGCCAGGACTACCTGGTGAAGAAACTGGCGGCGGCCGGCCTGCTGAAGATCTGCCCCCATGCGCCCGACTTGGCGGCATTGCATGCGAGGCCCGATTCCCGGACCGCCTGCCGCCAATTCGTGGAAACCGAGGAACGCTCATTGCGGGCCGGCCTCGAAACGCTGCGGACGCGCCTCGACCGGCTTCTTGCGTAACGATTTGTATGTAACGATTTGACCGTTTTCCCGCGCTGCGCGACCGGCCCGGCGGTAGATTGATGGCATGAAACGTTTCTCCGGAGCCTTCCTGCTCGCCTCCCTGATGGGGATCTTGTTCTCGGCGGATCCCGCCGCGGCGCGGGACAAGTCGGGGCTCGGCAAGCCGGCCCCGAACTTCACGCTTTCGGGATTCTCCCGGGAAGAAACGGTCACGCTGTCGGCCCTCAAGGGCAAGGTCGTACTCATCGATTTCTGGGCGAGTTGGTGCCACCCGTGCCGGCAACTGATGCCCCGCATCGCCGAGATCAAGACGCGCTTCCCCGACGTGGAAGTGGTCGCCATCAGCGTCGACACCGACCGCGACAAGGCCCTCACCTTCGTTCGCGCGGTGGAGCCCGGCCTGCGCCCCGTGCACGACAGCGCGCAGAAGGTGTCCGAGGCCTACCGCGTGGAACGCATGCCGAGCAGCTTTCTGATCGACAAGCAGGGCGTGCTCCGGTTCCGCCACGACGGCTACGGCGCCAAGGCGCTGGTGGCCGTCGAACGCCAGCTTCAGTTGCTCTTGAACGAATAGGCCGTCGGCCCTACGCGTTCCATGCGCCGCGTTCTATCTTCCGGCCATGCCGGATGAAACCGTCTCCGTAAAAAAAATCGTGTTCACGGGCGGCGGCACCGCCGGACACGTGATGCCCAACCTGGCGCTCGCGCCCCGCCTGCTCGAAAGGGGCTGGGAGATCCACTACCTGGGTTCCTCCACCGGTCCCGAGCGCGGGCTCGCCGAGGCCGCCGGCATTCCCTTCCATGCGATTTCCACCGGCAAGCTGCGCCGCTATTTTTCGTGGCGAAACTTTACCGACCCCCTGCGCGTCCTCCAGGGCTCGCTCGACGCGCTGCGCCTGCTCGGCAAGATCCGTCCGGACGTGGTGTTCTCAAAGGGCGGCTTCGTCTCGGTGCCCGTCGTGTACGCCGCCGCGCTGCGCCGCGTCCCGGTGGTGCTGCACGAGTCCGACCTCACGCCCGGGCTGGCGAACCGGATCAGCCTGCCATTCTGCACGCGGATTTGCGCCAGCTTTCCCGAGACCCTCGGCCATCTTCCCGCGGGTAAAGCCGTGCTTACCGGCACGCCGATCCGCGCGGAGCTTTTTCACGGCGACCGCGAGGCGGGCCTGAAGGCGCTCGGCTTCGCGGCGGACAAGCCCCTTCTCCTGGTCATGGGCGGCAGCCTCGGTTCGAAGGCCGTCAACGAAGCCTTGCGCGCGAACCTCGATTGGGTGCTCCCGTCGATGAACGTCGTCCACTTATGCGGCAAGGGATGGCTGGACAAAAGCCTGGAGGGCCGCGCGGGATATCGGCAGTTCGAGTTCCTGGGCGCGGGCCTGGCCGACGTCCTGGCCGCCGCCGACCGGGTCGTTTCCCGCGCGGGCGCTAACTCGCTGTTCGAGCTGCTGGCGCTGCGCAAGCCGATGCTGCTCGTTCCCCTGCCGGGCGGGGCCTCGCGGGGCGACCAGATCCTGAACGCCGAGTCCTTCGCGCGGCGCGGGCTGGCCCACGTGCTGCCGCAGGAAAGGCTCACCCGCGAGTCGCTCCGCGCCGCCCTGGAAAGCCTGCGGCGCGAGGAGGAAAGCCTGATCGCGAACATGCACGCCTCGGACCTCGCGCACGGGACCACCAACGTGCTCGCCGTGATCGAAGGCGCCGCCGCGTAGGGGCGGGTTTAAAACCCGCCCCTACGCGGCTACCTTCAACATCATGGAATTCATACAAGCCGTCCTCGACTTCTTCCTGCACTTCGACGCCCACCTCGCCCAGGCGATCCAGCAATACGGGGCGCTGACCTACCTGATTTTGTTCGTGATCATCTTCTGCGAAACCGGCCTCGTGGTCACGCCGTTTCTGCCCGGGGATTCGCTGTTGTTCGCGGTGGGATCGTTCGCGGCCCTCGGCCTCCTGAACCCTTTCCTGGCCTTCTTTCTGCTCGTGGCCGCCGCCATCCTGGGCGACGCGGTCAACTACGGCACGGGCAGGATCTTCGGGATGAAGGGGTTCAGCGACACCGGCCGCTTTCTGAACACCCGCTACATCGACAAGACCACGGAGTTCTACGCGAAGCACGGAGCGAAAACCCTGGTACTCGCGCGCTTCCTGCCCATCGTGCGCACTTTCGCCCCCTTCGTGGCCGGAATGGGAGGAATGGCATACGGCCGGTTCACTTCCTACAATATTTCGGGAGCGGTCCTCTGGGTGTTTTCCTGCATGCTCGCGGGATACCTGTTCGGGAACATCCCCGTGATCCAGGATAATTTCAGCCTGGTGGTGCTGGGGATCATCGTGGTGTCCCTGCTGCCCACGCTGTTCGCCGTGGCCCGCTCCCGCTTCGGAAACAAAGGCAAAAATCCGGCGTAAAGCGCTCCGGGCGGCGTTACATTAGCCCCATGCAAAATCGAATCCTGCTGACGGCCTTGGCCGTCCTGTCCGCCGCGGGCGGAGTTTCCGCCCAGACCATCATTCAGATGCCCGACTCGCTTTACGCGGCCGGGGACACCATCACCTGGGTGAAAAAAATCCCCACCTTTTGCGAAGGCCCCGTCTGGGAACCGGCAACGGGATACGTCTACTTCACCCGTCAGCAGCTTGGCGCGACCACTTGGCCCATCATCCGCGTCAAGCCCGGGGTCGACACGGGCATCGTGTGGGTAGCCAGCCCCGGTGAAGCAAACGGCCTCGACCTCGACCCCCAGGGTCAGGTCGTCGCCGCGCAAAGAGGAAGGCTCACCCGATACAAGCCCGACGGTTCGGTGGACAGCGTGCTGTTCACCTCGCCCAACAACGGCGTCACGGTCGGCCTGGTGAACGACCTGAGCATCGGCAGCAACGGCGCCGTTTACTTCACCACCAACAGCACGCAGATCTATTACCTGAGCCCGGACCGCCTGGTTACGCTTGCGTACAGCGGCGCTACCTCTGCCAACGGCATCGAGTGGGTGCAGGAAGACAGCGCGGTCTACGTGAATGAGAGCCGTCAGGTAAAGCGCTACAAGGTGAATCCAAACGGCACGCTAACAAATCCGACCACCTTCATCACCGTGCTGGCGGGAAGCGGCGGAACCTACGCGGATGGCGGTACGATCGATTCCCACGGAAACCGCTATATCGCCGGATTCACGAACGGAGAAATCCGCGTCTTCAACGCGAAGGGCGACTCGATCGGAAGGATCGTTCCCAAAGTTGTGACGAGCGGTTTCGAGGGTTTCTCCGGAGCTCAGGGAAATGTCAGCAACATGATTTTCGGCGGTCCGGATCTCAAGACCCTGTACTTCACGGGCGACGGCGGCCTATACAGCATCCGGCTCAAGGTGCCGGGACGGCCGCGCTATGGAAACCCCACCGCGCTGCGCACCGCGCGCGCTCAGGCGTTCGCGCCGAAGGAGACCGGCGCGCCCCAAGGCCGCGACGTACGCGGCCGCCTGCTTAAGGGAAACCCGGGATCCGCGGGAAACGTTCCCGCCCTGAAGATTCCCGGCGAAACCCCGCGTTGATCCAGGCGTTACTTGCTTAACTGGAACAGGAAGGCCACCATGATTAAAAAACTACCGTTTGCCGCTATCTTGATCGGAACATTCGCGTTCCTCGCGACGGCACAGAATGTGATCCAGCTTCCGGACTCCCTTTACACCGCGGGCGACACGATCACTTGGGTCAAGCGCGTCCCCGCCTACTGCGAGGGCCCCGCGTGGGAGCCCGCGACGGGGTCGGTGTATTTCACGCAGCAAGGCGCGAATTCCGCCGCCAACTGGCCGATCCATCGCGTCAAGCCCGGCGTGGACACGGGCATCATCTGGTACGCGTTTCGCCAGAACAACGGCATCGAGTTCGACAAGCAGGGGCGGCTGATCGTGGCCCAGGACGGACGCCTCTCGCGCCTCAAGCAGGCGGCGGTCGGGGATAGCGGCGTGATCGATTCGATACTGGTGACCTCGGGGACGAACGGCGTCAGCTTCAGCCAGGCCAACGATCTTTCCATAGGGTCCAAGGGAGACATTTACTTCACCGCCCTGGGCAGCGCCGTCTATTATCTCAGCCCCTCGCGGCAGCTCTCCTCCGTCACCACCAACATCACGCAGGCCAACGGCATCGAATGGCTGGAAGAGCAGAAGGCGGTGTACGTGAATTCCACCGGAGGGGGCGTGTATCGTTTCGAGATCGATTCCACCAACAACGCCTTGATCAACCGTACCACCTTCATCAGCACCGCCATGCAGCCCGGAACCGACGGCGGCTGCGTGGACTCGCACAACAATCGCTGGGTGGCGAGCTATAGCCAGGGATATATCAAGGTTTACAGCGCGCGCGGAGATTCAATCGGGCGCGTTTCGCTCGCGAACCCGCCCGGATCCTTCAATAATCGCGGGGGCGTCGCGGGCAACGCGGATAATTGCGCCTTTGGCGGCGCCGATCTGAAGACGCTTTTCATCACCGGCGACGGCGGGCTTTACTCCCTCAAGGTGAAGGTGGCCGGGCGGCCGCCTGCGCAGGGACCGGTGGCAGTGCGCCGCGGGCTCCCCCAATCCAGGCACGTCCCTTCGGTCGAAACGGAATCCCGCGACCTGCGCGGCCGCCTACTGGCGCCGGACGCGAAGGTCCCCTCCGTGAAAGCGCCTGTCCGCGAAGCCGGTCGCTGAATCCGGGTTCCGCCGATCAAGGCGGCTCCCTGATGGATGGAAAGTCGGGGGCTTGGGGACGCGTTTTTGTATTCTCCCCCAACCCCCAACTCCCAACCACCAACTAAATTTCCCCCATGACCTCCCTCCGTTATGAAGACCGCGGCGCGTCCGCGGACAAAAGTGAAGTGCATGCCGCCATCCAGGGCGAGGATCCGGGCCTCTTTCCCGGCGCTTTCTGCAAAATCCTGCCGGATTCGCTGACAGGCAGCCCCGAGGACTGTCTTCTCATCCACGCCGACGGCGCCGGGACGAAATCGGTGGCGGCCTATCTCTGGTGGAAGGAAACCGACGACGCCTCGGTGTTCAAAGGCCTCGCGCAGGACAGCCTGGTCATGAATCTAGACGACCTTCTGTGCGTGGGAGCCACGGGTCCCTTCCTGTTGTCGAACACCCTGGGCCGCAACGCCAAGATCATTCCCGGAGAGGTGATCGCCGCCGTCATCGCGGGTTACCGCGAGTGCGCCGAAATGCTGGGACGCCACGGCGTGGAGATCGTCAGCGGCGGCGGCGAGACCGCCGACATGGGCGACGCGGTGCGGACGCTGGTGGTCGACTCGACCATGGTCGCGCGCCTGAAGCGCAAGGACGTGATTTCGGGAGACAAGCTTCGTCCCGGACTTTCGATCGTCGGTTTCGCCTCCTACGGCAAGGCCGTGTACGAGACGAAGGAAAACTCAGGCATGGGCAGCAACGGGCTGACCTCCGCCCGGCACGAACTGCTCTCGTCGCATTATCGCGACCTGTACCCCGAAGCCTACGCCCCCGAGATCCGGGATCTCGCCTACACCGGTCCCTACCGCCTGCGGGATCCCCTGCCCGGTTCGTCCCTGACCGTGGGCGAGGCCCTGCTCTCTCCCACGCGCACCTACGCGCCCGTGCTGGCCCGCGCCTTCGCCGAGGCCCGCGACGCCATCGCCTTCGTCTGCCACAACACCGGCGGCGCCCAAACCAAATGCTTGCGCTTCGGAAAGAACCTGACCTACGTCAAGGACAACCTCTTCGACCCGCCGCCGCTGTTCCGCGCCCTGCGCGACGCCTCGAGGCTCGCCAAGCGGGAATTATACCGCTCGTTGAACATGGGACACCGCCTGGAGATCGCATGCGAGCCCTCCGCCGCCTCCGGTCTCATCGGGATCGCCCGGGACCTGGGCATCGATGCCAAGGTGATCGGCCGCACCGAGGCCGGGCCCGCGGGCAACAACCTGTTCCTCACGGCGGACGGGGAAACGCTGGAATACCGGCTGGACTAAAGAGGACGGGCGACCCGGCGGGTCGCCCCTACAACAACCATCATGACAACTTCTACTCCTTCCGGCCAAGACATCCTTTCCCGCATCCGCGCCGAAATCTCCAAGGTCGTGGTCGGCAACGACGCCTTGATCGAGCATTTGCTGATCGCCCTGCTGGCGCGCGGGCATGCGCTGCTGATCGGCCCGCCCGGCATGGCCAAGACCACGCTGGTGCGCAGCTTCGCCGCGTCCCTGCACCTGCCCTTCAACCGCATCCAGTTCACGCCCGATCTCATGCCCTCCGACATTCTCGGCACGGAGATACTTCAGGAAAACCGCAGCACCGGCCAGCGCGAGCTTTCTTTCATCAAGGGACCGATCTTCACGCAAATCCTGCTTGCCGACGAAATCAACCGCACGCCTCCCAAGACCCAGGCGGCCCTTCTCCAGGCGATGCAGGAAAAGAACGTGACCCTGTTCGGCCGCACCGAAAAACTCGCCGAACCCTTCATGGTCCTCGCCACGCAAAATCCCATCGAGCAGGAAGGCACCTACCCGCTGCCCGAAGCGCAGCTGGACCGCTTCCTTTTCTCGCTGTATCTCGACTATCCGTCGTATGAGGAGGAGATGGCCATCGTGCGCCTGCATTCGAGCGATCTCCGCGGCAACGTGGATCCCGTTCTGTCGCAGGAGGAAATCCTGAAGCTGCAGGACGCGGTTTACGCGATGACCGTGTCGGAGCATGTGTACGAGAAGGCGGTTCGGTTGACCCGCGCCACGCGGCCCGACGCGGGCAATCCCCTCGCGGAAGTGCGGCGGTTTGTCAAATGGGGCGCGGGACCGCGCGCCGTCCAGTTCCTCGTCGTCGCCGCCAAGGCGCGCGCGCTTCTGCGCGGCCGGCCCACGCCGACGGAAGAAGACGTGACCGCCTTGTTCAAGCCCGCGATGAACCATCGCCTGCAATTGAACTTCCAGGCCGAAGCCGAAGGCGTCGACGTGGCTTCCGTTCTGGACCGGATTTTAGCATGGGGTTGACACCTACCTTTCGCTTTTAATTTCGCCGCTGATTCCAAAAAGAGTTCATACCCTGAATTTTTTTTTGTTTCCCCTTTCGTGACCTTCTGTAATTCCCTTGCGTGCATGAAGGGAGATTGCGGGGGACACGGCACGTTCCGGCAATGTTCTGTAATATGGGCCGGCTTCTACCCGGACGTTCCTGCAACATTCGCGCGTCCCAATCCCGTCACGCCATTGTCTTTTAAAAGGAATTAACCGTAGATTGAACTCCGGATAGATATCAACCTCTGGAGGCCTCTCATGAATTCACCAAAAACCCTTCGCTATACTTCCGCGCTAGCGCTGGCTGTTTCGCTGGTCGGCGCTCCTTACGCGCAGACCGTGACGGAAACGCGCACCACCGAAACCACTTATTCCACTACGGACGTTAAAAACACCAAGACCACCATCGAACCGACGCGGGCCGCCTCGGCGACGCCCTTCGGCACCGCCGGCATGTCGCACGTCATCTCGGCCGACGGCGTGGGCGCCGGCCGCGCCAACATGCAGTTGCGCGGAAACTTCTATAAGCAGGAAAATTCCCTGGCCACCGCCCCGGCCGCGGGATCGCAGGTCACCACCGTGAGCGGCGGCGTGGCCCTGGGACTGAATGAATACGTCGACGTCTTCGGCGTCCTCAACATTTACAACCTGCGCAGCTCCAGCAGCGACGGCTCCGGTTTCGGAAGCAGCATCCTGGGCGCGCAAGTCAACATTCCCTTCTCGCGCGAAACCCCGATCCGCGTGGCCGTGCAGGCCGCGGGCATTTTCGGAACCGCAAAGAGCCAGATCAACACGAACGACTTGGACGGGTATAACTATCTGGAAACCCGCAACGGCAACGACTTCATGGTGCGCGTCGTCCAATCGCTGCTTTTCACGAATGACGCTGGCGTCGGGTTCAACGTCCACTTCAACGAGGGCGTCATCTCCTCCCTCGAAAGCGGCAAGGACATCGCCCTCGTGACCGGCGCGGGCGCGGAATTCATTCCCCTCACCTCCATGATCCTGGGCCTGGAAGCCAACTGGCGCACCTTCCTGAACGACGTGCAGACCACGGATCCCCTGTGGATCACGCCCTCGGTCACCTGGCGCACCCCGGCTTTCGTCAACATCAACCTCGGCGTCGACGTTTCGCTTTCCAAGGACCGTCCGGCCGCTCCCGCCCAGGCGCTTGAGCCCTGGCGCCTTTTCGGCGGCCTGACCTATTCCATCGACACCAAGGCCGGAGAAAAGAAGGACGCCGCTTATCGGGCCCGCGAAGCCGCCGCCAAGGCGCGCGCCGATTCCCTGGAGCGCGCCGCCCTCGCCCGCCAGGCCAACCGCGCCGATTCCCGCGCGGACAGCCTTGCCCGCGCCAACGCTCTCAATAGCGCCCGTTCCAAGGCCATGGCGGATTCGCTGCGCTTGAAGGCCTACAACGATTCCGTCGCGGCGGCGCGCGCGCTCGCCGAGGAGCGCAGCAAGCGTTCCGAGATGGAAAAGCAATTGTTGAGCACGGGTCTGCTTCTGCTCGACGCCGTGTACTTCGAAACCGGCAAAACCCAGATCTCGATCAATTCGGAACCTTATCTTTCGCTGATCGCCAAAATGCTCACGAAATATCCCAAGCTCCAGATCGAAATCGGAGGCCATACCGACAACGTCGGCGGGTTGAACTACAACCAGAACCTGAGCCAGGGCCGCGCGGCCGCCGTCGTGAACTATATGATCAAGGAGGCCCCGGAACTCCAGGGACGCTTGACGGCCAGGGGTTACGCCTACAGCCAGCCCAAGGCCGACAACAAGACCGCGGCCGGACGTCAGCTGAACCGCAGAACCGAGCTCAAGGTTATCAACAAGGAAGCCTTGAAGGAATACAACCCGTAAACGGATCGATTTCCTTTAAAAGACCGGGTCCTCCAAAGGGGATCCGGTTTTTTTATGGGCTTCTTCTGAAAGCCCGTGGAGGCACCTGGAAGCAAGGCGTCTCGTGGATGACACCCGAATCCCATCAGGGGCTCATAAGATCTCACAACCCTTGTTTCCCCCCTCGTAGACGCATTCCAGTGGAAAACGGGAAAATGAATCGACTCATGGCACCCCTAAGGGAAGGAAATCCGGGCCGAGGGACATGTTATTAATAATCTTGGATAGAGATATATCCAGGAGTAGTAGCAAGCTCGTGGATAATCGTTTAAAACCCGGATTTTTTTCTGTAACCAATTAATAAATAAAGCGTTATAACAAAACTACAAGGCAGGATAGAGCCTTGAAAACGAAAGAACTTCTTAATGAACGAGCCTGTGGATAGAGGTTGAAAAACGTTTTCCCCGGCTTCCAACAATCCCTCAGGAACCGGGATGTTGAAAACTCCGGTGGCAGGCGAAAAAGGCGCTTTTAAACATCAATCCACAGGAAAATGTGGATTCACGGACGGACTAAGGGAACAACTTTTCGGCGATTTGAACCGCGTTCAAGGCGGCGCCCTTGCGGATCTGGTCGCCCACCATCCAAAGGTCCAAAGTATTCGGCTGGCTGATGTCCTTGCGCAGTCGTCCTACCAGGACCGGGTCCTTTCCGGACGCGTCCAGGGGCATGGGCCACCGGTTGTTCGCCCGGTCTTCGAGTACCTGCACGCCTTCGGCGCGCGCGAGAATCTCGTAGCATTCCGCGAGGTCGGGATCCTTTTCGAATTCCACGTTCACGGCTTCGGAATGAGCGCGCAACACGGGCACGCGCACGCAGGTGGCCGTGATGCGCAGGGTGTCGTCGTGGAAGATCCGGCGGGTTTCCTTGACCATCTTCAGCTCTTCCTCGCAATAACCGTTATCGGTCATGGGCGAATTGTGCGGGAAGAGGTTGAACGCGTAAGGGTGCGGAATGACGCTGCGCGCGAAATCCCTGCCCTCGATGCGCGCCTGCGTTTCATCCATCAATTCCTGCATGGCGACGGCGCCGGCGCCGCTGGCGGCCTGATAGGTGGCCACGGAAACGCGCCGGATGCCGTAGCGCTTGTGCAGCGGAAACAGCGGCAGGCACATGATGATGGTCGAGCAGTTGGGGTTCGCGATGATGCCCTTGTGAAGACGGATGTCCTCGGGGTTGATCTCGGGAATCACCAGCGGCACGTCCGGATGCATGCGGAAATAGGACGTGTTGTCCACGACCACCGCGCCGGCCTTGACGGCCGAGGGAGCGAACTCCTTGCTGAGGGAACCCCCCGCCGAGGCGAGGACGAGGTCGATGCCCTCAAAGGAGCCGTGCGTCAGTTCCTGGACGGTGATGTGTTCCTCGCCGAAGCGCATGGTCTTGCCGGCGGAGCGCTTGGAGGCCAGCAGACGCAATTCCGCGATCGGAAAACGGCGCTCTTGGAGAAGGGAAAGAAATTCCTGACCGACGGCGCCGGTGGCGCCCATGATGGCAACGCGAATACCCATAGTGCCGAAAAGTTAATAAAGACGGCTTAAAACAGGATGAGGACGATCGAAGCCAGCAGCAGCAGGGCCATCAGGAAATTAAAGGCTTTCACGCGCAGGGGATTGGTGAGGAAGCGTCTCAGCGCGGTGCCGAAAAAGAACCACGCCAGGCAGCACGGAAATCCGACGAGCATGAACCACGCCGTGACCAGGACGGGGACCGCCGCCGGCGCCTCCACGGGAACGTAAACGGACATCGCGGTGACCGCCATGAACCAGGCCTTCGGGTTGATCCATTGCATGGAGGCCGCCGCCAGAAAGGACAGGGGCCGTGCTTCTCCGGACCCGCTCCCGTCCGGAGAAGCCGCACGCGCGAGCTTCCAGGCCAGCCACAGCAGGTAGGCCACGCTCACGCCCTTCAAGCTTAGGTGCAAGGCCGGCCAGGCCCGGAACGCGTTGCCCAGGCCCATTCCCACCAGGAACAGCATGACCGAAAACCCGATAAAAATTCCGAGGATCAGGGGAAGCGATTTGCGGAAACCCCAATGCGCGCCCGAAAGCATGAGCAAGGTGTTATTGGGACCCGGCGTGATGCTGGAGACGAAGGCGAAACCCGCGAGGGAGAGCAGATCGACGGGCATAGCGTGACGTTCGGGGAAGATGAGAATAGCAAGAATGTGGGTCGGCGGAACGGTAGCGTCGAACCGGATTCCCGCTTCCGCCGAAGGCCCGAAAACGGTGAAATCCGTTCGAGGCACCCCTCCGTTTTCGGCCCGCCCCTCAAAAGGATAGGCGCCCGATAGCTATCTTTACCGGGTCGAATTCACCCGTTTTTCCGGAATATCTGATGCCCGAATCCCTTTTTTCAGACCTCGAAAGCGCGGATCTTTTTTCCTCGCGGCACATCGCGCCCGATGCGGACGAAATCCGCGAGATGTTGCGCGTCGTGGGCCGCGCGGACCTGGACGCGCTGGTGGAAAAGACCGTGCCGCCGGGCATCCGCCTGGACGAAGTCCCGTCGATTCCCTCCGTCGCGGATGAAACCGAGTTCCTGAAGCTGGCCCGCGAGGTCTCCGAGGAAAACCAGCGCTGGCTTTCGTGCATCGGCACGGGATATTACGGCACGATCACGCCGCCGGTGATCCAGCGCAACGTGCTGGAAAACCCCGGATGGTACACGCAGTACACGCCCTACCAGGCCGAGATCGCCCAGGGCCGGCTCGAGGCCCTGCTGAACTTCCAGACCCTCGTGCTGGACCTCACCGGGCTCGAGATCACGAACGCGTCGCTCCTGGACGAGGGGACGGCCGCCGCCGAGGCGATGGCCCTGTTCTTCGCGCTTCGCGCCGACGACGCCCACAAGGTCTTTCTCGCTTCCGACCGCTGCCACCCGCAGACGCTGGCCGTTCTGCGAACCCGCGCGGAACCTCTCGGCATCGAGCTGCGAATCGCCTCCCTGAACGCGGGCGCCCTTCCCGACGGCGCCTTCGGGATGCTCCTCCAATATCCCGACACCTACGGCGAGGCGGGGGATCCCTCAGCCCTGATCGCGGCGGCGAAAGGCGCGGGCATCAAGGTGGCCCTGGCCGCCGACCTGCTCGCGCTCACCTTGCTCAAGTCGCCGGGCGAACTGGGCGCCGACATCGCGCTGGGATCCTCGCAGCGCTTCGGCGTGCCGATGGGCTACGGCGGGCCGCACGCCGCCTTCCTCGCGGCGAAGGACGAGTACAAGCGCCACATGCCGGGCCGCATCATCGGCGTATCGGTGGACCGGCACGGCAAACGCGCCCTGCGCATGGCGCTGCAGACGCGCGAGCAGCACATCCGCCGCGAGAAGGCCACGAGCAACATCTGCACGGCGCAGGTCCTGCTGGCCGTGATGGCCGGGTTCTACGCGGTGTACCACGGTCCCGAGGGCCTGCGCCGCATCGCCCGCCGCGTGCACGCGCTGACCCGCCTGCTCGAAGCCTCGCTTGCGGGCATGGGCTGCGTCAGCCGCAACGCCGCCTGCTTCGATACCCTGCACGTGACCTTGCCCGGCAAGGGAGCTTCCCTGACGGCCCTGCGCGCCGAGGCCGAGGCCGCGCGCATCAACTTCCGCTACCATGCCGACGGATCCCTCGGCGTCAGCGTCGACGAGACCTGGACGCTCGAGACCGTGCGTCGCGTCGCGCGCGTCTTCGCCGAGGCGGTGGGAGGCAAGCTTCCCGACCGCCCTGCGCTCGAGGCCTTGGCCAGGACGCTTGAGGACGGAATCCCCGCGTCCCTGCGGCGCGCGGGCGACATCCTCACCCATCCGGTTTTCCGCACGCACCACAGCGAGCACGAGATGCTGCGCTACATCCGCTCGCTGGAGAAGAAGGACCTATCCCTCACCACCTCCATGATCCCGCTCGGCTCCTGCACGATGAAGCTGAACGCCACGGCGGAGATGATGCCGCTGTCGTGGCCGGGTTTCGCCGAGATGCATCCCTTCGTGCCCGAGAACCAGGCCAAGGGCTACCGCCGCGTGTTCACCGAACTGGAGCGCGACCTCGCGGCGATCACGCTCCTGCCGGGCGTTTCGCTGCAGCCCAACGCGGGCTCGCAAGGCGAATACGCCGGGCTGCTGGTGATCCGCGCCTACCAGAAGGCGCAGGGCCAGGGGCACCGCGATGTGTGCCTCATTCCCTCCTCGGCCCACGGGACCAACCCGGCCAGCGCCGCCATGGCGGGCATGCGCGTGGTCGTCTCCCGGTGCGACGAGAGCGGCAACATCGACTTGGCGGACCTCAAGCGCCTGGCCGAGGAACACAAGGACAACCTGTGCTGCGCGATGATCACCTATCCTTCCACCCACGGCGTGTTCGAGCACGGCATCGTCGAGGCCTGCGCGTTGATCCACGCGAACGGGGGACAGGTCTACATGGACGGCGCCAACCTGAACGCGCAGGTCGGGCTCACCGCCCCGGGCCGCATCGGGGCCGACGTGTGCCACATCAACCTGCACAAGACCTTCTGCATCCCCCACGGCGGCGGCGGTCCGGGCATGGGCCCGATCTGCGTGGCGGCCCACCTGGCGCCGTTCCTGCCCGGACACCCGGTAGTCAAGATCGGGGGGCCGCAGTCGATCCCGGCCGTGTCGGCCGCGCCCTTCGGCAGCGCCAGCATCCTAACGATCTCCTGGGCCTACATCCGCCTGATGGGCGGACAAAACCTCAAGCGAGCCACCGAGGTCGCCATCCTGAACGCGAACTACATCAAGGCCCGGCTCGAACCGCACTACCCCATCCTTTACCAGGGTGAAAACGGCACGGTGGCCCACGAGCTCATCGTGGACTGCCGCGCGTTCAAGCAAAGTTCGGGGGTCGAGGTCGAGGACATCGCCAAGCGGCTGATGGACTACGGGTTCCACGCCCCCACGGTGTCGTTCCCGGTGCCGGGCACGCTGATGATCGAACCGACCGAGTCGGAGCCCAAGGCCGAACTCGACCGGTTCATCGACGCGCTGATTTCGATCCGGGCCGAGATCGCGGCCGTGGAAAAGGGAACCGCCGACCGCGCCGACAACGTGCTGAAGATGGCGCCGCACACGGCCGAGGAATCCGCCGCCGACGCGTGGACGCATCCCTACACCCGCGAACAGGCGGCCTTCCCGCTTCCCTGGGTCCGGGCGCACAAGTTCTGGCCTTCGGTGGGCCGCCTCAACAATGCGTACGGGGACAAAAACCTGTATTGCTCCTGCCCGCCGATCGAGAGCTACGAGGCCTAGACCTGGAAACGAGAACGGCGGCCCGCTAAGGCCGCCGTTCTTGAGAACATCCACCACCCGCATTCCGGTCGGACGTGGAGCCCTCTCTCCCTTTTTTCCGTCCGGCGTCTTCTACGGCGAAGTGACGATGGCGCCGCCGGCTCCCACTCCCACCAGCTTGGATCCGGTCCAGGTCAGGGACAGGATATTCGAGGAAGCCGGAAGGGCTTTGGGGATCCAGGAAAGGCCGCTATCCGGGGAGATAACCACGAACCCTTGGCCGGCGGCGACGGCCTGATTGCCGGCCCAGATTACCGTATTCAGGGGAGACCCGCCCGGGGTCTGCCCGCGCTTGCTCCAGGTGATCGCGTCCAGGGAAGCGTAAATCTCGCCTGCGCTACCCACCGCGATCAGGCGCCCGCCGGTCCACGCGACGGAACTTAAGCTCGCCGATGAAGTCAGGTCCCCCTGGGTCTGAACCTGGGTCCAGGTCGTGGCGTCCGGGGAGGTAAACACCTTTCCGTTTTCCCCCACGGATACGAACTGGGATCCCGTCCAGACAAAATCCTTTCGGCCCAGGCTCGCGCCGGCCGTACTGGTCCAGGTGACTCCGTCGGGGGAGGTGGTGAACGATCCCTGCGCGCGGGACATGGCGATATACTTGCCGTTGATCCACTTCACCAGGGGCTGATTCAGGATATACCCCAACTCATACATTTTCTGGCGCGTCCAGGTGATTCCATCGGGGGAGCGAAGCACATTGTCCGCGTTCACCTCGGCCTGCGCGATGGCCAGAAATTCACTGCCGTTCCATGCGACCGTATAAATGCTCGGGTTGTTCGCGGAGGGCGTGAGGCCGGTGGTCCTTTGGGTCCAGGTGGTTCCATCGGGAGAGGTGAGAATCGTGCCGGCAACCCCCCCGCCCGACGCTCCGGCGGCCACCAGCAGGCCCGCTCCGGCATTCGCCGTCGGGCTCCAGGCGACCGAGTATAGGGTGGAAGAGGCGGTCGAGGTCCGGAGGGTCCAGTTGGCGCCCAGCGCCAGGACCCCCACCGTCAGGGTGTCGAGGGCCTGGTTGCCGTCGTTGTCCGTGACGCGCAGAATGCAGGCATAGGCGCCTTGCGTCGTCCGCGAAAAGCTGACGTCTCCCGAGGAAGAGGGGACGAAGGGTCCGCCGTCGAGGCTCCATTCCCACGTGGCGATCGTGCCGAAGGAATCCACCGCGGTCCCGTGAAGGAGGATCGAAGCGCCGGGAAGGACGACCGTGTCCCGGCCGGCGAAGCCGACCGGGCGCGCGTTGCCGGGCTGGAAGGCCGGTATGGTGACGTTGCCGGCGAAGCTCGTGAAGGGAACGAGCTGGCTGGCGCCGACGAGCAGGTCTCCCGGTCCGTAAATCTTTACCCGCACCTGGTAATTTTTCACGGTCGACGAGGGCGGGAAGTACACGAAGCCGCTGTAGTTGCCCGTCAGGGGATTATAGTAGAACTCCGACGTGACCGGCGAGGTGGAATCGATGCCGTCGCCCGTCACGACGCCTTCGACGCGCGTTATGGTCGTCCCGGCGCCGGTGAGCAGGCCCGAGATGTCCCGCTGGATCACCTCCACGTCGGGCAAGGTGGTGTCCACCCAGTTCGCCACGCTGACGCGGGCCAGGAGCTGGCCGCTCTTCGAGTAGACCACCGTATCGCTCGAGGTGGGGGAAAGGCGCCGGATCTCGAAACGGCCCAGGGCGTCCGTGGTGTCCTTCGCCCCGTTGCTGGCGAGGGTGACGACCACGCCGGCGACGGGGTTGCTGTTGGTGGCGATCACGCGTCCCGAGAGGCGGAGGCCTTCGGCTTCGGTGGCCTTGTCGGCGTCCGTGGTACACGACGCCAGCAGCGCCGAGAGGGTGAGCACCCCGGCCGCCGCGAGGCGCGAGCCGGGAATGCGCTGAAGAATGGATTTCATGGTGTCTCTCCTTCGTGGTTCAAAGTTCGATTTCGGGAATGAGGATGTTGCCCGCTTGACTGGTGAAAGGAACCGATGGGCTGGCGCCGAGCAGCTCCCCGTTGGCGCCGAATACGCGCACGCGCACTTCGTAGGCGCGCACGCTGTCCCCGGGAGCGGGGAAGTACAGGAAGCCGCTGTAATTGCCGGCTTGGGTGTTGTGGAAGAACGTTCCCACGGCCGAGTCCCCCGCGGGAATGCCGTGCCCCTTCAGGACCCCCTCTATGCGCACGACCGTGAGGCCGCCCGTTTTCAGGTATCCGAGGAAGCCCCGCTGGACGACTTGCAGGGAGGGAACCGTTTCCTGGAGGCTCGTCACGACGCGCAGGCCCAGAGCCTGCCCTTGCAGAGCGAAGCGCAGCGTATCGGCGGGAGGCTCCGCTTCCCGGGCGACGCGGCCGGACAGGAGGTATACCCCGTCCGCGTCCGTGGTGTCGTGAAGCGCGGTGCCCGCGAGGCTTACGGTCACGCCGGACAGGCCTTGGCCGTTCCCGGCGCTGACACGCCCGGTCAGGTGGACCTTCTTTCCGGTCTCGGTCGAATTCGACCCGCCGGCCAGCAAGGGCATCTCGCAACCCGTGACCAGGGCCGCCGCGAGCATCCAGGCGGCTCGCGCGGCGCGGAGTTCCAGGCGTTTCATGGGCCCTCCTCCGGAACCGACTGCGGGAAAAGTTGCACGTTGAGCTGCAGGACGCGGTCCGCCGGCTCACTCTCCCGGTGCGCGATGGCGCGAACCTCGGCCTTGAACTTTTGAAGCTTCCGTTCGATCTGCTCTTGGCCGGCGCGTGAAACGCTGAGGGTGACCGTGGAAAAATTGCGGGGGAGCTCGGTATCCAGCAGCATGGCCTCTTTGGAAAGCTCCAGGCATTGCAGCTGATACTGTTTGATCAACTCGTTCTGAATGTACCCGCCCGCGTCCAGGGTCTTCGCCACCGGCTTCCAGCATCCACGCTCATCCTCCCGGATCAGCCCGAGTTTTTTCATCAGGGCGATGGAGGCGCGGGCCTGCGGCACGGAGATGCGGGGCAGCACGCGCTTCGCCAGCAACGCGAAGTCATTCTTGAAATCGACCACATCCAGCAACGCGAAGAGGGCGGTATGCTGCCAACGCCGGTAAAACTCGTACTGCTCGGGCGTGACGAAGCGCTTCGGCGTCTGGTTCAGGGTCACGAGCTGGTCGAACAGCGCCTCGCGCTCCTGGGACTGCGTCGACTGGTTGAACTGCGCCAATGTGCGGAAATATTGACCCTCCTGGGCGTCCAGCCCCATGGCCTTCACGAACCTTTCCAGGAAGACCTTCGAAAGCGGCTTCGAGCCCTTCACGATGTCATTGAAAAAGCTGCGCGAGTTGGGCAGGCCGATCTCGCGGCAGAAGCGGCTGCGGGTGAAGGTTTTGTCCTTCGCCTGGCGCGCGGCTTGGTATTCCACGAGGAACTCGCGGAAGTCGGAGAATTCGTATACGTTGGCGTACGACGGAGGCATGTCCCTAGTCTACACGGCCCGGCGGGTTCCCGCACCCCTCCCGTGTGCAAATTTCGGAGTACAGTTTAGGTTTAAAGCGGCTTAATTTCGATAAAAATGAATGTTTTATGGTGGGCTGGATTTCGAAATCAATTTTTCCATGCACACAATCGGAAAAACGTCGCTATCCCCGGTCAACGGCGATCCATAATCCGGGATAGCGCAGGGCAAAACCCGAAGCCGGGTCCACTTCCAAAGTCTCGGCATACCCGACGGTCGGGGATTCATAGGCATAGCGCGAGGCGGAGAGTCGGCGGTAATGCTGGGACAGGTAGGAAAGGTTTCCGGTAGCCGGATCGAGCCAGGCTACCGGCATCTCCGCCGCCTGGCCCTGGCTCAGGTTCAGGCGCCGGAGCTGGGGCAGATTGGTGGCCGGCGAGAAGCCCAGATCCAGGTCGAGCCCGGAGTCCAGTCCGGGGACTTCGGCCCCGTTCCAGGTCCAGACCCCCTCGACCCTCCGGTAGTCCCACCGCACCGCCCGCCCTCCGATCCGACCTCGAATCCGGCAGGCCACCGTCCCCCAGCCGGGGTTGCATTGGACCCGGTAGGCGAACTGAAAACGGGTTCCTTTTTCTAAGTAGGTCGCCCACCCGATCAGCCTCCATCCGTTCCCGTCGGGGACCAGGCGGCAGAACTCCTCCCCGGGAAGATCCTGGCGTTGCCAGTGTATGCAAGTCAAAGCGGGATGCATCCCGTCAAAATAGCAGGTTGACATCTTCTGGCCGAGCACCAGGCAAGTCAGGTTCGGTTGGAGAAGCATGCAAGTGGAAAATTGGCGCTAGCATGCCAGACTGGATCTATCCCGCGCGGTCTTTAAGCTCGGGTTGCATGCAAGCCAAAAGGGCTTGGCCTCCCCCAACATGCATGCTGTTTTCGCTTTCCCGGACCAGCGTGCAAGCCCTGCTTTCCCCAATCAACGTGCAAGTCTTTATTAGGGTTGCACGGGAAAAAGCCTAACAGCGTGAAAAAAGCCAAGCTCCGGCCCGTGCAAGTCGAGGGAGCTTTTGGGCATCGGAAAGATATTTCCAGCCTTGAATGGTACCCACGCAGCCCTCCGCTCCACACTTGCATTGAAAGGGGGAGGCCAGTTCCTCTTCATGCAAGTTATAATCCAAGGTCACCGCATCCCCGACATGCAAGTCCCGATAGGCATGCAAGTCTCTTCCTATAAAACAGGCGGATGGGGAACATGCATGGTTGAGGTTCCGGAAGGGGTCTTCCAGTCCCGGTTCAATGAAAAGGCCCGCGCCGAATTGCAAGCTCATCCGGGAGCGTTCCGAGGTTGCCTGCCCCGTGAAGAATCCGAGACGGGCCCCGGCAGGGAATTCCTGGGTGACGAAAACCCCCAAGCCTTGCCGGGTGGGATCCTGCCGAATTTCGATTCCGGGAGCGATAGCGGGTAGGTCCTGCATGGTCCCAATCTAGGTATGTCCCCAACCCCGATCCAGTGTACCTTGGGGGAAAGCCTATGGATATTCGATCCCTCGGAAATACCGGCCTGGAGGTGCCCGCGGTGGGCATGGGGACCTGGCAGACCTTCGATGTGAAAGAGGAGGTCGCCGAGAAACATGCCCGGGAGGTGGTGACCCGGGCCCTGGCCTCGGGGGCGAACTTTTTCGACACCTCCCCTATGTATGGGGAATCGGAGCGGGTTCTGGGTAAGGCCCTGGAAGGGCGGCGGGAGGCGGCGCTCGTGGCCACCAAGGTCTGGGCGCCGACGCTTCGGGAGGGGCGGGACCAGATCCGTCGGGCGCTGCAGTTCCATGGAGGCAAGGTCGACCTCTACCAGATCCACAACCTTGTGAACTGGCGCGAGCACCTGGACGAGCTGGACAGGCGGCTGGACGAAGGCAAGATTGGGGCGATCGGGGCCACCCATTACCTTCCCGGCGCCTTCGGGGAGTTGAAAACCGTGATGAAAACCGGACGGATCACCGCGATCCAGGTCCCGTACAACCCCCGCGAGCGGGAGATCGAGCGCGAGATCCTGCCGCTCGCGACCGACCTGGGAATCGGGATCGTTGTGATGCGGCCTTTCGCCCAGGACGGCCTTTTCCGCAGGCCCCCGCATCCGAAGCGTCTCAAGCCCCTCGAATCCTTCGGGGTGAAGACCTGGGCGCAGGTTCTCTTGAAATGGATCCTGAGCGACCCCCGCTGCCATGTCGCGATCCCGGCGACCTCGAAGCCCGACCACGTGCGCGAGAACGCCGAGGCGGGGCAAGGGCCTTGGTTCGGCCGGGAAGAGCGGGAGTATGTGACACTGCTGGCGGGACAATAACCGGCGTGTTACATTGGGCCCATGCTCCATCCCCCATGGTCTCCGCGCGCAGGGTTCTTTCTTCTGCTGTCTGCCACATGCCTGGGGGCAGCCGCCCCCGACTATTCCGCGGAGTTGGTGCCGATCCCGGCCGGCCGATTTCACATGGGAAGCACCGAGGGAGATCGCGACGAACGGCCCGTGCGGGAGATTGGGGTGGAGGGCTTCGAAATGGGCCGCACAGAGGTGACAGTGGGCTGGTACCTGCTTTGCATGGCGGATGGGGCCTGCGGCGCGCCGAGCTGGTGGTCGATCGGGTATTTCGAGGAAACGGCTCTGGAACTGACCCCCGCGGAACGCGCCCGCTTGCCCGTCACCGGCGTCAGTTGGCAAGAGGCAGGGGCCTTCTGCCGCTGGCTCGGGCCCGGTTACGCGCTTCCCACCGAGGCGGAATGGGAATTCGCCGCCGGCGCGGGAATCCGCAAATTTCCCTGGGGAAACGATCCGCGTGAACGTCTGCGGGAGGCGGGTACCCGGCGGCGCCTGATGCCGTCCGCCTCGGCCCGGCCCAATGCCTTCGGGTTGCATGACATGGCGGGAGGCTCCTGGGAATGGGTGCAGGATTGCTACGAGCCCCTCCGCCCGGATGGAACCTGCGCACGCCGCGTGACAAAGGGCGGCTCCTGGTCCGATCGCACCTGGAACCTCCGGGTCGCGAACAAGAGCCACGGTCTGGAGGCGGTTGGCTATAAGGGTCTGGGATTCCGCGTGGTGCGCCGTGCGCGCTGATCTGGCGGCCGCTGTCGTGGCGGTCCTTGGCGTTTTCGCGCCCGGGTCACAGGCGGGGGAGCTTGAGTTCGAGAGCAGCGGCGGCACTTACTTCCAGTACTATTTGAATCAGGACAACCTCTACAGCGAGATGCCGCCGGGCTATCGCTTCGCCTTCTCGATCGACAACCTAGTGTACCGGACGGGCCCGGGGCATGTATACATCAACCTGGCGGACGCGACCGTGATCTCGCGCCAGGATACCGCGGTCATCAAGCTCGACCAGATCCGCTACCGCATCGATCCGGGATTTCGCTGGACGGAATGGCAGTATGAGGCCAATCTGGGGCTCTCGCATGAATGCATCCACCGCATTGACCGCGAGCGGGTCGGCGGGAGCATTTTCTGGAACTCGGTGCAAGCTTCGTTCGGGACGAAGGGCGCTTATGACCATAACCTCGTTGGCCGCGTGGTCGAACGCGACTTCCAGCTTCGCAACTCCTACGATTACCGCTTAGCGGCGGACGCTTTTCTCGCCGGCAACGAGGCTTGGTTCGTCGCGCAGAACCACGACTACCGCGGCCATCTGCTCGGTCTGCTGCGCTACAACTGGGCTTTGCGCGAACAATCGGCCTTCTATGCCGACTTGAGGCAGGACCTGTGGCTGCGGGAAAACGGGTCCTTCCAGTATCGGGGAACGGCGCAACTGAATTGGATTTTGCTCAGCCGCAAGAGCGTGGGCGTGTTGTTCGTCGAGCACACCTTCCTGGATCAGAACCGCTTCGAGAATGAAAACGGCCTGTGGAGCCTCGGCGTGCGGATCCTTTACTGACGGTCCATGACCCCGATATGCGGCAGGTTCCGGTGCAGGCCCGCGTGGTCCAATCCATACCCGACCACGAACGCGTCCTGGAGAGTAAACCCCAGGTAATCGATCGCGACCGGAATCCTTTGACGCGCCGGCTTGTGAAGCAGGGAGCAAACCTTAAGGCTCGCCGGATGTCGCGAACTTAAGGTTTCCAGCAGGAACGACAGCGTGAGTCCTGTGTCGACGATGTCCTCGACCAGGAGCACGTGCCAGCCGGCGAGGGGGTGGGCGATGTCCAGGGTGATCCGCGCTTCGCCGCTGGACACGGTGCCGTCGCCGTAGCTCTGGACGCCCAGGAATTCGATGCGCAGGGGAAGGCCGATCGCGCGCGCGAGGTCGGCGGCGAAGACGAAGCTTCCCTTGAGCACGCAGACCAGGACGAGCTCCTTGCCTGCGTAATCCCGCGTGACGGCCGCGCCGAGTTCGGCCACGCGCGCGGCGATGCGGTCGGCGGAGATCAAGGTCTTCATGAAAGGGAGCCTCCCTGTTGCTTCACTGGACCCGTTCCGCCCCTTGCTCGGCTGCGCTATGCGGTCCTCGCCTCGCCGCGGATCGGAACAGGTCCGGTTCGCACGGCGCTAGTTGGGACACGATGAGGTTTCCCCGACCTAGCCTTCGTCGTCGCCCTCGCCCGCGACCGGATCCTTCGGGCACAGGAATTCCAGCGCGAAGGGCAGGGCGGTGAACATGACGAGCAGGCCGCAGCCGATGCCCAGCGTGGCCAGGATGCCGATGCTTTGCATGCCCTTGTGCCCGACGAAGCACAGGCCGATGAACCCGAACATGTTGGTGAGCGTGCCCGTGGCCACGGCCGATCCGGTGGTGTGGTAGAGTTCCCGCATCTTGCCGGCGCCCATGCCTAGGCGGCGGTGGTACAAATGGATCACCGAGTCGACCGAGACCGAGAGGATGGTGGGGATCACGACGATGTTGAAGACGCCCAGCTTGAGGCCCAGGAAGCCCATGATCTTGTAGGTCCAGAACGCGGAGAGGGAGATGAAGCCGACCACGATGGCGACGCCGCGCCAGCGGCGCATGTCGACCCAGGTGATGACGACGAGCAGGAGCAAGGTGATCAGGGCGAGGCGAGGGCCGTCCCGCTTGACCATGCGCACCACGTCGGCGTAGATGAAGCCGCTGCTGGCCACGAGCACCGGGCCCTCGGCCGAGGGGATATGCTGGAAGCGTTTCTGGAAGAGCCCGCTTTCGACCGCGTCGGCCTCGCGCATCTTGCCGTAGAGGAAGCCCATCTTGCCGTGGCTGCCGTCGGCCTCGGTGAGGAAGCGGCGCGCCCAGCCGGGCAGGTCGTCGAAGCCGAAGGGTTGCGCGTCGAGGTAGCGGCGCAGCGTGTCGAGGTCGGCGCGGGTCTTGGCGTCGGCGCGCTCGAGCGCGCGCGAGTCCAAGGTGGCGCGGATCTCGGCCATGATGGCGAGCCGCTCCTGCTGGGCCTCGGGGCGCGGCACGAAGGACTGGATGGTGCTGAACCCCTTGAGCATGCTGTCGGCGGGATTGCCGTAGCGCGCCGCGAGGGAGTCGTGCGCCGAGCGCATCTGGGACTCGCTCTTGCCGAGCAGGATGGCGGGGGAGGTGTTCTTTCCCGAGCCGACGGCGCGCCCGTAGCTGATGCCGGCTCCCGTGCTCTTGCCGCGCAGGTTGCGGAAGTCGTTCTCGAAACCGACGCCGGGCCCGAACGCGAGGGCGATCGTGACGACCAGGGCCGTGATCCCGAGCCCCTTGAGCACCCGCGGCGAGAAAGGCAGCGAGGGAATGAGCAGGCCGCCCTGCACGCCCGCGTCGGTGGGCATGAGCTGGCGGATCACCCAGGCGAAGGAGCGCGGCACCCGGTGCGAGAGCCAGCGCGCGCCGCGCAGGGAGAGGAAGAAGATCGGCGGCATCACGACCCAGTTGGCGATCAGGGCGCAGAAAATGCCGATCGACACCACGACGCCGAACTCGCGGAATCCCTCGAAGCGGCCGAACTGCAGGCTGAGCATCGCGAAGATGTTGGTGGCCGCGCCGGCGAGCAGCGAGCGGCCCGACGAGATCATGGCGTGCGTCATCGCGTCGATGGGATGGTACGGATGGCGGCGCGCTTCCTCGGCCCAGCGGGCGTAAAGGTGCACGGCGTACTCAATGCCGAGGCCCAGGATCAGCGAGAGGATGAAGGCCGTGAGCAAGGTCAGGCGCTGGTAGACCAGGTAGGTGATGCCCATGGCCCAGGCCATGGCGACGAACAGGGGGATGTTGATCAGCAGCAAGCTGACCGGCTTGCGCACGAAGAACAAAAGCAGCAGGCTGATGAGCGCGAAGGAAATGACCCCCGCGATGGCCACGTCGGCGCTGACCTGGTCGATCTCGTTGAAGTTGCGGTAGGCTCCGGCCACCTTGACGACCAGTTTCGGGTCGTAGGTTTCCGGGTGCGCGCGCTCGATGAGCGCCGTGCCGCGGTCGTACATCGACTTGGCGAAGCGCGCGTTGGTCGAGGGCTGGTTGAGCTGCACCAGCACCACGCCGACCCAGACCTTTTTCTCCTCGTGCCAGTTGAGCAGGCGCGCCGACAGCGAATCGGGCTTCGCGGGGTCCGTCGGATCCGCGGCCCGCGCGGCCAGGCGCTTTTCCTCCGCGTCCTGCCCTTTCCGGACCTTCTGGGTCAGGGCCGTCACGAGATCCTCGGGAAGTCCCTCGGCGCGCAGCGCCTGCGAGTCGGGCCAGCCCTCCAGTCCCGGCGCGGCGGCTTCCACCTCGTCCTCTTCGAACAAGGATTCGATCAGGGGGTTGGCCTTCGCGAACTGGCCGCCCACCATGCCGTTGACGCGGTCCTTCAAGTCCGTCAGTTCCGAAGCGGGCATGTAGAGCAGCGCCCGCTGCTCGAAGAAGGAGCGATCCTGATCGTATTGCACCCACACGGCCTCGGGCCACCTCGACAGCGAATCGGCGATGGCCTTCTGGAAGCGGCCCACGGCCTCGATCGACGGCGACTCGAAGGCCACCGTGAACAGGTCGGTGGAGCCCTTGCGCGTCTCGGCCTCCTCGATGGCGACCTTCGAGGGCGTGCCCTCGGGGAGCAGCACGCGCAGATCCGTGTCGATGTACAGGCTGCGGGCCAGCATCACGCCGCCGAGAGCGGTCAGGGCGATGAGGATCAGGGGAATCCACGGCCGCATGTACGAGACGCGGACGTAGGACCTGGTCAGGCGGGCGAAGAAACCCTGACCCTTGGAAGCGCTGGAAGGAAGGCTGGAGTCTGGTTTCATGCGGTTCGGAATATAGCTAGCGCGTTCCGGGTCTTTGTAACTTCACGGCATGCCTGCTTCCCTTCCCCTGCGCCTGCGCGGTTTCGCCTTCGCCCCCGACGCGCCGCCGCGGCCCCTGGCCTCCCTGGAGGAGCTGCGGGACGTGATCCTCGAAAAACGCTTCGCGTGGCTGGACGCCGAGGGGGAGCCCGGACCCGAGACGGAAGCCTGGCTGAGGGAGCATCTCGACTGGCATCCCATTGTTTTACAAAACATCAAGCAGGCAAGTTCGCGGGCCCGGCTTACGCCCTTCGAGGACTATACCCACCTGTCCTTCACCGCGCGCGTCCCGGGCGCCGGGGCGGAGGATGCGCCGGAAAAGGCCGAAGTGGACGCCATTCTGGGGTCGGGGTACCTGATTACCTTTCACGCCTGCCCGATTCCCGTCGTGGACGCCCTGCTGGAGGATGTTCCCGGGTGGAAAAGCCCCCCGAAGTCCCCCGACCTGCTCCTTTACCGCATGCTCGCCGCCGCCGTGGACCTCCTGGAACCCGAGGTGGAAAATCTGGATGCCGCCCTGTCGGGGCTCGAGGATGAGGCTCTTTATGAACCGCGGCCCGACCTGCTCGACCGCATCGTCGTGACGCGCGACGCGCTGTATCTGCTGCATCTGTCGCTGGCCCCGCAGCTTCAGATGGTGCATGACCTCACTTCCGGCGCGTCCCGCTTCGTCACGCCTTACGCGCGGCCCTTCTTCCGTTCCCTCGAGAACCGGCTGCGCGGCCTGATCGACGACATCGCGATCTACCGCGAGGTCGCGCAGAACGCCCTCGAACTCTATCGCTCGTCCATCACGCACAAAACCAACGAAACCATCCGCGTGCTCACCGTCGTCTCCACGCCGCTGCTGGTGCTTACCTTCGTCACGGGGTTGTATGGGATGAACGTGCCGCTTCCCTTCGCGGACTCTCCGCGCGCGTTTCTGGGCATCGCGGGAATCTCCGCGGCCGTCTTCCTGGGCATGCTGGCGTGGTTCCGCCGCAAGCATTGGTTCTGAGGATGTTCCTCCATTCGCTGCGCGCGTCGCTGGGCGCGCTCGTGTTGGCGGGTGCGTGCAGCCACGCGGCGCCTTCCGAGGAGATTGGGCCCCGTGAAACGTTGGTCCGGTTCGATTCCCTGCTGCAGGTCGGCGCCGCCGCCGAGGCCCGCGCCCTGTGCACGGGCCAGGCCCTGCGGCTCCTGCCGCTGCTGATCGAAACCCAGGAAAAACTCGCGGCCTTCATGGACACCGCCAAAAGTTCCGACACGGTCCTCGAGGAAAAGGCGCGCGGGGACTGGACCGCGCTTAAAGTACGCTCGGTCGCCGTGTTCACCCGCCCGCTCATGGGCCTGAACAGCCTCACCTCGATTCAGGCCGTGCATCTGTTTCGCGACGAAGGCCCCCTTGGAAAAATCTGGAAGGTGGCCGACTTCGAGGAACTCGCGAGCGAGAAGACCGCGCTGGTCCTTCGCCAGGGAGTCCCTTCGGCCGACGGGGCGAGGGCCTCGTTCCTGCCGATCTCCCGCCGCGTGCCGGTGAAGCCCGGCGCCACGCGCCTGCGCCTTCGCCTATCCCTGCGGGGAGGCGATTCGTTGCCGGGCGCCCTGCCCGGCGTGGTCGAACGCGGCGCCAGCTGGGCGCTGGTGGAAACCCGCCGTGCGTCCCTGCCCGACTCGTTGAAAAAATCCCCCGGCGCTCCCGCCGTTTACCTCGCGTCGACGCCCGACCTCGACCTGACCGACCCCTTGCTGCGGGCCAAGGCGGCGGCCCTGAAGAAGGGCGCCCCGCACGCGGTCGAAACCACGCGCCGCATTTACGGCTTCGTGGCGACCTCCTTCCAGTACAAGCTGGGGGCCACGCTTTTCGGCACCAGCCGCGAGGCCCTGCGCGGCCTCAAGGGCGACTGCTCCGAGGCCGCCGTGCTTACCGCCGCCTTGTTGCGCGCGGCCGGAATCCCCAGCCGCGTAACGCTGGGTTTCGCCACCCTCGATCGGGGCGTGTTCATCGGGCACGCCTGGGCCGAGGCATGGATCGGCGGCGCGTGGGTCGGGGTCGATCCCGCGCTGCGGCAGTTCCCCGCGGGCGCCGATCGCGTGGCGCTCTTGCGCTTGTCCGGTGAAAAGCGCCTGCAGCCCCTCGCCACCAACCTGATGATGCGGACCCTGGCGAATCTGGAGATCGAGATCACCGAGGCCTGGATCGGCGAGGAAAAGCTGGAGTTGCGGACGCAAAGCGGCGCCGACAAGGAGGTCCGCGCGTTCCTGGACGAGGTGTTGAAGGGGATGAGCGAGTAGGGCGCATCTGGGGATGGGCCGCCACCATCCGGCCTCTATCGTTTTTCGACTAGCTACTCAGCGGTTGCCCATTCGCTTCGCGCCTAACGGCGCAAGAGGGACGACGCGGGGAGGGGCATGCGGCGTTTTTCCACCGCACGGCCGAGGGGGTCGTAGAATCGGAACGTCGAAGAAGCCGATGGCGCGAACCACGCCGTCAATGCCGCAGGGTA
>JAJNBB010000093.1 GCA_021155885.1 Fibrobacteria bacterium | reverse complement strand
TCCAACGTGAATAATTCCAGGGGAAAAAGTTTCAAGATCCGCATCGAATACCCCGGCGGCGGCCCCTAACGACGAGGACCTTCATGACCTGGCCTTCCTCGGCGCGCCTCACCGCCGCCTTTTTGCTTTTCCTCCCCTCCCTCCTGACCGTGCTTCCTCCAGGGATAAACGCATTCTGGAAACTTTCGATTCCCGTGAAGGAAACCGGTTTCTGGCTCGCGCCGCCCTGCCTCGCGCTCACGGCGTGGTGCCTGCTCTCCTGGAAAACCGGGTGGGGGGCCCGCGCCGCCAGCGCGCTGTTCCTGGCCGGCGCCCTCTTGTACGCCTACCCCCTTCTGCGCGCGATCGAAACCGCTCGGCATTTGGAAAAGGAGTTCGCGCGCGGCTTTGGAAAAATTCCCCTCAAACGCCCCGTCGAATTTCTGCGCCCTCGGCCCCTGGTGTGGAAAGACTTCCTGCGCGGAATCCACGCGTCTTCCGTCCGACCCGTGACGAGGACCTACGCGCGCAAACGGGAAACCGACCTGCGCCTGGATTTTTACCCGGCGCGCGCAAGCAGGGAAAGCGGGCGAAAGGCCCCGTGCGTCGTGGTCGTGCACGGCGGCGGGTGGGACACGGGCACGCGCGGCCAACTGCCGGACCTGAACCCCTGGCTGACGGCTGCCGGACCTGAACCCCTGGCTGACGGGCGCGGGCTATGCGGTGGCGGCGATCGACTACCGTCTCGCGCCGGAGCACGTCTACCCCGCGCCGGTGGAGGACGTGTCGGACGCCCTGGCCTATCTTAAGGCGCGCGCGGAGGATCTCGGCATCGACCCGGAGCGCTTCGTGCTGCTCGGCCGTTCCGCCGGGGGACAGATCGCCTTGCAGGCCGCCTACACCCTGAAGGACCCGGCCATCCGGGCCGTCGTGGCCTATTACGCGCCCGCCGACATGGCCTTCGGCTACAGCCTTCCCGGCAATCCACTCATCCTCGATTCGCGCAAGGTGATGGACCGGTATCTCGGCGGAAGCTGCAACGACGACCCCGAAAGGTGCCGCGCGGCCTCCCCCCTCGAATTCGCGGACGCGCAATCCCCGCCGACCTTGCTCCTGCACGGCGAACCCGACGTGCTCGTGTCCTTTAAGCACACGGTCCATCTCGAGGAAAAACTGGCCGCGCGAGGCGTCCCCCATTTCAGCGTGAAATTGCCCTGGGCCACCCACGGCTACGACTATATGTTTTCAGGCCCCGGTTCCCAGATCAGCTTGTATTTCCTGGAAAGATTTCTGGCACGGGCCGCTCCCTGATCGATTTTTAAGGCGTTTTTTTTAATAGCATTGTTCAAAACCCTTCCCCGTCATGAGCATCCAGGCACGTTTATTTTGCGTATCTCTTTCCGGAAACCCACCGGAACATGATTTACCCTGCGCCCCATCGGACCTTCGCCCCCGCGGCCGCGCTTTGGCTGCCCGGTTTCTCGCTGGTTTCGTTCCGGAGGGCCCGGCCGATGACTGAAGCCGCGGACCTGATGGCGCGCATCGTCGAGCGCGATGAAAAGGCCCTGGACCAGCTCTATGAGCGCTTTTCGGGAGCGTTGTACGCCGTCATCCTGCGCATCGTGAAAAGCCGCGAAGACGCCGACGAAATCCTCTGCGAAATCTTTTTGCAGGTGTGGAACAAGGCCGCCACGTACGATCTCGCGCGCGGCGCGACCTACACTTGGCTGATCAGCATGGCCCGCAACCGGGCCATCGACCGCATCCGCTCCAAGGGGTACAAAAACAGCAAGCAAAACGCGGATGAGCCCGGCGAACTGGAGGGATTGGAGAACTTGTCCTCGGAGAGCCCGCTGGAAGCGGTGCTTCTCTCGGAGCGCGCCTCCGCCGTGCGCGAGGCGCTGCGCGGCATTTCCCCCGAGCAGCGCGAGGTCCTCGAGATCGCCTACTTCGAAGGCTATACGCAGTCGCAGATCGCCGAACGGATGCAGATGCCCCTCGGCACCGTCAAGACCCGCATGCGCGACGGCATGAAGGCGCTCCAGTCCCTGCTGAAAGGGAGGATCGAATGGCCTTGACTCCCATGACCAAGCAGGAATTCCTGGAGGCCTGCCAGGCCCACGCCCTGGGAGCGCTCGACCCCGAAGATCGCGAGCGCTTTTACCTCGCCTTGCCGCATGCCGACGCCGAAATGAACGCGGCCCTGAACGACGCCCTGCATACCGCCGAACTTCTTTCCCTGACCCAAAGCGCCGTGGCTCCCCGTCCCGACGTGAAGCGCCGCCTGATGGCGCAGATCCATGCCGAAGCCGCGGGCGCCGCGCCCGCCCGCCGCTTCTCCCGGGAAACCCGGCGTCCCCTGCTGGAGCGTATCTTCGGCGCGTGGATGCAACCCCGGCTCGGCCTGGCCGCCGCCTTCTCTTTGGTGGTGCTCGCCGCGGGGCTCGTCGCCTACACCCTGTCCCTGAACGACCAGCTGACGGCCCGGCAAACCGCCCTGGCCGACGCGCACGGCCGGATGGAGGTCCTGGCCGATTCCACGCGCGCGCGCATCGAATCCCTCGAGGATTCGCTCAGCCGGAAGGAAGCCATGCTCGAAGTCTTGCGCGCGCGCGGGATGCAGATGGTGGCCCTGGGCGGAATGGAAGACACCGCGCGCTACGGAAAGATCCTGTGGGATCCCGAACGCAAGGTGGCCGTGCTGCAGGTGTCGCTCCCCCCCGAGCCGGAGGGCATGGATTATCAATTGTGGGTGATTCGCGACAGCAAGCCCATGGCGGCCGGCGTGTTCCAGGTCAGCGCCCGCTCCGGCGACGGGATGTACCGCATCGAGCAATTGGTCGAGACGGACAAGAAACACATCAACGCCTTCGCCGTGACCCTGGAACCCGCGGGGGGCATGCCCCAGCCCACCGGCAAGATGTACCTGATGGGCGAAATTTAGGGACGCGATCCGTCCGGCGGGTAATTGTACCGGGCAAACGATTTCCGGATTATCCTACTAAAGGGAATGGGACCGCCGGTGAAATAGGCGTGAAATCCCGCGCTAAAAACGAGGTTTTCCGGTAGTTTTAAGGGACTGAACCGCTGATCGGGAGTCCCTGTGATTTCATTCGCCTCGCCTCGTCTGTTTGCCCTCGCGCTCCTGTTGCTGGCAGGACTCGCGGGAGCCCAGACCGTCCCCGCCGGCAAGAGCCGGCTTTTCCTTTGGGCCGGCCGTTATACGCCCATCGCATCTCCCAAGCCCTCCAACATTTCCGACACGACGGCATACAGCCCGACCGACAGCGTCCGCAATTCCTGGCTGCTGCATTACGCCGCCGCCAATCCCAACGGCGCGGCGATGATCGTCATTCCCGGCGGCGGTTACGCCAATCTCACCCCCTGGACCAGCGAGGGCGTTCCCGCGGCCAACGCCCTGACCGGCTACGGCGTGACGGTGTTCATCCTCCGGTATCGCGTGCAGCCCTATGCATATCCCCACGCCATGTGGGACGTTCAGCGCGCGGTGCGCTGGGTGCGGGCCAACGCAGCCGCGTACGGTATCGACCCCAATCGCGTGGGCGTGCTCGGCTATTCGGCGGGAGGGCACGTCGCGTCCACGGCCGCGACGCATTTCGACGCGGGCCTGACCGATTCCAACGCGGCCAACGGGCCGCACTGGTATCCCGGCCGGAAGGACAGCATCGACCTGTATTCCAGCAGGCCGAACTTCCAGGCCCTGGTCTATCCCATGACTACCATGGTGCGCTACCGCCCCGGCACCACCAACGACGAGTATGCGTACGGGCCGGGCCGCACGATTTACATCGGGACGAACGCCTCCGCGGCGCTGGTGGATTACACGTCGAATGAAAAACAGGTCACGCCGCAGACGCCGCCCGCCTTCATCAACTGGGGCACGGGGGACGCCCTTGTGGACACGCTCAACAGCACGGCCTACCGGGACTCCCTGATTTCCAAGGGCCTGGTTGAACGCGCAGGGCTACTTCGCCCCGACCTCCATTCGGGCCGGAAGAACGCGAACAAAAATCCCCGCGCCCGCCTGGGTCGCCTCGGGCAAGGGGCTGGACGTGCTCGGCCGCCTCTCGGGCCGTCCCACCGGGAAACCTTTGAAAGCCATGCCTTCCTCCCCTCGCCGCGATTAAGAGATGACCTCCATGAAAAACCTTCCCCTCGTCTTTTTGTCCCTCGCGGCGCTCGCCGCCGCCTCCTTCGCGCAGACCGTGCGCACGCTCCGTTGGGCCGCAATCGGCAACGGCGTCGTCACCACCGGGGCCAACGGGTACCCGACGCGCCTCGGCATAAGGCTTCCCGCCGACAGCGTCATCGCCTACGGCGTTCCCGGC
>JAJNBB010000067.1 GCA_021155885.1 Fibrobacteria bacterium | reverse complement strand
TAGGGGTGCCCGTGATATCCCCCCCGTTGCGCATGGTATCCAGTTTCAGCCCGGGCGGCAGCGCCGGAGTCACCTCCCAGCGGTCCCAGGTCATGCTGGGCCTCACCAAGGTCGCCAGGTTCGCCGGAATGGGAGCGCCCACGGTGTATTGCGGAGCATGGTTGGAATAGGTCAAGGTCGGCGCCTTCAAAACCGTGATCCGGATCGAGACGGTTATGGATCCGAGAGAGTTGGTCGCGGTGACGTTGTAGGAGGTGGCCGGCATTTCGGTCGTGGGCGTTCCGGAAATTATTCCCGTGATCGTGTCGAGGATCAAACCCAGCGGCAATGCGGGGCTGACCGAGTAGCGCATTGGCCCCGTGCCCATGACCGTCGGCACCATCGGTTTTATGGCGATCCCTGCGGTCATGGCCGGAATGCCGTACCTCAGGGATAAAGGTTGCATGGAGGTGAGTTTGAAGACCGCCCCAAGGTCGCCCGCGATCCAGCCGCCCGTGACGACGTTTATGCTGGCGGCACGGAGGGCGTTTGTCGTTCCGCTGTTCACTGCGACCCAGGTTTCACCCGCGTCCGTCGTTCTCAGGAGGACGCCGTTAGCCCCCGCCGCGTAGCCCGCACGGGTCGTCACGAAGCTAACGGCGTGCAGATCAGCGGTGGTGCCGCTGTTCTGAACCGTCCAGTTGACTCCGGCCTCCGTTGATCTGAGAATCGTTCCCTGTGCGCCGACGCACCACCCAGAGTCGTGCGGAAACCTATTGAAAGTGACGTCGTGGAGGTCATTCGTCGTGCTGCTATCGGTGATGAGGGGGTTGTTCTCCTCGAACAGCCGCCTGGTGACCAATCCCTGGGATCCGACGAATCCATTGAGGGCGCCGGCGTTGTGGAGCCACAGGCGGCGAATGTCGCGGTTCGTGCCGCTGTTGATGATCGGCCAGGTGTTTCCGCCATCGGTTGTCCACGTAGCCCCGCTATCCCTCGTATAGCGAAGGAATCCGCCCGCCCCGGCGATCCAGGCGATCTCTTCGTTGTAGGCCTGGACATCCCACACGACCGGGCCCGAATCGATCTGGGTGATCCAATGTGTTCCCCCGTCGGTCGTTTTGAGCACAAGTCCGGCTCCGCCCGATTCGCCGACCGCCCAGCCCACCCGGGAGTTCGCGAACCGGATGGTCTTGATGTTGCCGCTTGCGGACTGGGCCGTCCAGGTGGCGCCGCCATCCACGGTTTTCCGGATCAAGGAGTTTTCACCCGCGATCCAGCCCGTATCGGCCGAAACGAAGAACAGGCTATTGATCGTGTTGCTCGTGCCGGAGGAAACCGGAGTCCAGGTCTCCGCGAAGGCCCCTGCGGGGGAGAGCGCCCAAAGGGCCAAAAGCCAGGCGAGGCGTTTCATGAATTCCCTCCGCGATGGCGGCCAGGCCGCCTACCTCAGGAATATAACGTGATCCGCATTACAAAGCGGTAAACAAAGCGGTAAAATTCATGGTTCCCAGGGAAAAGCGTCCGCATGGACCGCGCATGGCGCCTTTCCGCGGGAAAAGCGGGGAATCGCGGAAGGAGCGACCGGTTCACCCCCCGAACTAACTTTTACCCGATGTTCAAATGGCTTCAAACCTCCCTCTTTGGTCCCAAAGAGGAAACCCACGAGCCCGCGCATGCGGTTAAGGCCATCCGTCCGGCCTCTCGCAAGGCTCCGCTTAAAACGGCGAGTTCTTCCTTACCTGGCGCCTTTCTGGATCGCTGGAAGTCCCTTGTTTCTCAAGGGGATATCGAAATCGTGCCTGTCCCGCGCCTGCGCCAGGGGTGGCGGCTGGAATGGAGGCGCGGGGACCAAGCCCGGCTGCGGGTGCCCGCGGCCATCCTCACCGCTCCGGATGAAATCCTGGGGGCGCTGGCCGCGTGGGCGCGGCTGGTGATGAACTCACGCGGGAAGGCTAAATCGGCCGCCGCCCAAAAAGAACGAAGCGCGGCCCGTCAGGCGCTGGAAAAGACCTTGCACGCTTGGCTCGACCAGCACGCGGCGCGGGACCCGCGGACCCGCACGCTGGCGCGCGCCCGCGCGGAGCGGCGTCTCGATCGCCTGGAGAGCCAGGGGAAGCATCACGACCTGCAGGCGATCTTCGACGCCGTCAACCGGGAATACTTCGCGGGCGCGCTCGAAGCCAGGATCACCTGGTCGAAGCGCTGGGGCGGCCTCTCGACCCAAAGCCATGCGAAGGACGCCGAAGGAAACCGGTACAACCTGATCACCATCAGCCGGGGATACGACAGCGCCTTGGCTTCGGCCGAGATGGTGGGCGGGGTGGTGTACCACGAATGCCTGCACATCGCCGTGCCCCCCAAAGAGGGGGCGCGCGAAGGGGAAGGCCGCCGTGTGGTCCACGGTCGCGAGTTCCGGCGGCGGGAGCGCGAGTACCGGTTCTACGAAGCGTGGCGCCTCTGGCACGCGAAGGTCCTGCCGGGGATTGTTCGGCGCGGAGCGCCGAGGGACGGGAGACGGGGGTAGGGGGACGGGGGATAAAGCAAAGAAGCAAGCAAAACAAATGGAGTTTGTGTTTGCGTTGCTCCCGTCCCCCTACCCCCGTCCCTCGTCCTTCGTTATTCTCATCACATACCGGTAAATCGGCCGTCCCTCGGCGCGGTACTTGATCTCGAAGTTGGTCATGATGCCCTCGGTGGGCGGCGCGTTGCGGTCAAGCATCTCCAGCCAGGGCGTCGCGGCGAACACTTCCTGCGCCGCCTCGTTGTATTCGGCGTGGTCGGTGCCGAAGTAGAACAGCGCTCCCGGCAGGGCGACTCGCCGCATCAGCTCCAGGAAATCCGGACGCATGGTGCGGTGCTTGTGGTGGCGCTTCTTGGGCCAGGGGTCCGGAAAGTAGACATGCAGCGCCTGCGCGCAAGACTCGGGAAGGAAGTCGCGCAGGAAAGGCTGGGCGTCGCCCAAAACGACGCGCGCGTGCTTCAGGTGGGGCCGTTTGGCCAGGCGCTCCGCCGAATAAAAGGCGAACTCGGCCTCCCATTCCAGCGCCACGAACGACAGGTCGGGATGATTCTCGCAATAGTGGTTCAGGAAGGTTCCCTTGCCGCAGCCGATTTCGATCTCGATCGGTCCCTTCTGGCCGAAGAAGGCCTCGATGTCCAGCAGGTTCTTCTGGGGCGCGCCTTCGGGGGCCAGCAGGGGAAGGCCCTTTTCGTCCTTGAGGATGTGGAGGTGGAAATAGTTGGGGAGGTCGCGGGAAGGGACGAGCTCACGGATGAATTCGTAGGAAGATAGACCGGAAGGGAGAGGCATGGGAGGGTAAAGATAAGCGTTGGGGGTTGGGAGTTGGGGGTTGGGGGTGAGCGCAATGCAAGGAACGATAAGGGACCGGTTTGGCTGCGCCATCGATACGGCGGCCGTGCGACGGAGGCGCCCCGTTCCGCTTTCCCGTCTTTTTGTCGTTGTTTTCTGTCTTATCCCCCAGCCCCCAACTCCCAACCCCCAACACTGTTTTCCTAACTTTCCCCTCCATGCCCTACAGTGTCGTCATCGGACTCGAAGTCCACGCCCAGTTGTCCACGAAAACCAAGATGTTTTGCGGTTGCCGCGTCGAATTCGGCGCCGAGCCGAACACCCTCGTGTGCCCCGTGTGCCTGGGGTTCCCCGGCACGCTGCCGGCCCCGAACGCGCAGGCGGTAGAATCGGCCATCAGCCTGGGCCTGGCCTGCGGCGCCGACATCCAGCCCCGCCCGATGTGGACGCGCAAGAACTATTTCTACCCCGATCTTCCCAAGGGTTACCAGATCACCCAGCAGGGCGGTTCGCCCATTTACGACAAGCCGATCTGCACGGGCGGCCACCTCGACATCGACCTGGAGGACGGGACGCGCAAGCGCATCGGCCTGACGCGCATCCACATGGAAGAGGACGCGGGCAAGCTGATCCACGACCTGACGGTGGCCGACTCGCTGTTCGACGCGAACCGCTGCGGGACGCCGTTGCTGGAGATCGTGTCGGAGCCCGACCTGCGCACGCCGCGCGAGGCCTACCTCTACCTGGAAAAGCTGAAGCAAATCCTGGAATACCTGGAGATCAGCGACGCGAACATGGAGCGTGGCAACCTGCGCTGCGACGCGAACATCTCCCTGCGCAAGGACGAGAACGCCCCGTTCGGCGAGCGCATCGAGCTGAAGAACATGAACTCGTTCCACAACATCGAGAAGGCGCTGCACGCCGAGATCGAGTCGCAGACGGCGATTCTCGACGCGGGCGGCACGGTGAAGCGCGAGACCAAGCGCTGGGACGTGGCGAAGGGCGAGACGAAGGCGAACCGCAGCAAGGAAGACGCGCAGGACTACCGCTATTTCCCGGAGCCCGACCTGGTGCGCCTGAGCGTGACCCCCGAGGACATTCAGCGCGTGGGGGCCTCGCTGCCCGAGCTTCCCGAGGCGCGCCGCAAGCGCTACGTGGAGCAGTACGGCGTGCCGGCCTACGACGCCGACGTGCTCACGCGGGAGAAGGCCGTCTCGGAGTTCTACGAGGTCGCGTGCAGGGATTGCTCCGACAAGAAGGCGGTGTCGAACTGGGTGATGGGCGACGTGCTGCGCGTGCTCAAGGAAGGCAACCTGTCGATCTCCGACCTGAAGTTCACGGCCGCCCACGTCGGCGAGCTGGTCAACCTGATCCAGTCGGGGGCCATCTCGGGCAAGATCGCCAAGACCGTGTTCGAACACATGCTGGCGGGGGAGGGCGCCCCGGCCGACATCGTGCGCGAAAAGAACCTCTCCGTCATCAGCGATTCGGGCGCGGTCGAAGGGTTCATCCGTCAGGTCCTGGACGCGAACCCGGACAAGGTCGCGGAGTTCCGGGGCGGCAAGGACAAGCTGCTCGGGTTCTTCGTGGGCCAGGTGATGAAGGTTTCGCAGGGCAAGGCCGCGCCGGACCAGGTCAACGCCCTGTTGCCGAAGATGCTGGCGGGATAGGATGAACGGGACGGGGGTCGGGGGTCCTTCTGTAGGGGTGACGCATGCGTCACCCCTACGGATTCCCCCGTCCCCCGTCCCCCGTCCGACCCGCCTTGTTCCTGGCTTCGTCGGGGCGATTCTCCTGATTCTTTTCCTGTTCTCCCTCCTCGCCGCCCAATCCCCCTCATCATCAAGCATCATTTCAACCACCGGCAGCAAATCATCACCGGCAGCGTGATCATGGCCTGCATGGCGGCTATCGTAGTAGTTATGAACAACTACAATCCTCAGGGGTTGGATCCATAGGCAGTTGACAGGGACAGTTGACAGAAACCCCTAATTTTCGGGATTTTGGGGTTTCTGGCTGTCAACTGTCCCTGTCAACTGTTCTCTGTTTACTACATTCCTGTCATCGGCCAGGCTCTTAGGCCCGGCTCTCCCGGACATTACGGATCAGGCGACGGGGTCGATTTTGGATCGGCCCGCATGCACCGCAACCGGGACCGCGACTCTTAATGCGAACGGGATGATCCGGCCCGAGGTTTCCTCGTTCAACCGGCGCTTTCTCTCCCAACTACCCGCCTGTCACCCAGGGGACTTATGCCAGACCAGGATTTCCAGGAAAACTCCGGAACCCATCCCGATGATGAGGAGTTTTACAACCAGCCCATCGCGGGCGTCGAGGACGACGAAGACTTCGACGACGATGAGGACGAGGTCGAGGATCTCGAGATCGAAGAGGAGGCGGGCGCCCCCAACGGGAACGTGATCGGCCGCCTCAAGCCCTACGATCCCAACCGCCAGATCGAGAACCTCTCGCAGGTTTCCCATGAATCCAACGACAGCCTGCGCCGCAAGCGCAAGCGCGTCAAGCTGAACAAGATCGTCAGCCGCACGGGCGGCGGCAACGACCGGGGACAGAAGGGCGACCGGCGCGGCAAGCGCGAACCCCTGGACTTCTCGCCCGACTTCGACCGGACCTCCGAGGCCGAGGAGTATACGGCCGTCATCCAGATCGTCGACGGCGGCCACGGGTTCATGCGCTCGGCGCGCCTGAACTTCCAGGAGCAGGATTACGACGTCGTCATCCCGCGGGAGATGGTCAACCGGTACGGGCTGCGCACCGGCCACCAGATCCAGGCCGTGGTGCGCGGCAAGCGCAACCGCAAGCAAAAGGTGGTGTCGCACCTTCTCGCGGTCCAGGACATCCCGATCGATCGGTGGCGCCCGACCCCCAACTTCCATACCCTTACCAGCATCAACCCCGAGGAGCTTTTCCATCTGTCGTCCCCGCAGGACGACGATAAGAGCATGGTGCTGCTGGAATTGCTCACACCCGTCGGAAAGGGCCAGCGCGGCCTGCTGGTCGCGCCGCCGCGCACGGGCAAGACGATCCTGATGGAAAAGATCGCCAACGGCATCGCGCACAACCATCCCGAAGCCGAGATCATGATGCTGCTCATCGACGAGCGGCCCGAGGAGGTCACGCACCTGACGCGCCGCATCAAGGGCAAGGTCTACGCCTCCTGCCTCGACCGGCCGATCGAGGAGCACATCACCCTCACCCAGATGGTGATCGAGATGGCGGAGCGCAAGGTGGAGTGCGGCAAGGACGTGGTCATCCTGCTCGACTCGATCACGCGCATGGCGCGCGCCTTCAACAACCAGCTCAAGTCCTCCGGGCGCACGCTCTCGGGCGGCGTCGACGCCAAGGCCATGATGGAGCCGAAGAAGTTCTTCGGCGCGGCGCGCAAGCTCGAGGAGGGCGGCAGCCTGACGATCATCGCCACCGCGCTGGTGCAGACCGGTTCGCAGATGGACGAGGTCATCTTCCAGGAGTTCAAGGGAACCGGCAACATGGAGCTCGTGCTGAACCGCAAGCTCGCCGAGAAGCGCATCTACCCGGCCATCGACATCGGCATGTCGGGCACTCGGCGCGAGGAGCTCATCCTTCCGCCCGAGTACTTCAAGGCCGCCCAGCGCTTCCGCCGCTACCTCGCGAACCTCACCGAGACCAACCAGATGCCCGCGGCCATCCAGGCCCTCGAGAAGTTCAAGACGACGGAAGAGTTCGTGAAGGCTTTTGTCTAGCGATGAGCTTGCAGCGGGTAGCGAACAGCCGGAAAGGCCCGAAAATCCTGTCCGGCTGTTCGCTGTAAGCTGTCCGCTTGGTTTTCGTAAGTTTTAGGTTTCGCTCGCACCTCCGTTAAACCAGGAATCCGACGATGAAAATCTCCCTCCACGGCACCCCCGACTTCCGGTTCGAGTCCAAAAGCCCCGACAACGGCTATACGTTTTCCATCGGCGCCTCCAAGTCCATCGGCGGGGACGAGAGCGGCTTTCGGCCCATGCAGGTGCTGCTGGCCTCGCTGGGCGGCTGTTCCGGGATCGACGTGATCAACATCCTCAAGAAGTCCCGGGTGGATTTCGACGCGGTCGATGTGGACGTCGAGGGCGAGCGCAAGCAGGGGGTGGAGCCTTCGCCGTTCACCCGGGTCAAATTGACGTTCAAGGTGACGGGCCGCAACGTGGAGCGCTCCAAGGCCGAGAAGGCCGTGAGCCTGTCGGTGGAGAAATACTGTTCCGCGATCGCGTCGCTGGATCCGGCCATTCAGGTCGAGACGGCGGTGGAGATCGTGGAAGCTTAAGGAAAATGAGGAATGATGAATGAGGAGTGATGAAGAAAACTTTCTTCGCTCTCTTTCATGATTCATCATTCATGTTTCATCATTAGGGATTTCTAAATGGAAAAGATCTTCCGCGTCTCCGGCTGGCTCGAAGGCGGCTCCTATCTGGTGCTTTTGCTGATCGCGATGCCTCTCAAGTACATCTGGGGGAATCCAGAAATGGTCCGGATCGTGGGCATGGCCCACGGCCTGTTCTTCCTGGCCTATCTCGGCGTCGCGTTCGCGATGTATGATAAATACGATTGGGGTTTCAAGAAGCTCGGGTGGGCCGTCGTGGCGTCGCTGCTTCCGTTCGGACCCTTCGTGTTCGAAGCCAAGGCGCTTCGCGCGCGCTAGCGCTGAACGCCGCGCCAGGGGCGGCGGCCTAGATCTTCGAAGCCAGGAAGCCCGCGAGAACGACCACGAGCGAAAGCTCGATCACGGGAAGGAGCCAGGCGAGGGGAGAAGTCGAATGTTTCGGCATGGGAACTCCACGTCCGGTTGTGTTTCGTCCGGTTTGTGACGGATAGGGATTAATCTATTCCCTTCTTTCAGGATTTGTTGTCGAATTTTCCCGGGGGCGGTTTTCCCGAAAAGCCAAAAAAAGTCCTGACGGCCCCAAATAGCCTCAAATTGGCCCCAATCGGGAAATTTAGTCCAGGGCGCTCTCGCGGAAGTGCAGGGCGATCCACAGCGCGTCTTCCGACACCTCGTCCACGCGATGCTTCGCGTGCGCCGGGATGGTGAGGCTGTCGCCCGCCCGGAGGTCCAGCATCCCGGCCCCCCCGAAATCCAGCGTTGCGGTCCCCCGCAGGAGCAGGATCCATTCAGGGTCCATCTGGTCGTACCAAAAACCGCGCGGGCTTGCCTGGCCGCGCGAGACGATGTGCTCGCAGTTCAAAAAGGGGGTGCGCAGCAGCGGGGCGATGGTTTCTTCGCCGCGCCCCTCGGGGGCGGGGAAGAGATTGAACGGGATGGGAAGCATGGGATCAGTCTAACAATCCCGAGGGCTCTGGCCTATCTATCCGGAAAGAACCTCGTTCAGGCGGAATCCGGGCTCCCAGCCCAGATCGCGCGCGGCGCGGACGCACGAGACCGTCCCGTCGTCCTCGGCGATGTTGTAGATCCCGCTGCCGCGCCTGACGGCGAGAAGGGCCGCATGGGCCGCATCGTCGACGTGCACCGGGCCCTCGGGCGGCGGGACGTCGAAACCCGTGCCCGGGCCATAGAGCTTGCCATAGCGCAGGATCACGCTCTCCAGGGGCGACTCCAGAACCTGCTCCTCCAAGTTTTCCACCGCGCGCGCCGATGCGCCCAGCGGATCGGGCGCATCGGTGTGCAACTCCATTTCCTCGGTCCAGGGCTTGGGGCCGGGCGCGTACACAAAGGCGATGCTCTGGGCGATGAAGCGCGTCGCCCCCGCGGCCACGGCGGCCGCGACCAGGTTGCGCGTGCCCTCGACGCGCAGGCGGGCGTTGCGCGCGCGGGCGGCATCCATGAGTTTCGGATCCAGGCCCGGAGGCAGGTCGGTGAGCTGGTGGATCACGATGTCGGGATGCGCCGCCGTGACGGCGCGGCGCAGGGCCGCGGCATCGAAGACGTCGACCACGACCGGAGTAACCCCCAGGTTACGGAGGGCTTCCGCTTTTTCGGGGACGCGCGTCGCGCCGGTGACGTGATAGCCGGCTTCAACCAGCAGGCGGCACAGCGGCCGTCCGATCGCGCCCGAAGCGCCGGCCAGGAAGACGTGGGTCATGGGGTCATTTTCCTCCGCCCCGGTTAATCCAGAGCTGGGTTTTTCCTAGGACTTTAGCGAGATTCGTATCTGGATTCAACACCTCGACCTTGAGGTCGACCATCCGCTGGTTCTTGTGATAGCGTAACCAGGTAAAGGTCTTTGAACCCACAAGAACGCTATTGTCGCGCGGGGATCCCCCATATCCCTCGAAATCATGCACCTCACGGCTCCCGTCAGATGAGGTCCAGGTTAGCCGAATCCTTCCGATGAATTGAGGCCTATTCTGATGAATCTTTTCAAGAATGGACGAATCGGGACCGCGTACGGTCACGAATTCCAAGGAGTCCCAGAGTCTCCTGCCTTGCACGCCCTTGAATTTTTCCGAGTAGATGCCGAGGTGGTAGGGCCCGACTATGGAGTCCTCGGCAATATACGGTTTGGCATCAACCTTCAGGTCCGCCTTGAACGTGAATGCATTAGGGCGGGAGATGTCCAAAGGATGGTGCGCGATGTTCGTTGGTGCGAACAGCCCCCTCGGCCTTCCTTTCGGACCCGCGCATCCAAGACCCAGGACGGTTGCAATGAGTCCAAGGGATGCGAGGAGGATGCGCGGAAAAAGCATTCAAGAATCCTTCGGTTTAAACCGATCCTTGCCTGGATCCCCGCCTTCCCAGCCTGCGCGGAGATGACGGATCCTACAAACTATCCCGCGCCGTTTCCCGCGTCATCCACAACGCCAAAAGCGAGATCACGGCCGCCGCCGAGAGGTAGTAGCCCACATAGGCCAACCCGTACGTGGTCGCCAGCCACGTCGCGATGTACGGCGCCAGCGAGGCCCCGAAGATGCCCGCCAGATTAAACGTCAACGACGAACCGGTGTAGCGCACCGAGGTGGGGAAGAGCTCCGAGAGCGTGGTGCCCAGCGGTCCGTAGGTGAGGCCCATGAGCCCCAACCCGAGGGCGAGGAAGATCGTGGTCATCACCGGGTCCCCGGCGTGGAACATCCGGGAGAACACGAGGCCGAACACGAAGATGGCGACGGCGGCGCACACCTGGGTGATGCGGCGTCCGTGCCGGTCGGCCAGCAGTCCCGAGATGGGGATGGTGGCGCCGAAGAACAGCACGCCGAACATCTGCATGAGCAGGAACTCGTTGCGCGTGTACCCGAGGGCCTTGGTGCCCCAGCTCAGGGTGAACACGGTCATCAGGTAGAAGAGGACGAAGACGAGCAAGGCGAGGAAGGTGCCGATCACGAGCGTGCCGAAGTGGCGGCGGAAGACCTCGAACATGGGCACGGCGACGCGCTCGTTCTTCTCGAGCGTCTTGCGGAACACGGGCGTTTCCTCGAGCTTGAGCCGCACGTAGAGGCCCAGGATCACGAGCAGCGCGCTGGCGAGGAAGGGCACGCGCCATCCCCAGGCGAAGAACTGCGCGTCGGTGAGCGTTTCGCTGAGCAGCAAAAAGATGCCGCCGGAGAACAGGAAGCCGATGGGCGCGCCGAGCTGGGGAAACATGCCGTACCAGGCGCGCTTGCCGGGGGGCGCGTTCTCGGTGGCGAGCAGGATCGCGCCGCCCCATTCGCCGCCGAGCCCGAGGCCCTGGCCGAAGCGGCACAGCGCCAGCAGCAGCGGCGCGAAGATGCCGATCTGGGCATAGGTGGGCAGCAGGCCGATGATCACGGTCGAGAGGCCCATGGTGAACAGCGCGGCGACGAGCGTGGCCTTGCGGCCGATGCGGTCTCCGAAGTGTCCGAACACCGCCGACCCGATCGGCCGCGCGAAGAAGGCGAGGGCGAAAGTCGCGAGCGACTGCAAGGTGGCCGAGGTGGGATCCGACGCGGGGAAGAACAGGTGCGGGAAGACCAGCACGGCCGCCGTGGCGTAGATGTAGAAGTCGAAGAATTCGATGGCCGTGCCGATCAGGCTGGCCAGCAGGACGCGCGTCGGAGAATTCCCCTTGGCGGGAGCGGTCAGGGTGCCGGAGGTCATGCCGGAGCTAACTCGCGGTATTGTTGTCCGCGGATTCGGAGTCGCCATCCTCCTCCGAAACCACGCCATTGGCCGCGTCCTGAAGCTTTTTCAGCCGCTTTTCTTCTTTTTTCTTCGCTTTGGCCTGTTCTTTTTGGCGTTTCGCGAACTCATAGTTCGGTTTTGCGGGCATCTCGGCTCCTTTGGGTATCTCCAAATATAAGCCTTCAAGGCCGGTTAGGCTCTTTTATCCGGGGTTATTTGGGCGCATCGTCCCAGGTACCGCAGGGTCGCCCGCGCTTCCCGGAGTCCGCCGCCTAGGCCAGATATTCCGAAATCAAATCTTCCTCCCGGCCGTCGGCGAAGCGCACGCGCAGGTGGCCTTCGGCATTGATCGCCAGGGGCAGCACCTGGGGGCGCCCCGGCCGGTCGCGCAGGCGCAGCGGCTTGTCCCACAGCGCGCGCGCGCTCCAGGCGGCCAGGATGTCGGCGGGACGACCCGCCGGGTCGTCCATCCCTTGCAGGAGCCGCGCCTGCAAGCCCGCGAAGAAAGCCTTCGCGATCGGCAGCCCGCAATCGTCCGGAGCGCCGGCCTCGGTCAGGCACGCGCTCGGCGTGCCCCCGTCGGCGATCGCCGGGGCCTCGGCCACATTGACGCCGACGCCCACGAACACGTGGTCCGCAGCGGCCTCGAGCAGCATGCCCGCGGTTTTGCGCCCGTCCCACAAAAGGTCGTTGGGCCACTTGAGGCGCAGCCGCCCGCGCGCCGCGGGAGGGAGCAGGGGAGAGGCGGCCTCCCAAAGGACGAGCCCGGCCTCCAGGGGAAAAAGCCGCAGGCGTTCCGGGGGCAGGTGGCGGCGGTGCAAGGCCACGGTGAGGTAGACGTTGCCCGCCGGGCTTTGCCAGGGGCGCCCGCGCGTGCCGCGCCCCGGGCGCCCGCGCGTGCCGCGCCCCGCGGTTTGCGACTCCGCCGTGACCAGCAGAAAATCATGATCCCCCGCTTCGGCGCGGGCGGTTTCCATGGTGGAACCCACCTCGGCGAAGTGCAGGTGGCGCGGGTGGGGGCGCGGAGCGGTCAACGCAGCAACCTTCCGCGCGGGCAGGCGAGGAAGGAGGCGAATTCGATCTCCGCGCGCGACCAGAATTTGATCTCGGTGATCTCCTCGGGGTTGGGCACGAACGGCCCGGCGTGCAGGCACAGGAACGTCGCCGTGTTCTCGGACTCATCCTCGTAACGGAACCGCGTCGTGTACAATTTCTCCAGCGCCTCGAGGCCCACGACCAGGCCCAGTTCTTCCTCGGTCTCGCGGATCGCGGCATCCTCGTACGATTGGCCGAAGTTCACGTGCCCGCCGACCGAGGTGTCCCATTGTCCCGGGTGCGTGTCCTTTTCCGGGGAGCGTTTTTGCAGAAGGAGCCTTCCCGTTTCCGGATGGACCACGAGGATATGAACCGAACGGTGGATGAGCGCGGGATTGCCGTGCACGAGCCGCCGGGCCACGGGCCCCAGCACCGTGGCGTCGTCGTCGGAGACGCGGGTGAGGAGTTCGTCGGGGTCCGTGAAAGAGGGCATGATTCGACAAGGTAGAATCGTAGAGGCGCGCGGCTGTGCGCCCCTCATGCCCGTCGAATGTTCCCGGAACGCCCGGGAAGCGCCATGGACCATACGGAACGAGGCTGCCGAGGCGCCCCCACAAAAAAAGCCCCCGGAATCCGGAGGCCTTTTTCTCTGAGTACCGAGTGCTTGCGCTTCTTTTAGAACCCGAGGCCCAAGTTGACGGCGAACAGGCGCTCTTCGACCTGGCCGGTGTAGTAGCCGCCCTCTTCGGCCCAGCTGGAGGCATCGACGTGGATGAAGTCGAACAGCGAGACGCCGCCGCCCGCCGTCCAGTACCCGCCCTTGAAGCCCCCCGCCACGCGGACGCTGAAGAAGCGCCAGCCGTATTGCTCGACCTCGGCGCCGAAGTTCAGCTTGCTGAGAGGCTTGTAGTTGCGCTGATTGTTCAGGAGATCCTCGTAGTCGACGGCGATGTTGACCTTGCGGGCGAAGATGCCGCCGCTCGACAACAGCGGCGGGGTGATGGCCACGCCTACGGTGACCTTGGGAGTGGCGAGTTCATGGTCAAGGTACAGGCCGATGTTTTGCACCGCCCCGCCGAAGCGCAGCCAGGGCCGGTACTGATACAGGGCGCCGACGTCGAAGCCGTGCCCGTAAGCGCCCAGGTCCGATAGGTTCCGCATCTTGGTCAGCGCGCTGTCGATCAGGTCGTCCTGCAGCTGGTTGCGGGCGCTGTCGGACGACACCTGTTCGGCGGTGATCTCCAGCTCGCGGATTTGCTGGCGGTTGACGAGGCGGTAGCCGATCCCGACCGCCAGCTTTTCCTTCATGAAGCTGCGCGCCGCGGCGACCTGGATGACCTGGTCGATGGTGATGTCCTGCACTTCGGGGGTGGGAAGGAAGGGGTTCGCGTGAAGCACCGGCGTGACTTGGGTGTTCATCCAGTAGGCGCCGCCGTAGTTGTTCATCGCGAACTCGGCCCCGGCCATGAAGTTCAGGGCGATGGCGCGGCCGTCCAGGGCGGCCATGTCCTCGCGCATCGTGCTGTCGGACTTCACGTCGTCGACGCTGCCGAACGACCCGCTATGGTCCTGGTAGAAATTCAGGAAGGGGCTGTATTCGTGCGCCGGCGCCGCGAGGCCGGGGGCGTTGAGGCGCGCGTCGAAGCGATTGCGGGGATAACTGGCCAGGGCCGGGCGCCGGGCGGCGTTGCCGAGGCGATTGATCAGGTTCAGGCCCGCGGGGTTGTAATACAGGGCGTCCTTGTTGTCGACAACGGCGACGAAGGCATTGCCCATGGCGAGCGGACGCAGGGTTTTGTGCTCGGGCGCACCCGCGGCGGCGAGCGAAGCGAAGGCCAGGACGGCGGACAGGGCAAGCAGGGAAGTGTTCTGGATTTTCATGAAGTGCCTCCCTTAGTAATTGCGCCAGCAGCCGCCGACGATATTCTTGGCGTTTTGAAGCTTTGCCTGGTATTGAACCGGCACGGGTTGTCCCGGGGTCAGGTGGACCGCCAGGGAATCTTGTTGGACCGCGATGCGGGCGTCCATTTCGGGCGAGCCCTTTTTGATTTTAACCCAGGTGCTGGTGTTCTCGTCTTGAAGATTGTCCCGGAGATATTGCGCCACGAACACCAGGTGATAGGGCTGGCTTCCGGGGTAGAGGATGGAAAGGCCACCAACCATGTTCTCCGAAACGTCGTCCACGCCGCCCACGCGGTCGTTGTTCAACTGGTCGCCCGGGGAGGTCATCGAACCGGTTCCGTCGATGAGTCGGGCGTCTTCGTCCACGAAGCCGTCCAGGTCGTTGTCCAGGGAGTCCACGATCTCTTCGTCGAGGCAGCCGTCGCCGTCGTTGTCCACCCGGTCGCCGAATTGATAAAAGACCAGGGCCCCGCCCAGGCTTTGGATGGCGCTGTCCATTTGCTTTTTATTCTGCGCGGGCGCGCCCCCCGTGTCGGCGGTGGGGGAGATGTTGAACTGGGCGAGGATCTCGCTGAGATCTCCCAGGCCGCTCTGAAGCTCCAGGATTTTGTCATTGACCTCGTTCTGCAGGAGGGTGTCCGTCGCCATTGAATCCGCGAGGTTGGTGAGGTTGCCGAGGCCTCCTTCTTTTTGGGAGCTCAGCAGGTTCATCATGATGCGATCGTGGTCCGTGAACTCGCCCCGGGGAGCGAGGTCGTAGACGTTCAGAATCGTGTACATCATGAAATGCGGGGCGAACTGAAAAATCTGGTTCTCGAACTTCTTCTTCCGGTCCGAGAGGGGGAAGTTGGCCTCGCTCCGGGAATCGGATCCGCTATTCGCGGCGAGGTAGGCGGTGATGAAAGCCTTCCGCTGCGCGTATTGCGGATCGCCCCCCGCCTTGGAGGAATCTTTCAGGTACTCGTACCAGCGGGTAAGGGAATCCCGATCCGCCAGGCGGTTCATGACGCCGACCACGGCGGTGGCCATCCGGATCCGATCCGTCAGTTCCTGGTTGGAGTGGTTGGTGAAAGCCGTCGGGTTGCCTTTGCCGGCTTCGGTCAGGTCGTCCAGAATGCTGCCCAGGTTGAGCTTGTACCGGAACGTCGCGGCGGTGGCATAGCCTAGGTAGGCTTCGGACTTGCTGCTGTCGATGGCGATGGCCTTGGCGTAGGCGCTCATCGAGGCTTCGAAGCTTTTTTGCTGGATCAGCGACTGGCCGAGCGCGATATAGCACTCCGCGTTGTCGGACTCGCAGGAACTTTCTTCCGCGCCATTGGGATTGAAGATGTTACAGCCCGCAAGGACGAGAAGTCCCGCCGCCGCGGTCCACAGGGAAAGCTTTTTGAAATTCATGGTTGGCCTTTTCCCGACAACGGCGCATCCGGCGCTTTGTGTCGTAATGCCACTAAATGTAACCGAATCTTAAGCGGCTGTTCAGAGTCCCAGGGCTATATTCAGCGCGTAGTATCGCTCTTCGATGTGTCCGGTGTAATATCCGGCTTCCTCGGCCCAGCTGACGGCCTCGAGGTGGAGCGCCCTGAAAAAGGATAGGCCGGCCCCGGCGGACCAATAACCGCCCTTGAGCCCGGCGGCGGCGCGAACTCCCAGCATCCACGTAATATTCTGCTCGATTTCGGCGCCCAAATTGACCTTTCCCGCCGGCCGGTAGTTCCGCTCTCCGTCGAGCAAATCTTCGAAGTCTAACGCAAAATTGACCTTCCGGGAGAACCTTCCGGCCCGGCACAGCCCCCGGGGGGTCACCGCGAGACCCACCGTGATCTCGGGGGTGACGGGTTTCCCGTCGAGATACATGCCCACATTCTGGGCGGCGGCCCCCAGGCGCAGCCAGGGGTTCTGTTGCCAGAGCAGCCCCGCGTCGAGGCCATGGCCGTAGGAGGTAACGTCCCTCAGGTTGGCCATTTTTTCCTTCAGGGTGTCGAGGACCGCGTCCTTGACCTTTTTCCCGCCGTTGTCGGCGAACTCCGACGCGGCGACGCTGAAATTCCTCACCTGCTGCCGGTTCGCCAGCCGGTAACCCACGCCCACGGAGAGACGGTGGTTCACGAAGCTGCGCGCGCCCGCGACCTGGATCACGGCGTCGATTTGCATCGATTCGATGCCCGCCTGGGGCAGGAGCAGGCCGTCATCGGAATAGGGCGCGACCTGGGCGTCGGCCCAGTACGCGGCGCCGAAATTGTGCATCGCGTATTCCGAGCTGTGCAGCACCCCGACGCGGATCGGTTTGCGGCTGAGCGGGATCATGTCGGGATACAGGCTTTCGTCGGTGCGCAGGCTGTCGGGATCGCCCAGGGACTCTTCATGTTCCCGGTAGAACCGCATGAGCCGCAGGCCGTCCGCGAGCGGGGCCGCGACGCCCACGAGGTTCATCCGGGCGTTGAAGCGCTGGCGCGGGTAGGCGCTCAGGGGAGGCCGCGACGACGGGTTGCCAAGGGAGTTGATCAGGTTCAGGCCGGCCGGGTTATAGTAGAGGGCGTCCTTGTCGTCGACCACGGCCACGAAGGCGTTGCCCATGGCCAGGGGGCGGAACGCCCGATGTTCCGGGCCGGAACGGGCCGCCGCGCCGGCGCACAGCCCGGCGCCCAGCAGAAGCGCGGTTCGGAGAAACGTTCTCATCGCCGCGCCCGCTTGTCCAGGCCGGGGGCGGCGTAGTTCCGCCAGCACCCGCCCACCAAAGTCTTCGCCGAATCCAGTTTCGCGACGTAGTTCGGCAGGTTCCACCGCGACGGCAGGGCCAGCGAATCCCGCTGAATTTTCACCCGCAGGTCGTGGCGGGCGTCTCCCTTGGGAATCTTGATGAACCGGCCCGCCGAGTCGGGATGCAAGGTGTAAAACCGGTGCACGAACGCCAGGAGGTGACGGTTCGGCTGGCCGGGGGTGATGCGCGGCCCGATCGGGTCCTCGAGGAGAACGAAGGCGGTGCTGTCGTTGACCCAGCCGCTGTCGTTCATCCTGCCGTTGTGATCGTTGTCGGTTCGTTCGAAAAGGGGGTTCAGCGTGATGCGCGCGTCCTCGTCGACGTACCCGTCCCCGTCGTTGTCCTTGTCGTCGAGCACCTCCTCGTCGACGCACCCGTCCCCGTCGTTGTCAAGCTGGTCGGCGAACTGGTAGAACAGGATCGCCTCGCCCATGCTGGTGATGACGCTGTCGATGTTCGTCGAGGCTTCGCCGCCCGCGCCGCCGGCGGTGTCGCCGGAACCCCCGAAGCCGATCAGCTGGGCCAGTTGGGCGATGTCGCCCAGGCCGGACTGCATTCCCTGGATCAATCCGTTGAGGTCTTCCGTCGCCTGGGGGTCGCCTTCGAGGTCGTCGGCGATCTTGCTCAGGCTGTCGATCGCGAAGCCGCCCTCGCCCTTGGTGAAGCTCAATTCGTGGATCAGGTTGTCGGCCGAATCGATGATCCCGTTGCGGTTCAGGTCCCGGAACCGGGTAAAGACGTACATCATCTCGAAGGCCGCGAAGTCGACGATCACCTTGTCGTACGGCATCCGGAAATCCGTGAGCGGGAATTTGTTCCGGGCGCGGTAGCCCGGCTCGCCCGCGTCGGCCTTCTCCAGGTAATCGCGCATGAAGGCGATGCGCGCGTCCCGCGCCGTGTCGGACCGGGCGGCCTTGCTGGTGCTGTCCCGGACGTAGGCGTACCAGCGCGACAATGTATCCCGGTCGGTCAGCAGGTAGAGAACCCGCCGAATCCGGGAGGCCGCCTGCAGGCGCAAAGTCAGCAGGGAGTCGCTATGCCCCTCGGTGAAGGCGAAACTCGCGCCCGCCTGCGTGGCCTCGAGATCGTTCAGGATGCCGAGGTTGTCGAGGCGGTAAAAGCGGGCGGTGGCCTTGGCGTACCCGTAATAGGCCAGGGAGTTATTGCTGTCGGCCGCGATGGCGGCCGAAAAGGAAGCCATCGCCTGGGCGAACCGGCCTTTTCGATACAATTCCTCGCCATTCGTCAGCGGGTCGGCGGTCGCGTCGCCTTCGCCGTCGGGATTGTAGACGTTGCAACCCGCCAGGATCAGCAAGAGCGCCGTGATCCAAACCTTTGCCCCGGCGGGAATGTGCATGAAACCGCCTCTCGATCCGTTCACGCGTCTCGCGTACGCGGCTAAGTTTAAATATTTTGAAGGGATGAAAGACTTCGTCACAGAGCCCTCGCGACAATTGGACGAGGCGCTGGCGGTCTTTCTCGAAGCGCTTTCCCGGTTGGAGGAGTCTTTCAAGGATCTTCCCGCCGTCGTCGACTCCGACTACTATGCGCGGTTGACCGCCGCGCTGGAATCCCGGATGCCGCGTTTTTTCACCGCCTACGACGCCTACGTGCACGCGGCCCTGCAAATGGAGGCGCGCCCCGTCACCTGTTCGAAAAGCTGTTCGGCCTGCTGCCGGCACTTCGTCAGCAGCGTCGAACCCTTCGAGGTGGCCGCACTGCATTTGCACATCCGGAACAGCGAAGAATATCCCGATCTATTATTCGCAAGCCACCGTAATTCAGTGCTTTACGAAAAGATCGCAAACGAGGAGGTTCCGGACGACGAGGCCGCGGACCGCGCCCTGTACCGCTACTTTCTTAAGGGCAAGGCCTGCCCGTTCCTTCAAAAGGACGGGGCCTGCGGCGTCTATGCGTTCCGGCCCATGTCCTGCCGGATGTTCTTCGCCGAATCCCCCGCGCGCTTCTGCGCGGGCAAGGCCGTCGCCTCCCCGTGGAACCGCAATTTTCAGATAGAGCTTCCCCAGGTCGCCGAGGAAGCGCTCGCCCGTTGTTCAAGCTACCTGGACGCCCTGGATTTCCCCGAGGAGCTTTTCCCCGGGGTGTTAGCGGCCAATGCGTTGTTCGGGCCCTACGATAACGGAAACGACGATAGCCGAAACGACGGCGAGGGCGGCCCGCTCCGTTAACTAAGGTTCCTCGGGCTTCCAGAACTCCTCGAGCTTGCGCGAGGACTCCCCCCCGTCCTTCAATTCCCGCACCCGCTTTTCGAGCCCCATCAAGCGCTCGTGCAGGTGGCTCACCGCGTCCTTGTACGCCTCGAGTTCGCGCTCCAGAAACGCGAACCGGATTTCGGACTCCTGCAGTCGGGCTTCGAGATTCTCCAGGGGATTTTCCATGGGGGGAATTTAGCTACAAGGATGCGGGCGCCCGGGTATCACGCGGGGCGATCCCAGGCGCTTCCCCGGGAATCGAGTAACAGGGAATAAGCGTATTCAAACAGGGGCGACGGAGCGAAAACGCGCGAGATCAGGCGCCGCGACGCAGGCGTACCGGGAGTACGACGAGGAGCGGCAACGCCATATCGCGCATTTGCAGCCCGTCGAAGCAGGGAATTGATCCTTCCGTATCGTGGAATTGAATGCTGAAATTCCCGAATCCGTTCCCACAATTCTCTACCTTTCCACCCCATGCCCACCTACCGCGAACGCCTTCTGGCCCGCACGCGCCTGACCGGCAATACTCTGTGCGTGGGCCTTGATCCCGTGCTGAAAAAATTGCCGCCCCCCGCCGGCGGGAAGGACGCCCGGCCCGCCGACCGTATCCGCCGTTTCTATGCCGACCTGCTCGAGGCCATGGCCCGCCGCAACCTTTTTCCCGCGGCCGTGAAGCCCAACAGCGCCTACTTCGAGGCGCTCGGGCTCGACGTCCTGGCGGTTCTGCCCCCGCTGATCCGGGAATACCGCGAGGCGGGGATGCTGGTGATTCTCGACGCCAAGCGCGGCGACATCAGCACGTCCTCGGGCGCCTACGCCGAGGCGGCCTTCGATGCCTTCGGCGCCGACGCCGTCACCGTCGCGCCCTACATGGGTTCCGATTCGCTGGGGCCCTTCCAGGACGCCGCCGCGAAGCGCGCGCAAGGGCAGGGGGCCTACGTGCTGGTGCGCACCTCCAACCCCGGCGCGCGCGACTTCCAGGAATTGACCGTTGACCTCGGCGGCGGCGAACGCCTGCCCCTGTACCGCGTCGTCGCCCGCCAGGTAGCCGCCTGGGACCGCGGCGATCTCGGCGCGGTGGTCGGGGCCACGGCTCCCGGCGAACTCGAATCCCTCGTCGCCTACTGGCGGTCCCTCGGCAACGAAATTCCCATGCTGATCCCCGGAATCTCCGTGGGCGGCATCGGCCAAGGCGGGGATGTCGCCGACGTGCTGCGGGCCATCAAGGGCGGCGGCGGCGACCCCGCCCTCCACCTGCTCAATTCCTCCTCGGGCGTGAACTACGCTTACGAACGCTTTCCCGCCCTCGCGCCCGCCGAAGCGTCGCTCAAGGCCATCGAAGAAGTTTTCAGCGCCCTGCGCTAGGATCGCCCCTTATGGAAATCATCGTTCTCGACAATCTCGAAGCCGTCGCCCGCAAGTCCCTGGAATACGTGCAAGGCCCGCGCATCGCGGTCTCGGGCGGCAGCACCTTCGCCGCCCTGTTCCGCCACTGGGCCCCCGACGTGCGCTTTCGCGTGGACAAGGGAGAAGTCCTGCGCTTCTTCGCGGTGGACGAACGCAGGGTCGCCTTCGACGATCCCGATTGCAACTGGAAGGCTTGCTACGAGGACTTGCTGCTTCCCGCCGGCCTGGGGGACCAGAGGGATCACTATGTGACCACGGCCGCCGCCTACTCCGACCTGCTGCGGCGCGAGTTCGGGTCCTCCCCGGTGTTTTTCGACGGGGTGTTTCTGGGCATGGGGGAGGACGGCCACACCGCGTCCCTGTTTCCCGGCAAGCCCACGCTGGCCGATACCGAATCCATCGTCCTGGACATCGCCGATTCCCCCAAACCCCCGCCGGAGCGGGTGACCTTGGGCCTGAGGCCGATCCGCGAAAGCGGGATGCTGATCGCGGTGGCCCTGGGCGCTGGCAAGGCGGAACGCGTGCGCCAGCTGCGGGACGGGGACGAAACCCTGCCGATCACCGTGGCCATGAAGGGGCACCCGCGCGCGGTCCTTTTAGTGGACAAGGCCGCCGCGTCGCTGTTGTAATCCCGAAACCCATGTAGTTTATGGCCGCTTCCCGTTTCTTCCGGGTAGCATTAAGGAATGATCATGAAAACGACCTCGATGCCGGCATTCGCCTTCACTTTGGCCACCTTGGCCCTGTTCGGGACCGTGCGGGCCGCGGACGTTTCGGAGGCGCGCTTGAGCGCGCTGGAGGCCCGCCAGGACAGCCTGCTCGCCTTGGTCCGGACCATGGCCGCCCAGACCGAGTTCGTGGCCGTGCGCGTCGGCTGGAAACCGCCCGCCGACACCGCCCCCGCCCGCATTCCCATCGGCAAAAGCTTCACCAAGGGTTCCCCGAAGGCGGCGATCACCTTGGTGGAGTTTTCGGACCTGCAGTGCCCGTATTGCGCGCAGTTGGCGCCGACGCTCGACAGGCTCGTGAAGGACTACCCCGGCGAGGTGCGGTTGGTGTTCAAGCATTTCCCCCTGTCGTTCCATTCCCAGGCGCGCGCGGCGGCGGCGGCGGGGATCGCCGCCGGCAACCAGGGCAAGTTCTTCGAGTTCCGGGCCAAGGTGTCCCCGAAGTTCCGCGAGCTGAGCGAAGCGGTGTACCTGGAAGCGGCCCGGGAGATCGGCCTCGACATGGCGAAGTTCCGGCGGGAGATGGCGCTCACCCCCGAAGTCAACAAGATCCTCGATGACGACATGGACCTTGGGCGCCGGATCGGGGTCGAGGGTACGCCCACCGTGTTCGTCAACGGCCGCCTGGCCGAGGACCGCTCCTACGAATACTTCGCGAGCCTGGTCGAACAGGCGAGGAAGAGGAAGTAACTAGTGACTAGTCGCTAGAAGCTGAAGGAGCCTTCGAGAATATCCGTTTTAATTTTCGTAACGACTTTATTAAAATATCCCCTTTAAAACGGGGGCGGCGGTCTGCAGAACAGACCGCCGCATGGATGATTAGGCCGTTATTACCCGCGCAACGGACACTAATCGAGGGTGTTTTTAAGGTAGGCGCGGTTCATGCCCCCCGCACAGGATATCTGGGATTAATTTCCCCCAGGGTGTGTTTTGCACCAAATTTCTCTTTATTGTTTGGACACTTAAATTCGGACATAACAATACTCTCAGCGCAAAATCGCAAGGCCGTTTTGTTACCGTCCGGACTGTCGAAGCAAGGTGAATTCGTAAATGCCCGTGAAAACGCGCACCAGGCCTGAAAACGCTTTTACAAACCCTGCTCGCGCCGCAGGAAGTCGGCTTTTTTCTGGATACGCACCTTGGTCTCGTGCGCGCGCCGCGCATCCGTCAGCCACCGGTCGTATTGGGCGTAGTCGGGGTGCAGCGGAAGCGGTCCCCCGAATTCCTTTTCGAGATTGCGCAGCGCCAGGTAGTCGTCGGGCCCGGCGAAGCTCAGGCAGCTTCCCGGCCGCGCCCGGCGGGCGGTGCGGCCCGAACGGTGCACGTACTCGCGGAAGTTGCGCGGCAGGTCGAAGTTGACCACCTGGTCCACTTCGGGAATGTCGAGGCCCCGGGCCGCGAGGTCGGTGGCCACCAGCACGCGGACCTTGCCGTCCTTGAAGTTCTGGTAGGCCTGCGCGCGCTCGCTTTGCAGCCGGTCCCCGTGCAGCGCCTCGGCCGGAAACCCGCGCAGGCGCAGCAGGCCGTTCAAATGGTTGGCCTTCTCGCGGTTCGCGACGAAGACGAGCACCTGTCCCTTCGCGGCGGCGGTGGCGGCGAGAACGTCGACGAGGACGTCGCCTTTTTTCTTGTTCGACTTGAAGAGGTAGAAGGTCTCGGTGAGGGGCGCGCTTTTTCCCGCGGTCACGTGATGCTTCGCGAGTTCCCCCAGCGGCAGGCGCAGCAGGGCGTCGTTCTCGCCGGTGGCGGAGAAGAGCAGGGTCTGGCGCTTCGCGCTTCCATTACCGGAGGGAAGCTTGGCGAGGATTTTGCCGACCTGCTCCTCGAAGCCCAGGTCGATGAGCCGGTCGAACTCGTCCAGTACCAGAAGCCGGATGGATTTAAGCAGGTCGGGAACCGCGTCCAGCACGTCGAGCAGCCGGCCGGGAGTGGCGATCAAGGTGTGCCAATCGGTGGCGAGATTGCGCTTCTGCGCGTCGAGATCGTGGCCGCCCACGCACAGGGCCAGGCCGTCGCGCGCGCGGGGGTCGATTTGCTGGAGCATCTGCGACACTTGGTACCCGAGCTCGCGCGTAGGCACGAGGATCAGGTTGCGATGCTTCGATCCCCGCGCTTGGAGACTCTTCCACACGGGCAGCAGATATACAAGGGTTTTACCCGTGCCCGTGGGCGCGACGGCCTGGAACGATTCTCCGGCGAGGGCGGGGAGGAGGCATTCCTTCTGGACGGGAGTGGGTTTGGCGAAGCCGAGATTCGCCGCGGTCCGCGCGAGCTCCGGCGGCAGGAGGGTCCAGGCCTTGGGGACGGAGACGGCGGGCTTGGGCTTGGGCGCGTAGAACCGGACGGGGGTCGGGGGTCGGAGGTCGGGAGATAAGGAGCGTGAGGGTTTTCCGGAAGGATTTTTCTCCCCCGACCCCCGACCCCCGACCTTGCCCGATCCCTTGGAAGCGCCTACGACATCCTGACGCGGTTGCCTCGGCGCTCGCGCCGATTTGTCAGCCGCCCGATCTTCGCTCATGCCGCCTGCACGGCCTTCAGCTTCTTCACGCGCGCGTGCAGCTCGCGCGCCTCGACGATGAGCGCGGCCAGCACCTCGGGGGTGATGGCCTGTTTGGGATCGTCGCCCACGCCCTTCTTCGGGTTGCAATGGCTTTCGATCACGAGGCCGTCGGCGCCGTAGGCCACGGCCGCGAGGGCCGCGTGGGGCACGTACACGGCCTTGCCGACGCTGTGCGAGGGGTCGACGATGACCGGGGCCCAGGTCTTTTCCTTGAGCAGGGGCGTGATGCATTCGTCCGGGTGGTTGCGGTAGCCGTCCATGCCCGGAACGGTGCCGCGCGGGCACAGCAGGATGTTGGGGTTGCCCTGCGCGACGATGTATTCGCCCGCGAGGATGAACTCGGAGATGGGGCCCATGTGCATGCTGCGCTTGAGCAGCACGCGGATGTTCGTCCCCTTGGTGAGTCGGCCGACTTCCTGGAGCAGGCGATAATTTAAAGCGCTCCGCGCCCCAATCTGCAGGGAGTCCACGCCGGCGTCGACGCAGATCTTGGCCTGCTCGAAGTCCATGACCTCGGTGTTGATCGGCAGGCCGGTTTTCTCGCGCGCCTCAAGCAAAATGTCGAGGCTTTTCGCGTCGCCCTGGAAGGAGTGCGGCGAGGTGCGGGGCTTCCAGACGCCGCCGCGGATCATGTCGGCGCCGGCCTCCTTGACGGCCTGCGCGCTCTCGAGGAAGAAGTTCTTGTTGTTCGGATCGATGGTGCAATGCCCGGCGATCACGGCGAAGTCGCCGGGAAGCACGCGCTTGCCGACCGCGATGCGGTGCTGCGCGAGGGAGCTCTCCTTGGCCATCAACTTGTAGGGAACCTG
>JAJNBB010000066.1 GCA_021155885.1 Fibrobacteria bacterium | reverse complement strand
TCATTGCCGGTCACGAAGCGAATGTTCGCGGATTGGGAATCGGGAAAAGAAACCTTGATTTTGGAAAGCGTCAGCCAGCGATCCGACTTGTTCTCGAGGGTGATGTCGAAATACCCGAAGTATTCGCTGGAAAGGTCGGCGTTGATTTCTCCACTCACGACCACGGAGGAAAGCCCGTCCCCTTTGGCCACCTTGGCCTTGCGAATCGAGGCGCCGCCGGAAAAAGCCGGAAGAAGCAAAATTGACAGAAGCAAATATTTCATGCCACGATCTCCTGAAGGTGGCCAGAATGTATTCCGAAATATTTTGGACAGCCCGGTCTTTTTAAGGAAAATGTGAAAATGCCCCGGATAGCCAGTCTTGTGGCCCTGTGCCGGGCCCTATTGTACTTTACGGGCCATTCACCCCGTTCCCGGAGCCCGCCATGAAAAAAGCTCTTTTACTCGCCACCTTCGCCTTCGCCCTCGGCTTCGGCTACGCCGCCAACACCCCCGCCCCCGCGGAAAACTGCTGCAAGAAAATGTGTGACCGCGGCGGGGACAAGGAAAAGGCGTGCTGCAAAAAGCATCAGGACGACAAGGAATGCTGCAAGAAGGAGTCTTGCGACAAGAAGTAAGGCCAGGTATAGTCCAATAAAAAAGCCTCCGGAAACGGAGGCTTTTTTATTGGAGCAGTTTGTTTGTCGATTGAGATAATTCACCCCCGCCCGATCCTCGCGACGACCCACTCGGCCCCGAGGTTCTTGAGCCCCAGCCCGAGCAGCAGCTTCGACCCCGCCGACTTGGTGACGGTGAGCAGCTTTTCGATGCGGTAGCCTTCTTCTTCGCAAAGCTCGCGGAAGTCGTTGAGGCTGAAGAGGTGGATGTTGGGCGTGTCGTACCAGTAGTGCGGCAGCGCGCGCGAGACGGGCATGGCGCCGTGGCGCAGCAGGGAGAGCCGGTTGGCAATGTGCCCGAAATTGGGGAAGGCGACGATGGCCTTGGGCGCGACGCGCAGGATTTCCTTGAGGACGATGCGCGGCTTTTTCATCTCCTGCAGCGTGCGGTTCAGCACGGCGTAGTCGAAGGCGTCGTCGTCGAAGAACTTGAGGCCGCGGTCGACGTCGGCCTGGACGACCGGGACGTTCTTGCGCAGGCACTCGACGACGTGGCGCAGGTCCCGGTCGATGCCGATTCCGGTCACGTTGCGGGTCTGGAACAGGGCGTCGATGAAGGCGCCGTCGCCGCAGCCGATGTCGAGGATGTGGCTGCCGGGTTCGATCAGGTCGGCAACGGCCTGGAACTCGACCGAGGCGCCGCCGTTGCCCCCGGGGCGAACGCGCTTGGGCGTCGCCGGACGCACCGAGGTGGCCGCCGGCTTCTCGAGGAACCCATGAATCACCCGCGACAGGTGTTCGACCTCCAGCAGGAACGCGTCGTGGCCGTGCGGCGAATGCAGCTCGGCCACCGAAGCCACCTTCTTCAGGCCCAGCAAGGTCTTCCCCAGTTCGCGCGTCTGCTCGGGCGGGAACAGCCAGTCCGAGGACAGCGCCACCAGCAGGAACTCGGCCTGCGCTTCGCGGAAGGCGTTTTCCAGCGATCCGTAGCGCGACTCGAGGTCGAATTGATCCATCGCGTAGGTGATGTGCAGGTACGAGTTCGCGTCGAAGCGCATCACGAACTGCTTGCCCTGGTGCTTGAGATAATTCTCCACCTCGAAGCCCGTCTCGAAGTGGTTCGGGTCGAACCCCTCGCGCTTGTTGCGCCCGAATTTCTCGTGCATCGAGATCGCGGACAAATAGGTGAGATGCCCGATCATGCGGGCATAGCCCAAGCCGTTCTCCGGCTTGGTCTCCGTGTCGTAATAGTCCCCGCCGTGGAAGTTCGGGTCCCGCACGATCATGTTGCGGCCGATCACCTCGAAGCCCAGCGCCTGCGCCGTCAGGTTCGCGGCCGCCGCGATGCACAAACACTTGCGCAGCTTGCCGGGATAGCTGATCGACCACTGCAGCGCCTGCATGCCGCCCATGCTCCCGCCGATCACCGCCTCCAGCACGTCGATGCCCAGATGCTCGACCAGCAGGCGCTGCGCGCGCACCATGTCCTCGACCGTGATCTTCGGGAACCCCGAACCGTAGGGCTTGCCCGTGTCCGGATCGATCGAGGCCGGGCCCGTCGTGCCCTTGCAGCCGCCGAGCATGTTTTGCGCGATCACGAAGTAGCGGTTCGTGTCGATCGCCTTGCCGGGACCGATCATGTCGTCCCACCAGCCCGGCTTCTTGTCCTCCAGCGAGTGAATGCCCGCCGCGTGCGCGTCCGTCGTCAGCGGCGAGCAAATGAACACCGCGTTCGTCCGCAGCGTGTTCAGCACGCCGTACGTCTCGTAGGCGATCTCCAGCTTCTTCAGCGACGCCCCCGACACCAGCCGGAACCCTTCCGGAGGCAGCGCGATGGCGGCGATTTGCGTCTCCACCTGAAGCAGGGGGATTTTGGAATCGGAGGACATGTGGAAGGAAATCTAGCCGTTTTTCGGGGCGCCTGGGTCGCGCGGCCTGTCATCCCCGCGCAGGCGGGGACGGGTCGACGGCGCTTCCCGGGGGCTGGAACGGGCATTGCGTCCTGCCGTAAGGGCGCGTCGCGACGCGCCCCTACTATCTTATCGCAATGCCCGAACTCCCCGAAGTCGAAACCATCCGGCGCGCGCTGGAAAAGCCCCTGGAGGGCCGCCGCATCGTCTCGGCCGAGCTGAGGCTGCCGCGCATGCTGCTCGGCTTCCCCGCGGCGGACCTTCCGAAAAAACTGAAGGGCCAGCGCCTGCGCGCCGTCGTCCGGCGCGGCAAATACCTGATCCTCGAACTCGACAAGGATTCGCTGGTGATTCATCTCGGCATGACCGGCCAGCTCACCTACGCCGCGCCGGATGCTCCCGTGGATCCGCGCTTCCGCCGCACCGTGACGGGGATGCAAAAGCCCTACGGGGCGCACCCCGTGGACAAGCACACCCACCTCCTCCTGCGCCTCGACGGCGGCGGGAAACTCATGTTCCGCGACCCGCGGACCTTCGGCAAGATCCTGCTCGTGCCGGGAAAATCCTGGATCGACCATCCGCGCCTGGGCAAGCTCGGCCCCGAACCCCTGACGATGAAGCCCGCCGCGCGCGCGCAGGACATCCCGGCGACTTCCACGCGCCCCGTGAAGGCCCTGCTGCTCGACCAGGAATTCCTCGCCGGCGTGGGCAACATCTACGCGGACGAAGCGCTGTTTCACGCCGGCATTCATCCCAAACGACTCGTGAAGTCCCTGAAGGAATCCGAAAAGACCGCCTTGCTCGAAGCCGTCAAGGTCGTGCTGCGCAAGGGCATCAAGTACCAGGGAACCACGTTCTCGGACTATCGCAAGCCGGATGGAACCTCGGGGACGAACTTCGAACGTCTCATGGTATACGGCCGCGGCGGCAAGCCCTGCCGGACGTGCGGAACGGTTCTGCATAAAACCGTGGTCGCCCAACGGGGAACCGTGTTTTGCCCGCTTTGCCAACCATTGAAAAAGAAATAACCCGCGCTTTCCTCCCCTCACCTTCAAGGCGAAAGCAAGGAATGTGCCGGATATTTCCTCGTCAAATTTTCAGTGGGCACCTTCCCGCTTACACCCTCCACCTGCTACCTTCCCTCTCATGGACACGGCCAGCAACATCGAGCGCGCCCTGCTCGCGGAGCTTCGCAAGGGGCTGACCGCCGAGGATTCCCCGCTGCTGCGCCGCGTGCTGCGCAACAACCAGATCGTGCTGCATAATTACCGCATCGAGGTGATCAAGGATTGCCGCTGCGCCCTGGATGGCTGCGACCGGTCCTTTCCCCTCATCCTGATCCCGAACCAAACGCTGTACCCGAAATACTGCCGCGTTCACCGCAGCGAATTCCGCCGCGAGCACCATAAAAGCCAGCGCGAATCCCTGCGCCCAAAGACCGCCGTAGAGCGCTAGTCTTGTTCCCGCTTCGACGCCTCTCGCTTTTCTTCGCCGTCGCGTGGATCCGCAGCCTGCGGCCGCGCTTTGTCGATTCCCCCCAACTCCCTGAATCCGGAATCCTGGTACTGTGGCATGAACACATGCTGCTCTGTCTCCCTGCGTTCGCGAAACGAAGCATGCGCGTGCTGATTTCCCAAAGCCGGGACGGCGAGTGGGGCGCGCGCGCGGCGGAAAGCCTTGGGTATCGCGTCGTGCGGGGCTCCAGCAGCCGCGGCGGCGCGGCGGCGCTCAAATCCCTCGCGCGCGAGTTGCGCGAGAACGGCGGCTGGGTCGCCGTCGTGGCCGACGGCCCGCGCGGCCCCCGCCGCGCGTCCAAGCCGGGAGCGGCCTGGCTCGCGGAGACCGCCGGCTGGCCCGCCTGGTGCGTTTCGGCATCTTCCCGCGGTTTCACCTTGGAGAGCTGGGACCGCTGCCGAATCCCTATCCCCTTTGGCCGCATCCACTTGCGCTGCGTCCCGGTCGCCGCGTCCGAAAATATCGACGCGGCGCTGAAAGAAAACGAGGGCCGCCTGCGCGAATTTTTATCTTTGGCCTGATATGCTTCCCTTCATCACCTTGGTCGCCTTCGACGTCGAAACCACCGGCCTCGAGCCGGATCGCGAGGACATCGTCGAGCTTGCCGGCGTGAAGTTCACGCTGGAACGCAAGGACGGAAAGCTCGTCTGCCGGGAAGTCGCGCAATTCCAGAGCCTGGCGAAGCCCACCAAGCTGATTCCCGACGAGGCGATGCGCGTGCACAAGATCACCAACCAGATGGTGGAGGATGCGCCCGACCTGAAAAACGTGCTGCAGAGCTTCTTCCGCTTCTGCGGCCTGAGCTCGGTCCTGGTAGCCCACAACGCGGCCTTCGACACGGCCTTCGTCGCGAAGGGCGTGCGCAAGCACGGGCTCGTCATGCCCCAGAACCCGGTGGTGGACAGCCTCAAGTTCGTGCGCAAGCTGCTGCCGGAATACGCGTCGCACCGTCTTGGCGAGGTCGCGCGCAAGCTCGGCGACCAGACCGCGCTGTCGCTGAACCAGGCCGACCTGCACCGCGCGACCTACGACTGCATCGTGCTGATGGAGGTCTTCGCGGCCTGCCTGCGCAAGCGCTATCAGGACAAGGATTTGCTGATGGACTGCGCGCTCAAGTCCCTCGAGAGCCTGCACGGACCCTCGCTGCGCTTCGAACAGTTCGCGTAATGGCGACCTCCCCCGCCGACCTCCCTGAAGTCGTCGCGTATACCGACGGCTGCTGCCTGGGAAATCCCGGGCCCGGCGGCTACGGCGTCGTGCTGCTGAGCGGCGGCAACCGCAAGGAAATTTCCGGCGGCTTCCGCCATACGACGAACAACCGCATGGAGATCCTGGCGGCCATCGTCGCGCTCGAGTCGCTCAAGGAACCCTGCCGCGTGCAGCTGTATTCCGATTCGCAATACGTGATCAAGGCGATGACCGAGGGCTGGGCCGAGAAGTGGAAGGCGCGGGGCTGGCGCACGGCCTCGAACGCGCCGGCCGCCAACCCCGACCTGTGGGAACGCATGCTGCGCGCGCGCATCCGCCACCGGGTGGAATGGAAGTGGGTCAAGGGCCATAGCGGCGTGGTGGAGAACGAGCGCTGCGACGTCCTCGCCAACGCCGCCGCCAAGGGCGCGCTCGAGGAAGACGGCGGCTACACGGGCCTTACGTCTTAACGCCGGGGGAATCAAGCCGCCTCAGGGGGCGAGGCATTCCCGGCACGCCTCTTCCGGGCGCTTGCGGCCGGCCGCGTCGCGATCGAGGGGAACGAAGTCGCCGCGAAACGGCGGGGTAAATCCGGGCCCCCACCCACGCCGCGTAGAGACGGCCATCTGGTTCAGGAACACGAAGGCTCCCTGCCGCGCGGCGGTCAGGATGTCGGGACGGCCGTCGCCGTTCACGTCGGCCACCGTGATCTGCGTCCCGATGCCCGAGGCCGAGTCGATGAGCCGCGGTTCGAAGCGCGGGGGTTGCCCCGCCGGCCGCGTCAGCTTGAACCAATAGAGAACCGGCGCGGCGTTCAACTCCGTCGTGCCGAGGCCGTTCCCGTGCGCGCCCTTGCGCTTGCCGGTCACGATGTCCTTCAGGCCGTCGCCATCCAGGTCGGCCAGCGCGACGGCGTGCAACTGCGGAAACGCAGCGCCGTAAAGCGCCGTGTCGGCGCGGGTATTAAGGATCATCCGCTTGGTGAAGGCGCCGTTCTGGTTCTCGAACCATGCCAAGCCCCAGCCGTGGGCCTGCAGCGAGGTCACGACGTCGTTGTCCCCGTCGCCGTCCACGTCGTAAACATGCATCTGCGCGCCGCCGTAGCCTTCTCCCGCGAGTTCCTGGCCCCAGAAAGGGACAGCATGGTGCGTCCACGAGACCTGGGTGGAGGCGGCCGGCTGCTCCCACCACCCTTCGGGAAACAACAGGTCGATCCGGCCGTCGCCGTTCACGTCGCCCGCGCCCGTGCCATGGGTGAACTGATCCCAGGTGGCCGGCCCCTGCGCGGTCACCGAACGGAACGTCCAGGCGGCGTTGGGGTTGACGGGATCGAAGGCCACCCAGCCTCCGTAGCGCGCCGACGTGGTGACGATCTCGGGACGGCCGTCGCCGTTCACGTCGACGAAGGCCGGGGATTCGCTGTCCACGTTCCCATGGGCCAAACGCTCCGTCCAAACGCCCGTGGACCCGGAAGGGTTGCCGGGGTTTTGATACCATACCGCCTCCGCGCCGCCGCCGGTGCGGAAGGACAGAATATCGGGCCAGCCGTCCCCGTTGAAGTCGGACACGAACAACGCATAGCAGTCGGAATCGCCCGAGGTTGCGAACGGGGTCGCCCGGGGCGTGCGAAAGGCCAGTTTCGTTTGGAAGGAAGGACCGGGATACCAATACGGCCCTGCCAAAATATCCCCTGCCAAAATATCCACCACGCCGTCCTTGTTCAGGTCGGCGGTGACGATGCCTTCGGAATAAAACTGGGTATTCAATTGCAGGCGCGTGAAGGACTGGGCGAACGACACCACCGGCGCCGCGCAGACGCACAAGGCCAAAGCCCCCCGAATCCCGAGTCCCATGCCATTAAGCTACTCCCATTCTCCCCCCTCGACAGGCTCAGGGTGAACGGATTCAAAAAATTTTCCCGCCTTCTTCTTTTTTTTGATTTGGCGGGCACCCGCCCGCCCTGATTCCATACCCCCAACCAACAACCAACAACGACGAAGTACAGCCCGCGGAGAGTATTATTCCCCCCATGACCACCCGTCGCAGCTATAGATATTACGAATTCGTCATGGCCGCCTTCGTGACGGTGTTGCTGTGCTCGAATTTCATCGGTGCGGCGAAGCAGGCCGTGGTGACCTTGCCCCTGCTCGGTACCGTGACCTTCGGCGCCGGCGTGCTTTTCTTCCCCATCTCCTATATCTTCGGCGACATCCTCACCGAGGTCTATGGCTACGGGCGCGACCGCCGCGTGGTGTGGGCGGGCTTCGGGGCCCTGGCCTTCGCGTCGCTCATGGCCTGGATCGTGGTGAACCTGCCGCCCTCGAACAGCGCCTTCATGCGGACCTATCAGGGTCAGCTGGAGGGCGTCTTCGGGAACGCCTGGCGCATCGCCGCGGGATCGATGGTCGCCTTCTGGTGCGGCAGTTTTTCCAACAGCTATGTGATGGCGAAGATGAAGATCTTCAGCAAGGGCAAGCACCTGTGGACCCGCACCATCGGTTCGACCTTGGTCGGGGAACTGGTCGACTCGTCGCTGTTCTACTTCATCGCGTTCTACGGCATCTGGGCCACGGGCGACGTCGTCAAGGTCGCGATCGTCCAGTATTTGTTCAAGACGGGCTGGGAGATCGTCATGACCCCCGTGACCTACCGCATCGTCGGTTTCCTGAAGAAGGCCGAGGACGAGGATTATTACGATACGAACACGGACTTCACGCCCTTCTCGCTGAAGGCTTAAGCTTCCGGCATGGAATATTGGCTCGTGTGCAGCGTGGCCCTTGCCGCTTCCTGCCTTACCTTCTTTTCGGGCTTCGGACTCGGGACCTTGCTGCTCCCCGCCTTCGCCGTGTTTTTCCCGGTCCCCGCGGCCATCGCGATGACGGCCTTCGTGCATCTGGCCAACAATCTGTTCAAGCTGGCGCTGACGGGCCGGCACGCCAATGGAAAAACCGTTTGGCGCTTCGGCGTGGCGGCCGTTCCCGCCGCGCTGCTGGGCGCCTGGTGCCTGGGCCGGCTCGAGGCTTCGCCGCCGCTGGCGCGTTACGGCTTGTTCGGCTCGGAGCATTTCATCACCCCGGTGAACCTGTGCATCGCCTTTTTGCTGGCGGTTTTCGCCATGCTGGAAATTCTTCCTTCGTTCTCGAAGCTTGCCTTCCCGCCGCGCTGGCTTCCCGTCGGCGGCGCCCTGAGTGGATTCTTCGGCGGCCTCTCCGGACAGCAGGGCGCCCTCCGCAGCGCGTTCCTGCTGCGCGCCGGGCTTACCAAGCCGGCTTTTATCGGCACGGGCGTGGCGCTGGCCTGCCTCGTCGACCTGACGCGCATCCCCTTCTACATGAAACATTTTTCTTCGGCCGGGTCCCAGGCCGGATTGCTCGCGGCCGCCGTGCTCAGCGCCTGGATCGGCGCCTTCTTCGGCGCCCGCCTGTTTCCCAAGGTCACTTACCGCTCCCTGCAACTCCTCGTCGCGATCCTCCTTCTGGTTCTGGCCTTTCTAATCGGTTTGGGAATCTTGTAATCCTTTGTTTTTACGATTTTGAGGGATGTTTCTTCGTTTAACCCCCAACTCCCAACACCCAACTCCCAACTTTTATCTTTTCCTCCCCATGTCCTCCCCCCTTGACATCCTCGGCCTGACCCACGAAGCCTTGTGCGCCGAGATGGGCCTGTTGCACGAGAAGCCCGGCAAGGGAACCTTCCACGGAGACGCGGTGTTCCAGGCGCTATACCGCCACGGGACGTTCGACCCGGCCTCGCTGCCCGCCTTTGAAGCCAACCCCCGCCTCGCGCAAAAGGCCGCGGAACGCTTCCGGCTGGCGCCGCCTCCGGTCACCGACAAGCAGGGCGACGGCGACACCTACAAGTTCCTGATGAAGCTGGAAGGCGGCCTCGAGACCGAGAGCGTCGTGATCCCCATGCGGCAATACAAGACCCTGTGCGTTTCATCGCAGGTCGGCTGCAAGATGGGATGCCGCTTCTGCGAAACCGCGCAGATGGGATTCCTTAAAAACCTCACCTCCGGTGAGATCGTCGCGCAGGTGTTCACCGCGCGCAAGATCCTGAACGAACCCATCGAGAACATCGTGTTCATGGGGATGGGCGAACCGACCGATAACCTGGACGCGGTCATCACGGCGGTCCGGATCCTGGCGGACCAGAGGGGGCTCTGCATACCGCTGAGTTCGATCACCATCTCCACGGTGGGCAACGTCCCCGGCATTCTGCGCCTGGCCGAGCTGGCGCAAAAGCCCCTGTCCGAAGGCGGCCTGCGCCATTTGCGCCTCGCCGTGTCGCTCAATGCGCCCACCGACGGAGTGCGCGACGGCCTGATGCCCGTCAACGGTTCATGGGACATGGCGGAGCTGAAGGCCGCGCTCCAGCGCTGGCCCCTGCCGCGCCCGCAGGACTTCATCTTCGCGGAATACGTGCTGATCGCCGGCGTCAACGATTCCCGCGAGGACGCGCTCGCGCTGGCGGAATACCTGCGCGGCCTGCGCGCCACCGTGAACCTGATCCCGTACAACCCCCGCCGCGAGTCTCCGTACGCCCGGCCGGCTCCCGAAAGCGTCTCCGCCTTTTTCCGCGCGCTGATGGACGCGGGCCAGGCCTGCCGCATCCGCGGCACCAAGGGCGACAGCGCCATGGCCGCCTGCGGCCAGCTCGGGAATCGCGCCTTGTCGCGCCGCCGGCGCGCCGTCGAAGCCGCGCCCAGCGCGGCATGATCCGGTATGCCCGCGTCGCCACCCCGGTCGGCTTCCTGCTGATCGCGGCGGACGCCCGCGGCCTCGTTTCCGCCGCGCTCTCCACGCCCGCCGAAACGATCTCCGTGCCGCGCGACTGGAAAAAGGATCCCGCCTTCTTCGCTCCGGTGGAAAAGGCCGTGCGCGCCTTCTTCGAACAGGGGAAGCCCCTGCCGCGCCTGCCGCGGGGAGAAGCGCGCGGCAGCGCGTTCCAGCTCAAGGTCTGGAAGGCGATCGAGGAAATCCCCTTCGGCGAGACCCGCAGCTACGGAGAGATCGCGGAGCGCATCGGGCACCCGCGCGCCGCCCGCGCCGTGGGCACGGCCTGCGGGTCCAACCCGCTCATGCTGTTCACGCCCTGCCATCGGGTGCTGGCGGCGCGCGGGGCGATCGGCGGCTACGGATTTTGCGGGATCGAGATCAAGAAGAAATTATTGCGGATCGAAGGTTCCTGGGACCCGGGCGGGTGACGTAGGGACGGCTCGCGAGCCGCCCTTACGAACCCGCCCGTCGCTTTGGCGAGGTTTCCCTTTCCATTCAAACGTCGCGGCCCCGTCCGCCTCCTTCGCGCGGACGGCTGGTTTCCAAGGAGTCCCGGCGCGAACGCCCACCGGCGTGGAGCATTGGCCGCTAAAGGAAGCACCGCTATATACCGCCGGGCGGAAGCGGCTGAATTCGGTGTTGCCCACCCAAGCCATGCCGCGCATCAGAATCCCCCGGAAAAGCGGGTCGTTGAAAGATGCGCCTAAGTGGCCCATGATGAAACCGTAAACCTTGCCGGGCTTGCCCGGCGGGGAGAAGGTCCACAATGCCGCTTGCGCCGAGGTCTGGCTATTGAAGGTCTCATTGGAACTGGCCAGAACGGTGACGGGGGCCGAAAGGGAATCGGGCGTCTTCATCATCGGGTAATAGGTCTCGTCCAGGAAGTGCATGGTATCCGGCATGCCGATCATGATGGGGTGCGCGGCGGCGGCGGCTGCCTTGCGGAGTATCAGGTTGCCTTCGCGGAAAGTGGTGGTGCCCTGCTTCCAGGAAAGGCCCGCCCGTTTCACCCATTCATTTTCGTAACTGACGTCTGGGTAGGTGGCGGAGTGCATGATCACCACGCCGCCGCCGCCCTGCAGATAGTCGTCCAAGGCCGCGAACTGGGGGGCGCCCCAGGTGTAACTCCCGGCGGCGGGCGGCGTCGGCAAATCCACGGGCGCTTCCTGCCGGAAGGTGTGCGTGCGCATGTAGAACACCACGATGTCCGCATCCGCCCATTGCTGGGCGCTCGGAAAATAGTAGGCCCGCGATACCGTCGCGTTCGGAACTTTTCGAAGCAGGACCTCCCACTCCGTGGCGAACTGCGGCCAGTTGTGATCCGTCAGGGGGCGGCCAGAGTCGCGCTCGCCCCAGACCAGCACGATATTCAGGGACGGGTAGGACGCGGCCGTGTCCCACGCCGGCCCGAGAACGGATTCGACCGTGGCGCAGGGGCGCAGGCCCTGGCCGGGCGCGAGCCCGAAGAGCCATCCCAAGAGCGACAACGCGAAGAGTCGCAAATACGGATACTGAAGCATTGAAGATCCTGACAGGTTCCCGCTAATATACCGTACCGGCCTGAAATGCGCTTAACGCCCCGGGATAGACCCAAAAATGCGAGGGGGAACTATAACGATTCGACCCAGTTCTGGAGCTCCGCGGCCGTGGCGGGAACATCGGGGTACCAGCGCGCGGCCCCGCCCTCGTGGGGATCGAGCGGGGGATTGAGCCCCACCGTGTCGAGCGTCCACGCGGGGCCGAACGCCTTGCCGGGACGGCGCAGGATCAGATGGCGCGGGCTCGGCCCTTTCGGGCCGTCCACGGTTTCCCAGTAGCCGTACGGTCCGGTGCGGCGCTCGTCGGTGGGGCCGAAGTACGAGGCGCAGCGCGTGCCCGCCGCGGCGGCGATATGCATCAAGCCGCTGTCGTTGCCCAGGAAGAATTTCGCCCCGCGCAGCACGCCGGCGGTTTCCTCGATCGAGCGCGTGTCCACCTTGACCAGCGCGTCCTTGCAATCCAGCGCCACCGCCGCGCGCAGCGCGTGCTCCTCGGGCCCGCCCACCAGCACGCACGGCCAGCCCGTGGCCTGGTGCAGGCTGCGGATCCAGGAGGAAAAAACCTCCGGAGGCAGGCGCTTGTCGCCCATGCCGCGCTCGGCGCTCGAGCCCGGATGACACGCGAAGAACGGCGTCGCGGGAAGGCCCTCGGGAGCGAGCGCCGCGAAGGGCAGGAAGGGCGCGCCGGCCTTCTCGACCGGGTCCCGCAGAAACGTCGAGACCAGCTGCAGGTTCTGCAGCGTGTCGTGGACCGGGCGCAGGGGGATGGAATAATCCTGAATCCATTCGGGAGCCCGCTGGTGCGGGTAACGAAACCCCATGCGGAACGCGGCGCCCGTGAGGCCGTCGAACAGCGAAAACTTCCAATGCGACGAGGGAAACAGCGCGAGGCTGTGCGTGAATTTCTGGGCCCGCACCGAGTGTAGCAAGGAGAGGCCGCGGCGAAGCCCGTCCTTGTCGGGATCCCAGGCGAGCACCTCGCCGAACAGCCCGCTGCTCTCGCCCATCGCGGCGATGCCGGACTTCAGGGCCAGCAGCGAAACGCGACCGGGACCCAGGGCTTCCGACAGCGCCTTGAGCGCCGGCGTCGCCATGATGAAATTGCCGATGCCGATCGGGCACAGAACCAGGGTCTTGCCCTCGCGGGGATCATGGAAAACTTTCGGCACCCCTGAAAGATGCGCCTTGGCGCGGGGGATTTAAAGCGTTTTCGGCTTATTTGACGGATTCAGGCATTTTCGAGTCGTCCGCCTCGCGGATTTATTCTTGGAAGCGCCATGAAAAAAATTTCCTCGGTCATGATTGCGGGCCTGCTCCTCGCGGCGTGCGCCTCCACCCCGAGCTACCGCGACCTCACGCCCGCGCAGCGGGAGAAATACGAACGCGTGGATGTCGTCGAAGGGCCCGTCAAGCGCCGCCATGAAACGCTGGGGCGCGTGGAGGCCGTGTCCTGCCGCCGGAACCTCTACTTCGGCTCAGCGACGGAGGACGAAGCCCGCGAAGGCGTGCGGGTGAAGGCGACCCGGCGCGACGCCGACGCCGTGAAGCAACTGACCTGCCGACGGGAGGGGATCAGCCTGAGCCGCAATTGCTGGGCCTCGGTGATTTGCGCCGGCTGGGCAATCCGCTTCGACCCCACCGACAGTTCCAGCTCACAGGGCTGGTAAGGCGGGGCGCCCGGGTCTCACGCGGGGCGATCGATGGCGCCTGCGCCCGGTCCTCGCATCGGGCCTACGCGGGCACTGGACGGGCGTCATTCCGTTCCCCGCACGATCGAACGGCGCTCTACTTCATATACTCCTGCTTCATCGCTTCGATTTCCGCGTCCGTCGCGTTGATTTTGTGCAAGTCATAGTTTTCATATCTGCGAATCGTATGGGGAGGGTTCAGGCTGTCGCGCGGGACATGAATCGCTTCGAAATAAATACTCGCCGACATGACTCCGACGCGGGATACCAATATCTGGAGCGGCTGCCCTTCCATCGTGTGGGTCGTGAAAATCCCGCATTCATAGACTTGGTCGTAGAAACCACAAATCGTTTTTCCGACATACTCCTTTTCCAGCGACGCATGGCCCCAGGGATTTCCGTCCGGGCGAACGAACCATCGCGTTCCGATGCCGAGCGGAAATACCGACTGAAGCACCCGGTCCGAAAAAACCGCCGTGTCCAGGGCGGAGCCCTTCATCAGGCCCACCAGGCCCGGGACGTACCCGCCTTTGAACTCATACTCGAAAAGGCTGTCTCCCTCCTGAACGAGAAGCCGGCGGTTCCGGAAGGTCTGGATGCTGTCCGCGAAAGTTTCCCAGTTCGTGATGGAAAAGACAAGCGCCCGGGTACCGTGGAACAACGTGTCCTTTTCGAACGCGACTTTCTGGATTCCGTTAATCCACCAGCTCGAATCGGGCTTGCCGGAATCGCTCCGGACCAGCATCACGCGATGGAGCAATACCCGGTTGTCGCCGGGTCCGAAGTCCACGGCATACGCGGACGCGTCGAAGGGGATGGTTTCCGAGTCGTGGGTGCAAGCCGCGAACAAAAGGCCGAGCGAGAGAAATCCGATGCTTTTTTTCATGCCCGGGAATCTACAAGGAATCCTTTCAGGAATCCCATTCGTGACGGACGGAACGAAACAATGCGAATCTAGGACGCAACCGTGACGAACGCAACAGGATGGGCCCCCCGGGGAAGCGCCATCGACCCGGCGGCCGCGGTTGCCGAGGCGCCCATCCCCGTCCGAAAATGGCTAAATTTCATGCCTTGGGTGGCTTAAAACCCGTTAAAATCGAGAAAAATCGCATGTTTCGTTCCCTGAGCCCCGACGTTTCGTTCCCGACCCTCGAAGAGCGCATCCTGGCGCTGTGGGAGAAGGACGATGCCTTTCGCGAGAGCGTGCGCCGCCGCCCGGCCTCGAAGAGCTTCGCGTTCTTCGACGGGCCGCCGTTCGCGACGGGCCTGCCGCACTACGGGCACCTGCTCGCGGGGACGATCAAGGACATCGTGCCGCGCTACTGGACGATGAAGGGCTTTCGCGTGGAACGCCGTTTCGGCTGGGATTGCCACGGCCTGCCGATCGAGAGCCTGATCCAGGACGAGCTGAAGCTGCACACGGTGCGCGACATCCAAACCTATGGCGTGGGCGGGTTCAACGAGGCCTGCAGGGCAGGAGTCCTGAAGTACACGAAGGAATGGCGCCGCACGGTGTCGCGCATGGGCCGCTGGGTCGACTTCGACAACGAGTACAAGACCATGGACGCCGACTTCATGGAATCGGTGTGGTGGGTGTTCCAGCAGTGCTTCGCGAAGGGCCTGATCTACCAGGGCTACCGCATCCAGCCGTACAGCCCCGCGCTCGCGACCCCGCTGAGCAACTTCGAGGTGAACCAGGGCTACCGCATGCGCCAGGACCCCTCGGTGGTGCTGAGCTTTCCTCTTGAGGGGACGGACGAATCCCTCCTGGTGTGGACGACCACGCCCTGGACGCTGCCGAGCAACCTGGCCATCGCGGTGAAGGCCGACCTGGACTACGCGCTCGTGAATCACAAGGGCGAGAAGTTCTGGATCGCGGAGTCGCGCCGCCTCGCGTACTTCGACGAGGGCTGCACGGTTCTGAAGACGGTGAAGGGCTCGGAACTCGCGGGCAGGCGCTACAAGCCGCTGTTCGAGTATGCGCCCTACATGAGCGAAAAACAATACTCGATCTTCACGGCGGACTTCGTCAGCGACGCCGACGGCACGGGCGCGGTGCACATCGCCCCGAGCTTCGGCGAGGAGGACTTCCAGCTGGGCATGCAGGAGGGGCTGGGCCTGTGGGATCCCCTTGACGCCGAGGGCAAATTCACCCACTTGGTGCCCGAATGGGAAGGGATGGGCGCGAAGGACGCGGACAAGCATATCCTGCACCGCCTTAAAGGTGAAAACGGGGGAGAGGGCCGCGTGTTCCGTCACGAGACCTTCGAGCATAGCTACCCGCACTGCTGGCGCACCGACGTGCCCCTCCTCTACCGCGCGCAGAAGAACTGGTTCCTCGCGCTCGACAAGGAGATCACCAACGCCGAAGGCGTGACGAAGACGCTGAAGCAGTGGATGATCGATTCCAACCAGCAGATCCGCTGGGTGCCGGAGCACATCCGCGACGGGCGCTTCGGGAAGTGGCTCGACGGCGCGCGCGACTGGAACCTCTCGCGCAACCGTTTCTGGGGCACCTGCATTCCCGTGTGGATCAACGAAGAAGACGGGGACATGATCTGCGTCGGCTCGCGCGCGGAACTCGAGGCCCTGACCGGCGTGAAGGTCGAGGATCTTCACAAGCACGTTGTCGACGCGCTCGTCATCCGCACCTCGGACAAGAAAACCTTCGACCCGAACGGCAAGGCCTACAAGCGCACGCCCGAGGTGCTGGACTGCTGGTTCGAGTCGGGCGCGATGCCCTACGCCCAGAACCACTTCCCGTTCGAGAACCGCGAGACCTTCGGCAACAATTACCCGGCCGATTTCATCGCCGAGGGCCTCGACCAGACGCGCGGGTGGTTTTACACCTTGACCGTGCTCTCCGCGGCGCTGTTCCAGAAGCCCGCGATGAAGAATGTGATCGTCAACGGGATCATCCTGGCCGAGGACGGCCAGAAGATGAGCAAGCGCCTGCGGAACTATCCCGATCCCAACGAGCTGATCGACCGCACGGGCGCCGACGCCATCCGCCTGTTCATGATCGACTCCGCCGCCGTGAAGGGCGAGGAGCTAAAGTTCTCCGAGGCGGGCGTGAAGAACATCACCCGCGCCGTACTGCTCCCCCTGTGGAACGCGGTCTCGCTGTTCACGACCTACGCCAACGCCGACGCTTCGAAGGGACAGCTGACGTGGAAACCCGGCCAGGAACGCCCTTCGCGGAACGAACTGGACCGCTGGATTCTTTCGGATCTTCAGGCCCTGCTGCGCAAGGTCAAGGTCGAGATGGAGGCCTACCGCCTGTACAACGTGGTGCCGGCGCTCGTCGAGTTCATCGACGACCTCACCAACTGGTACATCCGCCGCTCGCGCCGGCGCTTCTGGAAATCGGAGAACGACGGCGACAAGAACGACGCCTACGCGACGCTGTACAAGGTGCTGGTGGATTTCTCCAAGACCCTGGCCCCGTTCCTGCCGTTCCTGTCCGAAGAAATTTATCAGGTTTTGGTGCGTGAGGTGGCGGGCGCCTCGACGGGCTCGGCGACCGCTCCTTCGTCCGTTCACCACGCGGATTATCCCGAATTCGACGCGTCGCTGTTCGACGAGGCCCTCAACGCGAAGATGGCCCTGGCCCGCGAGGCCGTGGTGCTGGGCCGCGGCCTGCGCGCCGAGCGGAACATCAAGAACCGCCAGCCGCTGGCGCGCCTGATCGTCGTCGTGCGCGGCCCGGAGCAAAAGGCCTGGATCGAGTCGCTCAAGGGACTGATCGAGGACGAGCTGAACGTCAAGGACGTCGAGGTCACGCTGGACGAGGAATCCTTCGTGACCTACAAGGCCAAGGCCAACTTCCAGACCTTGGGGAAGCGCCTGGGGAAGGCCATGAAGGACGTCGCCGGCAAGATCTCGGCCCTGTCCCACTCCGAGATCCGCGAGATCCTGGGCGGAAAGGAATGGATGCTTGGGGAAACGACGATCACGGCCCCCGACCTTATCCTCGTGCGCGAGGTTTCCCCCGACCTGGCCGTCACCGCCACCGCCGATCTCACGGTCGCGCTGGACGTGGCGATCGACGAGCCCCTGCGTCTGGAAATGCTTGCGCGAGAACTGGTTAGCCGCATTCAGAACCTCCGCAAGGAGTCCGGCCTCGCCGTCACGGATCGTGTCCTCGTGCGGCTGGACGGGGTTTCCGGCCAGTTACGGCAAGCGGTGGAATCCCATCTTGGCTATATTAGCGCGGAAGTTTTAGCCGCGGCCGTCCTGTTCGATGGTGCCGCCGAAGGCGCTTCCAGCGACATGGATGTCGAAGGCGAAAAGGCCCGCATCTTCGTGCGGAAGGCCGATTAACGGGAATAAGGACCGCTTCGACAAAGCGGGGTTTTCTGAAAGGGATCACGACATGAAGAAGTCCGCAAAGAAAAACGCGAAGAAGCCCGCGAAGCCGGTGAAGAAGCCCGCCAAGAAAACCGTGAAGAAGGCGGCCCCCAAGAAAGCCGCGAAGAAAAGCGCGCCGAAAAAAGCCGTGAAGAAAATCGTCAAGAAAGCCGTGAAAAAAGCGGCGGCGAAGCCGGTCAAAAAGGCGGCGGCCAAGCCCGCGCCCAAGAAGGTCGTGAAACCCGCCACGAAGGCCCCGGCTACGAAGAGCGTCGCGCAGTCCAAGGCCGTCGTGGTGTCGTCCATGCCCGCGCAGTCGGCCGTGAAGGCCCCCAAGCGCGACCAGTCGAAGCACCTCCGGGCGCCGATGGCGCCGGACACCAGCGGCCGCAAGCGCCTCAACAAGGAAGAGCTCAAATTCTTCGAAAATCTCCTCAACAGCAAGAAGGAAACCTTGCTGCAGGAACAGTCCTACCTCGAAGACAACGCCCTGCGCCTGAACTCGAAGGACGGGGCCGGCGATCTGTCGAGCCACGCCTACCACCTCGCCGACCACGCCACCGAAACGCAGGATCGCGAGCAGGCCTTCCATCTCGCCAGCCGCGAGGGCCGCTTCCTGTACTATATCGAGGAAGCCCTGGACCGCGTGCGCGCGGGCACCTTCGGTATTTGCAAAAAGTGCGGCACTTTGATCCCCAAGGCGCGCCTCGAGGCCGTTCCCACGGCGAAGATGTGCATTAACTGCAAGTCGCAGCAGGAGCAGGTCGTCGAAGGGGAATGACCCCTCCTTCGCGACGCTCTTTCAAGCCCCTTCAAGCCCCCGGTCCGGGGGCTTTTTTATTGCCTCCGGCGCCTTAACCCAGGTTAACGGGGGCGGAATTTTTCAGCGGTGAACCGTGACGTTATTTAATATTGTAGGATCATGATGCCTGCGCGCGACGCCACCCCCCGGCCTTCTTCCCGCCTCGCGCTAGCTTTCCTGGCGGGCGCCTCCTGGCTGTTTTCCGGATGCGCCATAATCACCACGAACCACTACATCCTCAAGGCGCGCGGCGAGACCATGGCCCCCCCGATCCTTCCCGCCCTCAACACCGCGGGGAAGGAAGGGTATGCGTCCATCGGTTTCCGCTTGGGGCAGCAGCGTGAAACCGACGCGAACTTGCAGGCGCGGTTCAACGGCGACACGACCTACGGGGCGGACCCGTTCACCTCGAACCGGATCGACGTCTGGCATACCTCCCCGGGCAACTACGTCGTGTCCCGGACCCGCTTCAACGCGGGACTGGACCTGCGGGGCGTGGTCAACCGTCACTTCGACATCTTCCTTTCGGGAAACCTGGGCCCCAAGGCCTTGCAAGGCCCGTATTCCGGATTGATCGGGTTCGGCGTCACGTTCACCACGCCCGTCGTGCATTTTCGCGTGGCCCCGGCCGCGGGCATGCACCGGTATTCCACTGTGGTGACCGACTCGGTCAACGAAAACTGGAACTATCAGGGCACCATTGACGACTTCGACACGACCTATGTGCGGCAAGTGCGCGACAGGAAGACCGACAACTTCGGCGCCATTTCCTTTTCGGCCTGGCTTCCCGAAACCAATACCAGACGATCTACATCCAGTCCGACCTGCTGGTCAAAGACGCCCTGACGGTGAACGGGTCCGTCTGGGTCGCGGGCCTGAACTGGGAAGTCAGCAAGGCCATGGCCATGAACCTGGCCGTGTCCCGCGAGACGCTTTTCAACGACCTCAGCGAGGACGCCTTCTACAAGGGCGAACTCGGCGTCGAATTCAAGTTCCGCGAATAAGAAGGATTCGGGGGCGCCGGCCTTCCCGTCCTCCTCGAACCGAACACGCGGCCGGCAGGCGCGCGAAGGCGCGCAAAACGTGGATGCACCGCCTGACCCGTTCTGGAAGCATCACGAACCCAAACCCCGCGAATCGAATTTTTCAGGCGTGAGGGGAACATGGCATGCGGGTTGCTTTTTGGCCCGCCATGTTTTCCCGTACCACCCTTTGGGCCACTTTGCCGCTCGCCGCCTTCGCCGCGGCCCTTTTCTTGCGGGACTACCATATGCGCCTCTTCGCCGGCCTGGAGGGGTTTTCGCCACGGCCTGAATTCTACCTGATGGATTCCCTGCCGGCGCTTTCTCCGGGCCTGTCCGAACTGGAGGCCTTCAAGTTCACGGCCGATTCTTCATCCCCCACCAACGCCGACCGTTCGATATGGCTGGACGATTCCTTGGGGTCCCTCTCCATGGAATATTACTCGGGTCGAGCCGCGTTCGATTCGACCGTGCTTTGCCTGTGGACCAGCGATTCGGTGGTCCTGTCGCGAACGCTCAAAAACGCCCGTGCCCTTGCGTGGGAAATTCCCTACCGTCGAAAAGTCCGCTCCTGGACGGAAGTCGTGGGGGTATATGTGTCCCCACCACGCCTCCTGGAGTTCAAATCCCTGGATACTTCCATCACCTTCTTTGTTCCAGTGGAAGGGAAGTCGCTGCACATCGTGCGGCGAAGGTACCGCGACCATCGGGAAAACGTTCTGCCGCCGGATACGGCCTACTCCGCGGGTACGGCCGATGGCTTGACGCTTCTGGCCCGGGGCGGAGCCCTTGCCATCGTGAACCCTCTTCCTCAAAGCGTGCGCCTGCGCGTCATCCGCATGAACGAAGGGCGCTGGGATATTTGCAGCGTCAAGGGAAGGACCACCCAGGTGTATAGAGGCCTGTTGGAGAATCTCCGGGGTCCCGTGCTCGCCTACACTTCCGCCGGGGAATCCCATGCGCTCCTGTTCAGGAAGAACGAGCGCCCCACGTCCTATTTCTGGCTGCGTCCCCGCTGAAGGCACGAAACCGTGCCCGCCTCGCGGGCCCGGCGGCTCCACCGATTTTCACGCGCATGGATCACGCGCGCTTCGATTTCGAGAATCCGGTGCCAATAACGGGGAAAAAATCTTCGGCACCCGGATTGCTCAAGTCCCGGGCGGGCCACTATCGGCCCGACAACCACAAGGGGACATACCATGAAAACAAGAAAACGTTTTTTGTCCTGCGGCGCCTTCGCCATCCTGATGTCAGGCGTTCTCGCCGCCTGCAATTCCGAGCAATCCCAAGGCGTCGGCGCCGCCCCCACGCTTGATGAAGACCGCTACCACGAGAAAAATTTCTCTTGGGATGCCGGCCGGAATTCCCTGGCCAAGCAAAGCGCCGTGGCATCCGTCAGCGCGCGGCAAACGCGCTTCCAGACCGCGGAAGCGTTGACTGGCGCCATCCGGCAACTGGAAGAGGGCCTGGAGGATGCGGATTTCACCGACAGCCTGTGGAAGCCGCTGGACTATTCCTGCGACGAACTGGACCTGGCCCTTTGGAACGCCTATGGGACCGTGCTGCTCGGCGACTCGGTGGTATTCGATGAGGGAATGCTGAAGGCGCGTTGCCGCTTGACCGAGAGCGCGGGGGAATCCGCGGGCTCGGACTCCCCGCTTGGCAAGGGCGCGTGGAAATGGTGGAGCGAAACCGAAGTCAGCGACCGGCAATACCCCTACAAGATGATCGGGCGTTCGTGGGACGACTTCAACCTGTCGGTTTACAAATCGACCGGCGGGGAAACCCAGTTCGAAAAGCAACGTTCGCGGCTGGGCGTGACCGCCTGGTACGACACGGACGCAACGCGCATCGGGGTGCGCATCTACCTGTTCGACTGCGGCCGGGACGTGACCGGGACGCTATGCTCCTATAACCAGTCCAAGACCAATTGGTACGCCAACGATGACTACACCTCGGAGCGGGAGGCCGTTACAGGCGCCGTCCGGATCTCCAAAGAAGGAGTCAGCATCCAGCCGGTCACCCTGAAAATATCCGACGCCGTGTATTCGATGCATTCCGTGGATCATGCCGGCCTGCAGTTCCGCGCCAGTTCTTCTTCGGGCCTGACGCCGGAGACGCGGGTTACGGCGATCATCTCCCCCACTTATGTGACGTGGTAGGCAAGCGCGCCTTCGCTCCCGAACAATGAGCCAAGGCCGCCCCTCGCTTTTTCCTGAATACAGGCAGCGCAAATCCTCATTGCTCTCAGGCTTCTCAACACACCTTTACACCTACGAAAGGCCGTTTCATGCTCACCTTACCCAGAATGTTCATTTCGCTCTTCAGCTTTGCGTTTCTCATGGCCTGCACCACGGATCCCGATGGACGGGACGATCTCGAAGACAGGTTCCACGAAAAAAGTTTTTCATGGGATTCCGACACCCGGGCCTTTGCCAAGGGAAGCGCGGCTGCCGAACTATCCACGCTTAAGACCACCTTCTACGACACCGGGGAACTCGCCCGGGCCGTTCAAGGCCTGGAAGAAAAACTGGCGGATCCCGCCTATACCGAGAGCCTTTGGAAACCACTCGACTATTCCTGCGACGAACTGGAACTTGCCCTCTGGAACGCCTACGGAACCATTTATTTGAACGACTCCCTGGTTTTCAATGAGGCGACGCTTAAATCTCGCTGCAGGAAGTCCGAGGAAATTTCCACTTCCCGGCCAGACTCTGTCCCTTACCTGGCCAAACGCACCGATTGGAGATGGTGGCCCGAAGGTCAGGCGAGCGATCGCCAGTACCCCTACAAGATGATCGGGAGATCCTGGCACGATTTCAACATCCTCGTCTATAAATCCACGGGTGGAGAAACCCAGTTCGAAAAACACCGGTCACGGTATGGAATAACCTCCTGGTATGACACGGACGCGACCCGGATCGGCGTCCGTGTATACTTGATAGACTGCACATCGACCAATCCCCGGCAGTGCGTCGTGCACCATTCCCAAAGCTCATGGTACAAGAACGACGACTATGTCAGCGAACGCGAGGCGGTCGCGGGGGCGAAGGTTCGGGCTTATATCCCCACCGCCGATAACAATTGGACGCCAGACATCAAGGCGGTGGACTACAACTATATCCGGAACTTCAAGATCGCCGCCGCTTCGTATAGCCTGCACTCCGTGGATCATGCGGGACTTCAATTCCGGGCGACCTCGTCTTCCGGCATCGGCGACGCGCCCGTGGCTCCGGGAAAAATCGCCTCATTCGATTACGTGACGTGGTAACCCAGGGACCCTCGCCGCGCGTTGCCCCGAGGGTCCGATTTGGCATGAATTCATCGAAAGGAACATCATGGAATCGCGCTTATTTAAACCCATCGTCCTGGCGTGTTTTGTCGTCGGGGTCTCGCAGGCGTCCTTCTCCAGGCACCTGGACCTTCAGGCCGGCCTTTCTCCCTCGAAATCCAGCCTGGGAATCGGGATCGGGGATGAGATACGGGAGTTCACCGTCGGCCTGAAGAATCAACCCTTGGAATGGTTCGCCACCCGCGACGTCATTTTGCAGCCCGGCATCTCCTATAACCATCACATTACCTGGGGATTTTATGCAAGCGCTACCTACGCGCCCGTCTTCGTGCGTTTCGGGGAGGAGGGACCGTATGATCTCCTGACCTTGTCTCGTCGCGACCCTCTGACTGGGGACGATTACTGGTTGAAAGATGGATGGAATGCCGGGGAAATTTTCGTGGGCCTGGGCAGGACCTTCCGGTTCAATCGCTTAGGAATCACTTTGGACGGCAACCTGATTACTCCCGCCACCGAAGACGTGGCCCGCTCCTGGGCTTACTGGATTGGGTTGGGAATCTCGTACCGCTTCCGCGAATCCAGATGACCCCAGCGTGAAACGGGACAGGAGCCTTACGACCCCGTCCCGGCCCAGGCGGCGTCCTTGCGGTCCTTGACGAAGATCTGCACGTGGCGGGGCTTGAGGAAGAGCTTGGCGCCGATGCCCACGCGCAGGGCGCGGAACTTGGTCTTTTCGAGCTCGACGCGCACGGGTTCCTCGCGGCCGGGGATTATGAATTGCAGGCGCACGATGTTCCCGATGGTCTGCGCGAAGCGCAGTTCTGCCGGGATGTAATCCTCGCCGTCGGCCTGGAGGCTGACCTCGAAGTCGTAGGGGCGCACGTAGGCGTGCGCGCCCTGCTTGTCGTCGAGCGCGGTTTCCTCGGTGACCTTCACGTTGCGGCCGGCGGCCAGCACTTCCTGGCGCAGGTGTCCCGTGAACAGGTTGGTGAGCCCCAGGAATTCATGGACGAAGGGCGTGGCGGGCGCGTCGTATACCTCTTCCGGAGTCCCGACCTGCTCGATCTGCCCGGCGTTGAGGATCACGACCCGGTCGGAAACCTCCATGGCCTCCTCCTGGTCGTGCGTGACGAACACGCTGGTGATGCCCAGGTCGTCGTGCAGGCGGCGCAGCCAGTGGCGCAGCTCGAGCCGCACCTTGGCGTCGAGCGCCCCGAACGGTTCGTCGAGGAGGAGCAGGCGGGGCTCCACCGCCAAGGCGCGGGCCAGCGCGATGCGCTGGCGCTGGCCGCCGGAGAGCTGGGCCGGGTAGCGGTCGCCCAGCCAGTCGAGCTGCACCAGCTTCAGGAGCTCGGTGACGCGGCTGTGGATATAGTCCTTGTCGGGGCGCGTGGCGCGCGGCTTCACGCGCAGGCCGTAGGCCACGTTCTCGAAAATGGTGAGGTGGCGGAAAAGCGCGTAGTGCTGGAACACGAAGCCCACCTGGCGCTCGCGCACGTGGTCCTCGGTGGTGTCGCGCCCCTCGACCAGGATGCGGCCGGAGTCGGCGGCCTCCAGGCCGGCCAGGATGCGCAGCAGCGTGGTCTTTCCCGAGCCCGAGGGGCCGAGCAAGGCCACCAGCTCCCCCGAGGGGATCTCGAGGTTGACGCCGTCCAACGCGTGGAAGTTGCCGAAGGACTTGCGGACGTTTTCGATCTTGATGCTCATGAGTGAAGCGCTCCCTGTTCCGGAACCATGTTCTCGGCGGCTTTGATTTCAGCGCGGACGCCGCGCTCCAGGAATTTCTTGGCGATAAGCGTGATGACGGCCAGAAAGGCCAGCAGCGAGGCCACGGCGAAGGCGCCGCTGAAGTCGTATTCGTTGTAGAGGATTTCCACGTGCAGCGGCAAAGTGTTCGTCTCGCCGCGGATGTGCCCCGAGACCACCGACACCGCGCCGAACTCGCCCATGGCGCGGGCGTTGCACAGCACCACCCCGTACAAAAGGCCCCACTTGATGTTCGGCAAGGTGATGCGCCAGAAGGTTTTCCAGCCGTCGGCGCCCAGGGAGATGGAGGCTTCCTCCTCCTCGGTGCCCTGCGCCTGCATGACCGGGATCAGTTCGCGCGCCACGAAGGGGAAGGTCACGAAAATCGTGGCCAGCACGATGCCGGGCACCGCGAAGACCAGCTGGATGTCGTGCTCCGACAAAAACTCCCCGAAGTACCCCTGCGCGCCGAACAGCAGGATGAACACGAGGCCGGCGATCACCGGCGAGACGCTGAACGGAATGTCGATGAGGGTGATCAGGAAGTTCTTGCCCTTGAAGTCGAACTTGGCGATGGCCCAGGCCGCCGCCACGCCGAACACCACATTGAAGGGCACGGCGATGGCGCAGGCCAGCAAGGTCAAGCGGATGGCAGACAGGGTGTCGGGCGCGGTGATCGCCGCGATGTAGCCGTCGACGCCCTTGGCGAAGGCCTGGTGGAAAACGGCCGCCAGGGGAACCAGGAGAATGACGGAGATCAGCAGGATCGCGAGGCCGATCAGCAGGCGGCGCATCCAGGGCGGTTCGCCCACGGCGTCGCGCATGCGCGCGCGCGGCGTTTGCTGCCGGACCTCGGGGCCGTTCTTGGCCGGGGCGGGGGAAATCGGGGAAGGCATGCGAAAGGGCTCCGGTTACAGCGAGTACTTGCGGCGGTTATGCCACTGGACCCAGTTGATGAAAAGCAAAAGGACGAAGGAGATGATCAAGGTGACCGCGGCGATGGCGGTGGCCTCGGCGTACTGGTATTGCTCGAGCTTGGTGATGATGAGCAGCGGGGTGATCTCGGTTTTCATGGGCATGTTGCCGGCGATGAAGACGATCGAACCGTATTCGCCGAGGGCGCGGGCGAAGCCCAGCGCGAAGCCGGTGAACAGCGAGGGCGTCAGCACGGGAAGGATCACGCGGCGAAAGGTCTGCAGGCGCGTCGCGCCGAGCGTGGCCGAGGCCTCCTCCAGCTCCTTTTCGAGGTCCTCGAGCACGGGCTGCACCGTGCGAACCATGAAGGGCAGGCTGATGAAGATCATGGCGACGATGATGCCGATGGGGGTGTAGGACACGTGGATGCCGAGGGCGTTCAGGGGCTTGCCCAGCCACCCGTTGACGGAGAACACCGTGGTGAGCGCGATGCCGGCCACGGCGGTGGGCAGGGCGAAGGGGAGGTCGACGAGCGCGTCGAGAATGCTTTTTCCCTTGAACTCGTAGCGGGCCAGGACCCAGGCGATGAGCAGGCCGGCGAACAGATTGAAGAAGGCGGCGATGAACGCGGCCCCGAAGGTGATGCGGTACGAGGCGAGCACGCGGGGGGCCGTGACCGTGGCCCAGAACTCCGATCCGGTCAACGTGGAGCTCTTGAGGAACAAGGCCCCGATGGGGATCAGGACGATGAGCGACAGATAAAACAGCGTGTACCCGAAGGTCAGCCCGAACCCCGGGAGCACGCTGCGTTTTTTGAACGAAAAGGGCATTCTAAATCCTTGGGAACGAAAAGCCGGAGGGCCGAAGGAGACCGGGAAATGTAGAACCGGGAAGCGGGGGCGGGAACCGGGAAGGCCCCGGATTCCCGCGATACCCTCCCGGGATCCGCTTATTTCACGTAAATCTGGTCGAATTCACCGCCGTCGTCGAAGTGCTTCTTCTGGGCCTTGGTCCAGCCTCCGAAGGCCTCATCGATGGTGAAGAGTTTCAGGTCGGGGAAGTTCGCCTTGTACTTCGCGAAAGCTTTCTCCGAGCGCGGGCGATAGTAGTGGCGCGCGGCGATTTCCTGCCCTTCCTCGGTGTAGAGAAACTCCAGGTAGGCCTTGGCGATCTCGGTGGTGCCTTTCTTCTTCGCGACCTTCTCGACCACGGCGACGGAGGGCTCGGCGAGGATGCTCACGCTCGGGTAGATGATCTCGAACCGGCCCGCCCCGAGCTCGTTCACGGCCAGATAGGCCTCGTTCTCCCAGCTCAGGAACACGTCGCCGATGCCGCGCTGCACGAAGGTCGTGGTCGCGCCGCGCGCGCCGGCGTCGAGCACGGGGACGTTCTTGAACAGGGCCTTCACGAAGTCGCGCGCCTTCGCCTCGTTGCCGCCGGGCTGGCGCAGGGCGTACCCCCAGGCCGCCAGGTAGTTCCAGCGCGCGCCGCCCGAGGTCTTCGGGTTCGGCGTGATCACCGACACGCCCTTGCGGGTCAGGTCGTTCCAGTCCTTGATCTTCTTCGGGTTGCCCTTGCGGACGAGGAAGACGATGGTGGAGGTGTACGGCGCGCTGTTGTGCTTCAGCTGCTTGTCCCAGTCCGGGGGAACCAGCTTCGCCTGCGTGTTCAGCACGCCGACGTCGAAGGCCAGCGCCAGCGTGACCACGTCGGCCTTGAGCCCGTCGATCACCGCGCGGGCCTGCTTGCCGCTGCCGCCGTGGCTTTGCTGGATCGTCAGCTTGTCGCCGGGATGCTTCGCTTCCCACCCGGAGATGAAGCTTTTGTTGATCTCCTTGTAGAGCTCTCGCGTCGGGTCGTACGACACGTTGAGCAAGGTGATGTTCTTGGCCGAGGCGACGCCCGCCAGCAGGCCCAGGGCGGCGACGCCCAGGATCTTGCGGAAATTGTTTTTGAGGGGGTTCATGAAGGTCTCCTAATCTCGGGATCGGGGTTAAAATGCAAAGTTGGCGCTGAGGGAAACGACCTGCTCCGACTCGCGGTCGCGCACGACGGGATTCGCGCCGGAGGTTCCGGAGGTGGGCGCGCTGCCCGCGCCGCCGGTGAAGCCGGTATTCTCATACGAGGCGTAGATCAGCACGTTGCCGTTGAGGTACCACTTCACGGCCGCGCCGTATCCCAGCGCCGCGGTGACCGAGCGCGAGGGATCGGCGAAGCGCACCGTGCGGTTGGCCGCCAGCGAATCGAAGGCCTTGTCGTCGATCTCCAGCGCGTGCACGCGCGCCAGCAGCTCCACCGCGCCGACCCCTTCGAGCTTCGGGAAGGTGTTGGCCTTCTTCACCTTGATGTTCTTGTAGCTGTTCTTCTCGCCGGTGACGAACCAGCTGGCGGTCACGGCCCAGGCCGAGTGCGTGAGATCCTCGTTGAAGGTCGCGCGACGGATGTTCTGGGTGGTCCGGGTGTACTCCGCGATCAGGCCGAACGGCCCGGCGTACCAATAGGCCTGCGGCGAAAGGCGGGTCACCTGGCCGGAGGAGGTGTCCTGCGAAGCGTAAGAAAACACCGTTTGGCGGCCCGTTCCGTAGGTCGAAATGCCATTGCTCACCGAGGGGGTGGTGGTGATGGTGGTGGTGGTCACCGTGGGTGTTGTTCCCGTCACCACCGTGGCGTTCACCTGCGCGACGTTGTACTGGTCCTGGTGGCCCCGCGAACCCGCGACGCCGAGCCCGAAGCCCTGGAGCGCCTCGATGCCCGACTTCGCGAAGGGGTGGGAAAACAGGCGAACCTGGATGTCCTTGTCGCCGTTGTTGTCCCCGGCGTTGTTCTGGCCGTCCCGGGCGCCATTGAAGAGGCCGGCTTGGTATTCGAGCAACCCGTCCGCGAAGGCGCCGAAGAACTGGATGCCCAGGTCGCGGTTCGGCTGCAGGGCGGTGACGAACGAGCCTTCGATGAAGGGCGCGCGCGGCGAAGCGATCAGGCGCTCCAGGCCCGTGGGCGGCTTGAACTTGCCCGCGCGGACGGCGAACGCGGGCACGATCTTCCAGTCGACGTTCACGTCGAGCGGGTCCACGGTGCCGGCCGCGAGGTTCAGGTGCACGCGGTATTCAAGCTGCTTGCCGAGGTTGCCTCCGATGTCCGGCTGCAGGCGCTTGATCGACAGGGAGTGCGGGGTGGGCACGTTGGCGGTGGTGTTGGGCGTGACCTGGGTGTTCGTGTACGGCGTCGCGTTGCTCAGGAAGTGCAGGCCCTGCAGCTGGGCGAAGGCCCGCAGCTTGATCGAATACGCCCCGTCGGCGCTGGACAGGCCGAAGCCGCCCTCCCCCGCCGAAACCTTCGGCGCCTTGGCCGCCGCGGCCTTCGCGTCTTCCTGCTCGATCTCGCGCAGCCGCTCGATCACGAGGATTTTCTGGTCCAGCTCCTCGAGGCGCGCCGCGAGGGAATCGTTCGACTGGGCTTGCGCGAGGCTCGAGATCGACACGAGAGCGCCGAGCCCCCATAATTTCACCTTCTTGAAGTTCATCCCGTTTTTCCTTTGCATGATTTGGATTTTCCCGTCGGGACGCTTCGGATGTCCGGTCGCGTGGGTGGGGTTCGCGTTCATGATGGCCTCCCGTTCAGGGTGGGCTTTTCGGTTTGATTCGGCACAAGTGCCTCATGCCTGCGGCTTTCCTCGGGCCGAATTTTTTCCCGCTTCTCGATCTGGGTGACCTTGCCTTCGTGCATGGTCACGACCACCGAACCGAAACGCAGGGAGCGAATGGCCTCCTGGACCGCCCTCTCCCACGACTCGTGTTGTTGTTGGTTGCTCATAGCCAAGTTATCCTATTAACAAAGTAGAGTAAGTAGTTTAAAAAAAGCAAGGGTCAAATCACGTAGTCCAGAATCTCGGTGCGGGCGGCCGAAGCCTCGCGCACCTGGTCCTCGACATCGGTCAGGGACATGTTGTCCAGGATCTCCGCCGTTCGGTCCCTTACGTCCTTCATCACCATCCGCAACCCGCACGTCCTTTCGTCATGACACTCATCGCACCGCCGGTAGGCCGTCTGGCTCACGCAAGGCAGCAGGGCCAGCGGCCCCTCCATCTTGCGCACCACGGCGCCCAGCGTGATGGACTCGGGAGGCCGGCCGAGAAAATATCCCCCGCCCTTCCCCTTGCGGCTTTCCAGAAACCCTTCCTTTTTCAGCTCCAGCAAAATCGCCTCGAGAAACTTCTGGGGAATCCCCTCGTTGCTCGCGATCTCGGCGATCAGCACCGGTCCGCGGTCTTTCGCGCGGGCCAAATACTGCAGTGCCTTCAAGGCATATTTGGTTTTCTTGGAGAGCAATTAGTCCACCATTCCGATAGGATAACAATAAAATTGGTTTTTCG
>JAJNBB010000065.1 GCA_021155885.1 Fibrobacteria bacterium | reverse complement strand
TTCTCCTGGGGCATTGTCTCCGTCGGCTTGATCCAATGCGTGACGTATTTCCTGCAATTGCCCGCCGCCTGGCTCGAGATGCGGCGGCATTCGCAGTCCGGCGACACGGAAACGGCCTGGCAACTGCTGACCTCCGACGGCGTGGCCCCGCCGATTTCCCTGCTGGTCCCCGCCTACAACGAGGAGGCGGTGATCGTGCAGAGCGTCCGCTCCATGCTGACGCTGGAATACCCCCAGATCGAAGTGATCGTGGTCAACGACGGTTCCAAGGATGGAACGCTCAAGGCCATGATCGAGGGCTTCGAACTGCGGCCGATGGCGCGCGTGCACGAGCGGCAGGTGCCGCACGCCGAGGTGCGCGGCATCTACGGATCCCCCGTATACCCGCGCCTTGTCCTCGTCGACAAGGCGAACGGCGGCAAGGCCGACGCCATCAACGCGGGCATCAACTTCTCGCGCAGCCCGCTCTTCTGCGTGGGGGACGCCGATTCACTGCTCGAGGGCCAGGCGCTCCTGAGCGCGGCCCGGCCGTTCATGGAAGAGCCCGAGCGGGTGGTGGCCGTGGGGGGGACGATCCGCGTCGTCAACGGCTGCGAGGTCCGCGCCGGCCGGGTCACGCGCGTCGCCCTGCCCAAAAAATTCCTCCCGCTCGTGCAAACCCTGGAGTATGTCCGCGCCTACCTCATGGCGCGGCTCGCCCTCAGCCGCTGGGGCGCCCTCACCATCATCTCCGGGGCGTTCGGGATCTTCCGTCGCGACGTCGTACTCGAGGTCGGGGGCTTTTCCCACAACACCGTCGGGGAGGATCTCGAGATCATCCTCAAGATGCACCGGCACCTGTCGAATCAAAAACGGGATTTCGTCATGCGCTTCGTGCCCGAGCCGGTCTGCTGGACCGAGGCCCCCGAGGACTGGAAAATCCTCGGCAACCAGCGCAAACGCTGGGAGCGCGGCGCCCTCGAGGGTTTCTTCAAGCACAAGGACATGGCCTTCAACCCGCGCTACGGCAACGTGGGCCTCATCGCCTTTCCCATGAGCCTGGTCACCGACGTGCTCGGCCCGATCGTCGAAGTGCTCGGCTACGTGCTCATCCCCGTCTTCTACCTGATGGGCGTATTGAGCGGTCACGTGGTGCTGGCGTTCACGGCGCTGGTGTTCATGTATGGAGTCTTTATCAGCACCGGCTCCCTCGTTCTCGAGGAACTGGAACTCAAGCGGGTTCCCCGCGCCCGCGATTTGTTGATTCTGATCGGGGTTTCGGTGATCGAGAATTTCGGCTATCGCCAGATCAATAACTGGTGGCGCGTCGTCGGCTGGTGGGAATTCATGCGGAAGAAGAAGGGGTGGGGGGAGATGAAAAGGAAAGGCTTTACGGCTTCCAAGACGTAAAGCCTTATGAGCCCTCGAAGGTTAGGCCTTTACGAAACCGCTTGGTCGAAGCTGCAGAACAGAGACAGCTCGAGACAGATTCCTGGAAGCGGTTGAGTCAACGCAAAGGATTTACGGCTTCGAAGAGCTGACCCTTACGAAGCCGCGTAGTCGGAGCGCTCGGCATTTTGGGGGCTTTCTGGCGCGGTCCGCCCTTCGCCGCGAGCCGTCAAAACGAAAAAAGCCGCTCGGGGAGCGGCTTTTTTCGTTTGAATGACGATGGCTGCCTGAGTAGGACTCGAACCTACGACCGTCCCGTTAACAGCGGGATGCTCTACCAACTGAGCTATCAGGCACCGTCATCCGATTTCCGCGGTTTTTACACCGCGGGGAGAGGGGAATTTAATCTATGAAGCGGACGCTTTCAAGAATCCCGCGTTATCGGCGCGAAGTTTCCTGGGAGGGACGGCGGCGATCCGAGCCCCCTGCCGCGGAACGCTTCCAGAACGGCTTGTATTCGGTCCGTCCGGCCTCGGGACGCCCGTGGGAGCGGTTTTCCGATCCCTGGGAGGGGCGGCTTTCCTCGGAGGGACGGCCGTGGCTCTGGGCCGCCGGATTCCCATAGGTGCGCGGGCGATCGGGGCGCTCCGCGGACCCCGTGGAACGGGGAAAACGGTCGTTGTACGGACGACGTTCCTGCGGACCCGCGCCGCGGCGGCCGGAGTCGGACGGGTCGCGGGATTCGAGGCGCTGGTTGTCGGTCGGCAGGCTTTTCAGCTCGGGGAGGGCGGCCACCGGCAGGATCTGGCGCGTGGTGCGCTCGATTTGCTTGAGGTAGGCGCGCTCCTCGCCGTCGCAGAAGGCCACCGCGGTGCCGGAGGCGCCGTTGCGGGCCGTGCGGCCGATGCGGTGCACGTAGGTCTCGGGAACCTCGGGCAGGTCGTAGTTGAACACGTGCGAGATGTCGGTGACGTCGATGCCGCGCGAGGCGATGTCGGTGGCCACGAGCACGCGGGTGTGCCCCGACTTGAAGTTCGTCAGCGCGCGCTGGCGGGCGCCCTGGGTCTTGTTGCCGTGGATCGCCTCGGCGAACACGCTTCCCTTTTCGAGGGCGCGCACGACCTTGTCGGCCCCGTGCTTGGTGCGGGTGAACACGAGCGCCCGGGTCAGCGACGGGTCGGCCAGCAGCTCGCGCAGCAGCGCGGGCTTCAGGTTGCGGCTGACATGATACACCGACTGCTCGATTTTCGAGACGGTCGAGGAAACCGGGGTCACTTCCACGTTGACGGGATCGCGCAGCAGGTTTTTCGCCAGCGTCCGGATCTCGGGCGGCATGGTGGCCGAGAACATCAGGGTCTGGCGGTTCTGCGGCAGCAGGGCCGAGATGCGGCGCACGTCGTGGATGAAGCCCATGTCCATCATGCGGTCGGCCTCGTCCAGCGTGAAGATCTCCACGTGCTCGAGGGTCAGCGCGCGCTGGCCGAGCAGGTCCATCAGGCGGCCCGGGGTCGCGACGAGGATCTCGACGCCCTGGCGCAGCTTCTGCTTCTGGGGAAAGTCGCTCACGCCGCCGAAGATGGTGGCGACGCGCAGCTTCAGGCCCTTGCCGTAGGCGGTGAACTGTTCACCGATCTGCAGCGCGAGCTCGCGGGTGGGGGAGAGCACCAGGGCGCGCACGGCGCCGGTCTTGACGAAGGGGCGCGAGGCGAGGTTGTTGAGAATGGGCAGGGCGAACGCGGCGGTCTTGCCGGTGCCGGTCTGCGCGCAGCCCCACACGTCCCGGCCTTCCAGCACGGGCGGAATGGCGCCGGCCTGGATCGGGGTGGCGCTTTCGTAGCCCTTGGCCTTCAGCGCGTCGAGGATGGTGGGGTTCAAATTGAGATCACGAAAAAGCATGTAAATCCTTCGCCAGCGGACGCAGGGGCGTTCACCGGAAGTTGTGCGGTAGGACCACTGAAAAGGGGGTCCCGTTCAAGCGCCGTAGTCCGGCGCGGACTATCAGGGTCTCCGTCGATCGCGGGTTCTTCGAAGAAGACCCTCGGAGTAAACTCCGGTGCGACCGCCCGGTATCCTGTGGTGTCCGCGAAATTAAACTCAGGGAGTTTTCGGGGACCGAGGAGAACGGATGGGACAATGACGGAGGCCAAGGTAGTTAAATAAAATGCATCTGGCCATATTTTCGCGAATTCAGGCTGTAAAGTGTTGTAAGGAACGGGAAGGTTGTTGGTTGTTGCGTCTAACCGGTGTCAAGGCCTTGTCGTTGTTGGTTGTTGGTAAAGCAGGTTAAAAAACGGATTTCACTCGTTCTTTATAGCTTCTTCTAGAACTTGCGCCTGCCTGTGTTTGTTTTATCCAACAACCAAGAACTAACAACAAACAACCTTATCATGTCCCCCACCCAAATCCTCACCCTGATCCTCGTTCCCATCGCCGTGGCGACGGCGCACGGGTATTTCACCAACTGGATGGCCGTGCAGTTGTTGCTGAAGCCCGTGCGGCCCGTCAACATCCTGGGGTTCAAGCTGCAGGGGCTTTTGCCGCGGCGGCAGGCCGACCTGGCCGACCGCCTTTCCGAGGCCATCGCGCGCGAGTTCCTGCGCGAGGAGGACATCCTTCGGATGCTGTCGGGAATCGACCCGCGCGAGGCCCTGCGCCGCGTCTTCATCGAAAAATGGGAGGCTCACATCGATGAAATCCTCTCGGGGCATCCCTTCATCAAGATGTTCCTGAGCGCCGACAAATTGAACGGCATCCGCGACAAGATCGCCGACATCCTGAGCCGCGAAAGCGCGGACCTGATCCCCGTGCTGCTGCGCGAGGTGGAGGGGAAGATCGACCTGCGGGAGGTGCTGCGCCGCAACATCCTGTCGTTCGACGTCGCGCGCCTCAACGAGATCATCGAGGAGATCGGCTACAAGGAGTTCAAGGAAATCGCCTGGGTCGGCGCGCTGATCGGCCTCTGCATCGGCAGCATCCACGCCCTGGTCAACCTCGCGTTCTTCCTGCGTTGATTTTTCGGCACGCCGCATTTCATGATGCGGCGTAGGGGCGAATAATTATTCGCCCCTACCGGACGCCCCGGTGCGCCGAAAAATCAAATCCAACCCGTGCGCGATCAGCAAGGTTCCCAGCATCGAGATCAGCGGGTTCCAGGTCCACGCCACGCGGTACAAGGGTTCCCAGGCGCCCGGCGGCAGCAGGGGGATGTCGAGGAACAGCAGCAGGGTCAGCATGCCGCCGAAAGCCGACAGCAGCACGGCGCGGGGCGCCAGAGCCGGCCGGAAGAAGGCCATCAGGAACAGCGCCAGCAGCGGCCCCGTGAACAGCGAGGTGAAGAACAGCGCCGTCTCGAGCAGGGGAAGGCGGCTCAGGGAGACGACCAGCGCCGCGCCCCCGGCGATCAGGCCCCAGATCAGCACCCACAATTTGGCCGCGGCCAGGCCGGCGGCCCCGCCGCGCTCCTTGCGGGGAAGAAAGTCGTTCACGGTGGTGTTCGACAGCGCGGAATACAGGGAGTTCAGCGAGCTCAGGGCCTCGCCCATGATCGCGGCGCCCAGCAGCCCTTTCACCCCCGTGGGCAGGATGTTCATGATGAAGAACGGCAGCACTTCGTTGGGGGTCGTGCCTTCGGGCAGCGCGGCGACGTGCTTGACCTGGAAGTACACGTAGAGCGCGGCGCCCACGCTGAAGAACACGAGGCCGACGCAAATTCCCAGCAACACCGACGAGATGGAAGAGTAGTTGGCCTCGCGCGCGTTGCGCGTGGAGAGGTAGCGCTGCACGAATTGCTGGTCGCAGCCCCGGATCGCGACCTCGAAGGCGATGTAGGCGAAACCGGCGGACCACAGGTTCCGGGCGCTCGAGGGATCCCAGGTGGCGTCGAACCATCGGGTCTTGCCGGCCTCGGAGGCGAGCCGGAAGGTCTCGCCGAACCCCCCGATGCCGTGCACGCACCAGGCGATGACGAGCAGGCCGCTGCCCATGAAGATGCTGAACTGCAGCACGTCGGTCCAGGCGATCGCGCGGATGCCGCCGAAGTAGGTGTAGAGGATCGAGCCGGCGGCCATCAGGCCGATCGACGCCGCGATGGGGATGTCCAGCATGGCCTTGAGGATGAGGGCCGGGCCGAAGAGCAGCATGCCCGCGCGCAGGAGCAGGTGGCAGGAATAGAGGCCCGCGGCGAGCGTGCGCACGGGCCGCGAGAAGCGGGTCTCCAGGTATTCGTAGGCTGACGCGATGCCGCTGGCCCGGTAGCGCGGGATGAACACGGCGCCGATGATGAAGATCGCCGCCACCGACCCGAAGTTGAGCATCAGGAAGGTCATGTCGGTGGCGTAGCTGTTCGCCGGGTTTCCCAGGAAGGTGCTGGCGCTGACCGAGGTGGCGATCAGGGAGATGCCCACCGCGAGCCAGGGCATGTTCCCGCCGCCGAACATGAAGTCCTTCAGGTTGCGGTTCCTGCGGGAGAAGTGAACGCCGATGCCGGCCATGACAGCGAAGTACAACGCGACGACGGCCCAATCCCAGAAGGAAAACATCGGTGGCTTCGGGCTGCGGGGAGGTTACTTCAGGTAGGCGGCGATGAGGGCCGCGACCGCCGTCAGCGCGGCCACTTCGTCGGGGGCGTATTCGCGGTGGAAGTTCTTGGCGACGCCGAGGACGCCGCGCAGGCAGTTGTCGGAAAGCATCGGGACGAAAAGGGAACCGGGGGGGAGGGCTTCGAGTTCCTCGGCGCAGGCGGATTCCGGGTCGTGGATCGACTGGATGGGCTGTCGCATCACGGCGGCTTTTCCGGGAAGGCCTTTGCCGATGCACAAGAACCGCAGCCTGTCGGAGATGTTGCGCGGAAGTCCGTCATGACAGCGAAGTTTCAACATTCCGGTGGCCGGGTCGAGCGTGTAGACCACGGCGGCCTCGGCGTCGAACACCGTCATCAGGCGGCTTACGATCGAATCAAACGCGAGGTCGCTGGTTCCCTGCCGATCCAGAACCTTGCGGATATCCTCTTGCAACGTGGGCGTCATCAAACTTCCTCTCCCGCGGGTCGCTTTCCAGGGGCGCGGCCTCCGGAACAAGCCGGAAAAAGCTAACCACCGTATAGTTTGATACGGTGAATCAGGCCGTTTTTTATAAACCCGGAGGATTCGGTCCAAGTGGGCCACCCTTGCAATTATGACGAAATCGAAGACAATTTGTCACGCGATTCGGGTTTTATTTGCCATATTGACAAACGCCGGGAAAATTGGCTCCGGCTTATTCCCGACACCCTATGTTTGAAAGGTCTTACAAGCATTATGGGACGTGGCTTGTTTTTTGCTAACACCCTGCCGTAAGGTGGATTTATGAAGAAAAAACTCCTCATACTGGACGACGAGCAGAGTATCCTCGACTCCTTGTCGCGCGCGCTCGCCGATTTGGGGCATGAGCTCATTTTGTGTACCGACCCGCACAAGGCCCTGGAAATCATCAAGGTCGACGTGCCCCAGGTCGTGATCACGGATCTCAAAATGCCCGGCATGGACGGCCTCGAGGTCCTGCAGCGCGTCAAGGAATACAACCCCGACATCCAGGTCATTCTCATCACGGGACACGGGTCCATCGACGAAGCCGTGATGGCCATGAAGAAGGGCGCCTACGACTTCATCCCGAAGCCTTTCAACAAGCAGGAGATCGCCTCGGTGGTGCACCGCGCCTTCGACAAGGTGTCCCTGCTCGAGGAAAACTTCATCCTCCGCGAAAAGCTCAAGAAGGCCGCGCCTCCGTTCGAGACCGGCAAGAACCGCGCGTTCCGGGAGCTGCTCAACCGCTCGGCCCAGGCCGCCAACAGCGATGCGACCATCCTGATCCTCGGCGAATCCGGCACCGGCAAGGAAGTGCTCGCCAATTACATCTTCCAGAACTCGGGGCGGGCGCTGAAGCCCTTCGTGACCGTGAACTGCGCGGCCATTCCCGAAAACCTGATCGAGGCCGAACTGTTCGGTTACAAGAAGGGCGCTTTCACCGGGGCCTACCAGGACAAGAAGGGCAAGTTCGTCGAGGCGGACGGGGGAACGATGTTCCTCGACGAAATCGGCGAAATGCCCCTGGCCATCCAGGCCAAGCTCCTGCGCGTCCTGCAGGAAGGCGAGATCACCCCCGTCGGCGGCGCGGCCGTGAAGGTCGACGTGCGCATCATCGCCGCGACCAACAAGGTCCTCCGCAAGATGGTCGAGGAGAACAAGTTCCGCGAGGACTTGTTCTACCGCCTGAACGTCATTCCCCTGAACGTGCCCCCGTTGCGCCAGCGCCCCGAGGACTTGCACGCCCTGCTGCTTTTCTTCATCGCCAAGTACTGCAAGAAGAACAAGCGTCCGAACCTGTCGGTCAGCGCCGAGGCCCTTCGCCTCATGGAGCATTACTCCTGGCCGGGCAACGTGCGCGAACTGGAAAACGCCATCGAGCGCGCCGTCATCCTCTGCCTTGGTCACCAGATCACGGTCGAGGATTTGCCGCCCGAACTCAGCGGCGCCGCGGGCCAAGAGCCGGATCTCCACCTGAACCCCGGCATGACCTTGGCTGAAATCGAAATGTCCATCATCCGCAGCACCTTGGAGCGGAACCACGGCGACAAGGCCAAGACGGCCGAGGACCTGGGCATCAGCCTGCGCACCATCTACCGCAAGCTCGACGCCCTCGAAGAAGAGCTGAAGTCGGCGTGAATTAGGGAACAGGGAACAGGTTACAGGGAACAGGGAACAGGGAACAGAAGCGCGGGGCTGCAAGCCCTGCGTTTTTTTATGAGATCTAAAAAGAAGCTTGGCCAAGCTACCGAGTTTTTATCCCTGTTTCCTGTCCCCTGTAACCTGTCACCTAAGCTTCGGCCTAATCTTGATGCTGTCCGCCAACCCGTCCTTTTCCATCAGCCGGGCGGTCTTTTCCAGCAGCCGCACGCTTTTTTCCAGCTTCGCGTAGGCCGCGTCGTCGTACAGGAGGCGTCCCGCGGCCGTGGAATCTCCGGCCAGGGCGGTGATTTTTTCCAGGCGGGTGAGCAAAGTGTCGAGATTTTCCTGGACGGATTCCAGGGCGTCCACAAGGTCGCGGGCCCGCAGGAGGGCCGTGCGCGCGGGAGGCTCCGCCGCGCGGACGCCGCGGCGCGTTTGTTCCGCGGCGGAGTTCAGGCCCTGCAGGCTGGTCAGGAGCGCGGCGCGGGCGGAGGCGAGGCGGCCGGTAAGATGGTTCAGCCGATGGGCGGCCGTGTCGAGGAGCCTCGCCGCGGCGACGGGGGATCGCAGCGGGTTGTCCTCGGTCAACAGGCGTTCGGTCTGGTCGCGCAGGCGGGCGATCACGACGACCAGGGAATCGACCTTGTGAAGGGTCTCCGCGAGGCCGGGTGCGAAAAGTCCCTTCTGGACCTTGGACTCGTCCAAAGGGTGGGGGGAGGCGCCCGCCAAGATCCACACCTTGCGCGCGCCCATCAGCGAGTGGCTGAAGTTGAGGAAGCGGGCGTCGCGCGCGAGGGGCCGGTGATGGAACAGCTCGAGCGTGACCAGGGCGTCGGTCCCCGCGCCGGAGCTATCCAGGCGGATCGATTCGATCGCGCCGACCTGGACGCCGCCCTGCACCACGGGGTCGCCCGGGCTCAGCGTGGCGATTTCGGGGAAGTGTACCCGGATCAGGCGCGGCGAACGCGCGACCTCCCGCACCAGGAACGCCGCCGCCAGGACGAGGCCGATCAAGGCGGCGAGGACGATCGCGTACCCGAGCGGACGGGCCCAAGGTGAAAAGGAAGGGTGGGGAACGGGGGACACGGGGGGAATATAGGTAGGAGGTAAGAGGTAGGGGCTAGGAGGTAACGAACGGGAGGGTGTCGTTTTTGTCTGTCCCCGCCCCTGGAAGCGCCTGCGACTACCCCCGGCGTGGACCTGGGCGCCCAAATTCCGGTCTTGTCGGAATTTCTCCCAACCCCCAACTCCCAACCACCAACCCTTCTCTTTAAAGCTATTTTCCAACCCGTTGAAATAGAACACCTTAGAGTTCAGATCGAGAACTAAAGCATGAGTCTTCCCAGCGTCGTGATCGCCGGCCGCCCCAACGTCGGTAAATCCAGTTTATTCAACCGCATCCTCGGGCGCCGCGCCGCGGTGGTGCACGACCGCGAGGGCGTGACGCGCGACCGGCACTTTCAGGAGAAGGAATACAACGGGAAGCGGTTCATGATCGTCGATACCGGAGGCTTCATGCCGAAGGTGGAGGGGACGCTGGACGAGCAGGTGCGCGACCAGATCGGCACGGCGCTGGACGAAGCGGACCTGGTCCTGTTCGTGACGGACGGCCGCACCGGGATCACCGCGCAGGACGAGAATTTCGCGAAGCTGGTGATGCGCAAGCGCCGTCCCACCATACTGGTGGTGAACAAGACCGAGAAGCCGGATGACGCGCGCGCGGCCGCGGAGGCGTGGTCGCTGGGCATGGGCGAACCGATGCCGGTGTCGGCGATTTCGGGCTCGGGGGTGCGCGACCTCCTGGACAAGATCGCCGAAATGCTGCCGGCGACGGCCGTCGACACGGGGCCCGACGACACGCTGCGGCTCGCGGTGCTGGGCCGCCCGAACTCCGGCAAGAGCACCCTGGTCAACGCCTTGCTGGGCGAGAACCGCGTGGTGACTTCCGCGGTCGCGGGCACGACCCGCGATGCGATCGACACCGAACTGGAGTTCAAGGGCCGCAAGATCCGCCTGACCGACACGGCGGGCCTGCGCAAGAAGGCGCGCGTGAGCGACGAGGTCGAGAAGTTCTCGAACCTGCGCGCGCTGGAGGCCATCCGCCGCAGCCAGGTCTGCCTGCTGCTGATCGACACCCCCGACGAGATCGGGGAGCAGGATTTCCGCATCGTGCAGAAAATCCAGGAGGCGGGCAAGGGCCTGATCATCGGCCTGAACAAGTGGGATCTGATGGAGGCCGACGACAAGACCTTCGACAAGACGGTGGTCGAGATCCTGTACCGCAATCCCGAGCTCGAAGGCATTCCCATCGTGTCGATCTCGGCCCTCACCGGCAAGCGCGTCGAGCGCGTGCTGGACCTGGCCTTCGAGGTGAAGGACAATCTCTCGAAGATCCTGGGCCGCGACAACGTGATCCGGTACTTCCAGGAGGTCGTCGAGGCCTACCCGCACCCGCATACCTCGCAGGGCCCGGCGCGCATCCTGCGCGCGTGCCAGGTGATGGTGGACCCCGTGGCCCTGGCCTTCGAGGTCGGGCATCCGGATCGCATCCTGCCCAGCTACCAGCGCTACCTGAAGAAGAAGGCCATGGAGTTCTTCGACCTCAAGGGCGTGCCGCTGCGCATCTGGTTCCGCAGCCGCTTCCAGTTGCGCACCGACGAGGAACTGTCCGGGTACCTGCGCGGCAGCCGCAGCGGCTGGCAGGAGTGGGATGAAGCCGAGCCGTATCAGGACGGCGGCGCGGAAGAAGATTAACGCGGGAATCGCGCGGAATAACTGGAGGGATCGATGAATTCGTTGCTGGCATCCACGCCGTCCGCGGCCTTCCTGGCCTTGCTGGCGGGCTACTTGCTCGGGTCCCTTCCCTTCGCCCTCTGGGTCAGCCGCCTCTATGGGGTGGACATCCTCAAGGTGGGCAGCGGCAACCCGGGCATGACCAATGTCTGGCGCGCCCTCGGGTGGAAGCCCGCCCTGCCCGTCGCCCTGCTCGATATCGCCAAGGGCGCCGTCGCCACCTGGGCGGGGGGGACCTTAACCGGCTCGATTTTCTGGGCTCTGTTGGCGGGAGTCGCCGCCGTCCTCGGGCATTCCTTCTCGTTCTGGATCGGGTTCAAGGGCGGAAAAAGCGTTCTGACCGCCTTCGGAGTATTTTTGTATCTCGTTCCCGTGGCTAGCCTTATAGCGTTTTTCGTATGGGCTTTGACAATGACGCTCACCCGTTGGGTCAGCCTCTCGTCCATCTTGGCGGCCCTCGCCTTGCCGGCGCTGATCTACGCCGAATCCGTCGACTCCGGCCCGGGGCTCCGCTCTCCGGTGTTCTGGGCCTCGCTCCTCGTCTCCCTGTTCATCGTGATCCGTCATCGCTCCAACATCGGCCGGCTCCTCAGCGGCACCGAACCGAAGTTCCGCGGGAAGGCTCCGGCAGCGAGGGATGCGGCCGCGAAAGCGTCCTCCAAGGAGGCCGCGTGAACAGCACCCTCGCGCGCCTCGAAGAGGGCAAGCTCTACTACTCCATCTCCGAGGTCTGCCGCATGACGGGTCTCGAGCCCCACGTGCTGCGCTACTGGGAAACCGAGTTCGCGCAGATGCGCCCGAAGAAGAACCGGGCCGGCAACCGCGCCTACCGGATGAAAGAAATCCAGTACATCCAGTACATCCGCCAGCTCCTGCACGAGGAGAAATACACCCTGCAGGGGGCCAAGAAGCGGCTCTCGGAAGTGACTCCCGAGGAGGTGGCGGGGCAGACCACCTTGCTGCGCGTGCCACCGGCGCCGAAGAAGGCGGAGAAGGAAGTGGTTTCGGGGGCGGCGGAATCCTTAAGCCCGGGCATATCCGAGGCGCAACGCGCCGAGCTCCTGGCGATCCGGGACGGGCTGAGAGAAGTTTTAGAACTTCTCGGAAAATAAGGACTTATGCATTTGGGCGGCTGCCTTGCCCCTTCGAAGCCAGGGTCCTTGATGTTACGGCCGCAGCAAGGTGAACCGTTTTGCCGCGCTGCCGACGGGCTTGCCCTCGCGGTCCCTCCATACGATACGGACGCTATAAACCCCGCTGGATAACTCCTTTCCGTCCGTCGCTTTCCCGTTCCAGACCAAACCTTCGGACGTCGGGTGCACGGAAGCCCAGACTTCCCGAGCCTGCAAGGAGAAGATCCCCACGCGCGCCTGGGATGCCGTGCCTGGGACCTCGAAGCGAACGGGGGTTCCGCCCGGAGGGGTGAACCCGAAGTTCGGCCGACTGGAACGGCTGGAAATGGAGGTGGGGTTCGCGACGGTAATGTTCAAGGTGACCGAAACCCAAGCCCCGTTGCTGATGATTGCGGTGACGAGGTAATCCTTCGAAGGCGATGCGAGGGTAGGGGTGCCCGTGATATCCCCCCCGTTGCGCATGGTATCCAGTTTCAGCCCGGGCGGCAGCGCCGGAGTCACCTCCCAGCGGTCCCAGGTCATGCTGG
>JAJNBB010000064.1 GCA_021155885.1 Fibrobacteria bacterium | reverse complement strand
ATTGGGACTGGATTCCCGCCTGCGCGGGAATGACGAACAGCATCCCGGGGACGCGCTGATCGACACCGACGCTACGGCCCCGCTGCTGATCGAGCTCGGCGTCGAGGAAATGCCCGCGCGGGTCTTCGGCCCCCTGCTGAAGGACCTGCCCGGGCTGGTCGACAAGCACCTGAAGGCCTCGGGCCTCGACCTGCAGGATGTGAAAATCTTCGCGACCGCGAGGCGCATCGTGATCTCCGCCGCGTCGGCGCGCACGCGCCAGCCGGACCAGAGCCTCGAAATGAAGGGCGCCCCCGCCGCCGTGGCGCAAAAGGACGGACAGTGGACCCAGGCCGCGCTGGCCTTCGCGAAGAAAAACGGCCTCGCCGAATCGAATCTCGAGATCCGCGACGGCTACCTGTTCGCCCGCGTCGAGCGCAAGGGCCGCGACGCCCTGGAAATTCTCGCCGAGGCCATCCCGAAGATTTTCGGGGACATCCACTGGTACAAGACGATGAAGTGGGGTAACGGCGAGGGCGAGTCCTTCGTACGGCCCGTGACGTGGATGGTCGCTTTGCTCGGCGGCCGCGTGGTCCCGGTGAAATTCGCCGGCGTCTCCGCGGGCGACCGCACGCGCGGCCACCGCTTTTTGAAGAACGAGTGGATCCCGGTGGCCGCCCCCCGTCAATCCTATCTCGACGCGCTCCGCGCCGCCAAGGTCCTCGTCGACCAAGAGGAACGCAAGAACGTCATCCGCAAGCTCACCGTCGAGACCGCGGAGAAGGACGGACTGGCCTGGCGCACCGACGAGGAGCTGCTCGACACCGTGACCTGGCTGACCGAATGGGCCGTTCCGGTGCTGTGCTCCTTCGACCCGGCCCTGCTGGACATCCCCGAGGAAGTCCTGGTGTCGGAGATGCGCGAGCACCAGAAGCTGTTCGCGCTGGTCGACGGTAAGGGCAACCTTTCCAACCGCTTCCTGGCGATCTCCAACATGGAAGCGGCGGACTACGCACTGATCCGCGAGGGCAACGAGCGCGTGGTGCGTTCCCGCTTCGCCGACGCCGAGTTCTTTTTGCGCGAGGACAAGAAAAAGGCGCTGGCGGACCGCCGCGACGACCTCAAAACGGTCGCCTTCCTCAAGGATCTCGGGCCCGAGGCCAGCATCCACGCCAAAACGGTGCGCATCGAAAAGCTGGCGCTGGCCATCGCCGGCAAGGCGGGCCTGAGCGCCGAGCGCATCCGGACCGTGACCGAAATCGCGGCCCTGGCCAAGAACGACCTGACCACGCAGATGGTGGGCGAGTTCCCCGAATTGCAGGGGCTGGTGGGCCGCTATTACGCGCTGGCCGAGGGCCTCTCCCCCGTCGTGGCCGACGGCATCGCCGACCACTACAAGCCCCGCAACGCCGACGACGGCTACCCGGCCACGCTGGAAGGCGCGCTGGTCGGCATCGCGGACCGTTTGGACTCCTTGGTCGCCCTGTTCGGCGCGGGCAAGATCCCCACCGGCTCGGCGGATCCCTTCGCGCTGCGCCGCGCTACCTGGACCACGATCGCGCTGCTTTTGCACAACAATATCCGCGTGCCCCTGGTCGAACTCCTGGACGCCGCCGTGGCCGGATTCCCGGCGCCGGTGATCCACAGCAACGCCCGCGCGGAGCTGGTCGAGAAGCTGCGCGAGTTCTTCAAGGGCCGCGCCCAGAACCTCTTCGCCGAAACCGGCCGCCCCGGCCTGCCCGGCGGCATCGCGGCCGATACCTTCGACGCGGCCGTGGGCGCGGACGCGCCGTGGGAAGACCTCCCCGGCCTGGTCGCCCGCCTCAAGGCGCTGCAGGCGTTTCGCGCGCGCCCCGAATTCGCGCAGATCAGCGAAGCCTTCAAGCGGCTCACGAACATCCTGAAGGATTCCAGCTCCGGCGCGCAGGTTTCGGAGGCCGTGCTGGCGCATCCCGCGGAAAAGGCCTTGTTCAAGGCCTGGCAGGACGCCGATCTCAAGGTGGGCGCGGCGGTCGCCGATCAAAGCTGGGAGGCGGCGCTGGACGTGATCGCCGGGCTCAACAAGCCCGTCGCGGATTTGTTCGTGGCGGTGATGGTGAACGATCCGGATGAAACCGTCCGCAAGTTCCGGCACGCGCTTTTACGAAATGTCCTGGGGACGGCCCGGAAGGTCGCCGACTTCGGCGCCTTCCAGGTCTCTTAGCGCAGGATATTCTAGCGCGAGGAGTCGCGCGGCCGGGGCGGCATGCGCCGCGTGCCGGAATCGGGATGCGGCGTGTCCCTGCGGATGCGCACGTTGTGGACGGTGTCGTAGGCGCCGACCTTCTTCCCTCCGCCCGCGGCGTTATACTCCCCGGGCTGCGCGCCCGGGCCCGTGCGTTCCCTTCCCGTGGAAGTCTTGTTGACGGCCTCCCTGGGCGGAGGCGGCGGCGCCTTCGCTCCCGATGCCCGCACCCGCTCAGGGCTGCCCGGAGTTCCCGTGACCTTCCCCGGAGGCAGGGACGGGGTTTTCTTCGGGGCCGGCGTGACCTTCGGCTTCGGGGGGCTGCCGTATTCTTCCGGCTGGGTGCCTACGGCTTCCGTGGAACCGCCGGAGGCGGCCGCCTTCGAAGAGCCGGGATATTCCTCCTTGTGCGTCCCCGTGCCGCTGTCCACGGCGGCCGTCGCGGGCAGGAATACGATCGCGAACAACAAGCCCGCGACGCCCCCCGTTTTCATGAATGAACCGAACATCGTTTCTCCTTGGAAAGGATTGCGCCTGCAATCTACTTCTTCGTTCCGGGGATGGGTTTCTCCCCCGGCATTCCCCGCGACTCGGCGCCGGTGGGAGAACCCGGAGTTCCCAGGATGCGCGTGGTGTCCCGCAACACGGTGTCGCGCGGAGCGGCGGGGATGGGCGCCGGGGCGCGTTGCGCGGAGGTGCCGGATTGAGTGCCGGATCGGGTGCTCGATCCGGCATCCGCGTCCGGCGAAGGCCTTTGGGAGCAGGCGGAAAGGACGAGGACGGAAACCCCCAACGCGGCGGGAGCGAGAAATCCGGAAAGGCGACGGTTGAATGGGCGGACGTTTTGCATACGCGACTCCTTTTTTCGAGCCCGATCCTTGCCGGGCCTGAAATCAGGATACAAGGTTTCTCCTAGGAAAGAGAGACCGTCGGAAGCGCGTTTTTTGGCGAACGCGGCGCTCTTGGGGCGCTAACGCTGCCGAGCCGTCAGCGCCTTCAAGTCGGCCAGGACCTCGTCGCTGTGCTTCGAGACCGAGACGTTCGGGTATACCTTGGCGATCTTGCCCTGCGGGTCGATCACGAAGGTGTTGCGCTCCGACAGCTTGCGTCCCAGTATCTTTTTCAGCGAGCCGTAGGCTTGCGAAACGGCGGCGGACGTGTCCGACAACAGCCGGAAGGAAAGGTTTTCCTTCGCGCAGAACTCCCGGTGCGAGGCGACGTCGTCGACGCTCACGCCCAGCACCACGGCATTCGCCGCGTCATACAGGGCGGAGTCGCGCTGGAAGTTGTGCGCCTGGATCGTGCATCCGTGCGTCATGTCCTTCGGGTAAAAATAAAGCACCACCCACTTCCCGCGAAACTCCTTCAGCGAAACCTTCTTGCCTTCCTGGCTGGGCAGGGAGAAATCGGGCGCGGCCTGCCCGGCCTTGGGCAAGGTGCCGGCGCGGGCGCCGAAAACCAGCATCAGCACGGCCGCGGCGGCCCGGGGAATTTTTTGGAGAAGCGACATGAGAACCTCCGGGAGGAACCCACAGAATACAAAATCTCACGCCGCGGTCTTTTTCAGCAGTTCCTTCGCGTGCTTCAGCGCGGTTCCCGAGGACTCGTTCGCCTCCGGCGACCTCGTATCTCGATATCCCCTAAGACCCCTCAAGCCATTTTTTTCAACAACTCTTTGGCATGCTTGAGGGCCAAACTCGATTCTTCGCCGCCCATCATGCGGGCGAGCTCGGCGGCGCGCTCCCGCGCGGAGAGAGGTAACACGCCAGTTACGGTACGGCCTCCCTCCAGGCGTTTCTCCACCTTGTGCTGGTGGGCCGCCTGCGCCGCGACCTGGTGGAGGTGCGTGATCACCAGGAGCTGGTGGTGCGTCGACAGTTCGGCGAGCGCCTCTCCCACGCGCAACCCGGTCTGCCCGCCGATGCCGGTGTCGAGCTCGTCGAAGACCAGCAGGGGGCGCGGGTCGCTCTGGGCCAGCGCGCCCTTGATGGCGAGCATGACGCGCGAAATCTCGCCGCCCGAGGCCGACTGCCGCAGCGGGCGCGAGGGCTCGCCGGGGTTCGCGGCGAGGAAGAACTCGACCTGGTCGAGGCCCGCGGAACCGAGTTCGCCGGCAGGAAGAGGCTGGACGCGCGCTTCGAAGCGGCTGCCCTCCATGCCGAGGCGCGCGAGGCGGGCGTTGACCTCGGCGTCGAACTTCTGCGCGGCGGCGCGGCGCTGCTTCGACAGCGCGGCGCCGCGCTTGCGCGCGTCGGCCAGGGCCTCGTCCCGCGCGGCGGTCATGGAGGCGGTCTCGATGCCCGCGTCGGTCACCCGGGCGATTTCCGCGGCGCGGCGCTCGCGCAGGGCGATGAGGCCCCCGAGGTCTGTCTTGTACTTCGCCTTGAGGCGCTGGAACAGGGCCAGGCGCGCGTTCAGGGCGTCGATGCGCTCGGGATCGGCCTCCTCGGGGACATTGAGCGCGCGCAGGGAGGCCCGCACCTCCTCAAGGGCGGCCCGCGCCGATTCGATTTTTTCATCCTGCTCCGAAAACCTTTCGGATTCAAGGTGGCGGGACAGGCCGTGGAATTCGCGCTGCAAACGGCCCAGCGCGGTGAGCGCGCCCTGCGGGCCCTCCAGGGAATCGAGGCAGGCGTCGCGGCCGGCGGAGATCTTTTCGAAACCCCCGAGAAGCTTCAATTCTCGCTCGATCCTTTCCTCGGCGTTCTCTTCGCCCTCCCCGGATCCTTCGGCGGCCGCCTTCGCGTTGCCAAGCGCGGCGGTTCCCGCGCTTTCTCCTAAATCGGCCTTGTCCAGCTCCTTGAACTGGAACTGCAGGAAGTCGATCTGCTCCTGCAGCCGCGTCGCTTCCTCCCCCGCCTGCTTCAACTGCTGCTCGGCGCCCCGGAAGGCCCGGTAGGAAACGGCGTACGCTTCGGCCTCGGCCGAAAGGCCGGCGTACCCGTCCAGATAGCCGCCGTGCGTTCCGGCCTCCAGCAATCCCTGTTGTTCATGCTGCCCGTGCAAATCCACCAGATGACGCCCGATGGCGTCGAGATCGGAAAGCGTCACCAAGGTGCCGTTCACCCGCGCGCGGTTCTTGCCCGCCGCCGTCAGTTCGCGCTCGAGCACCAGATCGTCCTCGACGTCGAGCTCGAGATTCTTCAATAGCGCGCGCAACGCGGGAGAAGGAGGGAGATCGAAGACAGCCTCCACCCGCAGCTTGTCGGCCCCCTGGCGGATGAGATCGGTTTTGCTTTTCGCGCCGAGTATCAATTTCAGCGCGTTGATCAGGATGGATTTTCCCGCGCCGGTTTCTCCGGTAAGCACCGTGAACCCGGGAGCGAAGGCCATCTCGGCCTCGGGAAGGATCGCCAGATTGCGGATGGAGAGGGTGCGCAGCATGAGAAAACAAATAGAAACAAATGGGCACTACTCAAAGGAGTAGTGACTATTTTCGGGCAATTTTAGTGGATTCTGGGCGAAATCAAGGACTTACCAACCTCGAAAAATCCAGGTTTCAGGCGTTTATTTGGGCTTGGCTTCCCAGTTGCCCGTCCACCCGAGCTTGTTCCGGAGGGAATCGAAGTAGGAGCTTCCCTGGGGCCGGATGATGCGCAGGCGGTCGGGGTGCCGGGCGATGCGGACGCGGTCGCCCGACAGCACCGTGCCGCGGGAGCGGCCGTCGGAGAAGAGGTTGGGAGGGCGTCCGGCCTTGGCGATGTTGCGCACTTCGATGTCCATCGAGTCGGGCAACAGCAGGGGGCGCACGGAGAGGGAGCCGGGGTTCATCGGCGTGAGCAAAAGGGTGTTGGCCGCGGGGTGCACGATCGGGCCTCCCGCCGACAGCGAGTAGGCGGTGGAACCCGTGGGCGTGGAAACCAGCAGCCCGTCGACGCGGTAGGCCGTGAGGAAGCTGCCGCTGGCGCGCACGTCGAGCTCAAGCATTTGCCCGCCCATCAGCCCCGTGAAGGCGACTTCGTTCAGCGCGATGTCCCGCAGCAGGCGCTTGCGCCCGCGCCAATGCTCGACGTCGAGCACCATGCGGTGGCGCAGGGTGTAGCGGCGCCTGAGCAGGTCCTCGAGAATGGAACCGAGGTTCTCGAGCGATACGTCTGCGAGAAAGCCCACGCGGCCCAGGTTCACGCCCAGCACGGGGATGTTGTTCGCGTGCGCGAGGCGCGCCGCGGCGAGGAAGGTGCCGTCGCCGCCGAGGGCCAGCAGGGCGTCCACCTTGGAGGCCAGGAACGCGTCGCCGCGCACCGCGAGGCCCTTGCCCGCCTGTTCACGCATGCGTCCGTTCAAATAGACCTTGATTTCGGGATGGGCCGCCGCGAAGGCGCGCAGCACCGCGACGGCGGGGCCGATGTTTCCCTTGAGGGCCACGACGCCGAGCGAGCGGATGTCGCGGTCGGGCTTGCTGACGAAGGAATAATACGCGTTCTCGGTTTTCTTCTTCATGGCGGCTCCGTTATTCCGGAATACCCAGGAATCTCAGGCGTTCCCGCAAGGCGGGGTGGCGGTCGTCCAGGGCCGCGACGTCCTTCAGCGAGGAGGCGCCGTGCGACTTCGCCGCCAGCACGGCGTAGGCCGCGGCCAGCCCGGCATGGCCGAGAGAATCATAAGCGCCGCCGTCGTAGTCGGGGCGGCCGCGGATCACCAGGCCGTCTTCGATCTCGCCGATTTCGACGCCGGTTTGCTTGAGCGCGGCCGTGAACGCCCGCAGGCGGTCGGGACGGCCCTCGCCGCCGCGCAAATGATCCAGGTCGCGGAACACCGACTCGCCCTCGGCGAAGGCGGCGGCGACCAGCAGCAGGTAGACCTCGTCGCGCGCGCCGGACAGGGCCTCCCCGTCGAAGCGCCGGCCCACCAGTTCGCTGGCGCGCACGCGCACCGTCCCCAACGTGTCGCCGAAGCGCTCCTTGCGCTGCACGACCTCCACGTCGCCCCCCATGCGCCGCAGGGCGGCGAAAAAGGCGGAGCGGCCGGGATTCAGGCAGACGCCCTCGAGCATCACGTCGGAGCCCTTGATCAAGGTGGCGGCGAGCGCGATGGCCGAGGCCTCGGTGACGTCCCCGGCCAGGGCGATGAATGCCGAATTAGGCTTCGCCCCCGCGGGCAGGCGGATGCGCGTCATGGGTTCCTGCCTGCCCGCCGCGCGCATCTGGCGCGCGATGCGGCGGGTGAGCTCGTCGGCGTCCTTGTCGTCGTCGCGCTCGACCTTGAGGCCGATCTCGAAATGACGAATCAGGTTCTCGAGCAGGTCCGATCCCGGGCGCTTGAGCTGCATGTCCAGGGATTCGCGCGCGGCGAGATGGTGAAACAGCAGCACGATCTTGGCCAGCCCCTCGTCCCAGGATTTTCCGTTCTGCGTGCGCTCGGAGGGGATGCAGGTCCCGCGCGCCTTCGGGTGCAGTTCGCCCGCGCGAATCGTCCCGTGCGATTCGCTCTCGCTGGAGGCCGGGTACATCGCCTTCAGGAGCGCCGCCACGTCGTCGGGGACATGGACGGGATCGAGCTCCAGGGAAAGATTCAGGCGGAGGCCCGAGCTCAGCCCCGCGAGGATCAGGGCCGCCAGTTCGTGCCGCGCGGCGATCGGCGCATTGGGCGCATGGAGGGTCGACCCGCCGCGCACGAGGGCGTGTCCGTCCGCCGTCTTGTCGAACACGACGCCGATCGCCTCCAGCGCCGCGCGGTAGTCGCGGAACCAGGGCGCGTCGGGAAGGTTTTCGAGGCGCACGGATTCCTCGCTCAACGCGGCGATGCCGCAGGCCAGCATGGCAAGGTGCGCGTCGCCCGCGAAGGAGGCGTTGCCGCGCAGGCGCTTGCTGCGGCGGATTTCGATGGTTCCTGCTTCTAGCGGGGATGCCTCGGCGGAATCGGCCACACGGGCGGAATTGAATTCCGCCCGTACGGGTGCGTCCAATTCCGCCGCCGCTCCGAGAATCAGATCGGCCATCAGCGCAACCTCGCCTTGTGGCCCGATTTCGCCAATAACGACAGGGCCTTGTCCGCGTCCGCGGGCGCGTGGAACCCCATCATCAGCACGCCTTCCTCGCCCTCGCGGACCTTCAGGATCTCGAGGTCGAGGATGTTCAGACCCGCCTCGGATAGGGGCGTGAGCACGCGCAGCAGCGCCCCCGCCTTGTCCTCGATGTCGACGAGGATCTCGGTGGTCGGCGCGGAGAAACCCTTGCGCGAGGTAGCGAAGCGGCCGCGCAGCGCGTTGGCCTCGTGAAAGAAGCGTTTCGCCCCGTCCTCCAGCAAATCCTCCTCGAGGACCTCGAGTTCCTTGCGGAAGGCGGGCAGTATGAGTTCCAGGTTCCGGCGGTTCGTGCGCAGGATCGGTTCCCAAACCGCGAAGCTCGAGGCGGCGAGCCGGGTCATGTCGCGCAGGCCGCCGCCCGCCACGCCCAGGATGTCGTCCACGCTTTCGCTGCTGGAGACATAGGCTCCCAGGGCGGTGGCGATCAGCTGCGGCAGGTGCGAGGCCTGCGCCGCCACCAAGTCGTGCTGGCCGGGGCTGAACCGCAGGAGGCGCGCGCCCAGGCCTTCGATGAAGCCCTCGAGGGCTTTCACCGCCTCGGCGGGGGCTTCCTTGTCGGCGCAGACGATCCAGGCCGCGTTCTCGAAGAGGTGGGCGTCGCGGGCCTTGAGGCCGGTCTTTTCCGAGCCGGCCATGGGGTGCGATCCGATAAAGACGCCCGCGCCGGCGGCGGCCGCGGGAAAAGCCTTGCGTCCGGCCGCGCAAATTTCGGCCTTAGTGCTGCCCACGTCGGAAAGCACCGCGCCGGGCTTGAGCTTCAGGGGTTCGGCCACCCATTCCTGCAGGTAACCCAGGATCCGGTCGATGGGCAGGCAGAGAAAGGCGATGTCGGCGTCGGCCAGGGCGGCGCGGATGTCGGCGTAGCCGAAGCCCGCGTCGATCACCTTCTGGTCCAGCGCGTCCTGCACGGTGGCGGGCGAAGACACACCGGTGATCTTCCAACGGGGGAAACGCTTGCGCGCCGCCTCGGCGATGGAGGCGCCCAGCAGGCCCAGGCCCACGACCGTGAGGGTCTTTTCTTGCTCAGCGCTCATGGCTGCTCGCCCTGGTTTTCGGAGAGAGCTTCACCCTCGAGCTTGCGATGTTCCTCCATGATGCACATGAAGATGCGGTGCAAGGCCTCGTCGGAAAGCGGCCCCTTGTTGTAGCGCGACACCTTCTTGAGGACTTCCTTCTCGCGCTCGTCGTCGCGGATCGCGAGGCCTTCCGCCTTCTTCACCTCGGCGATGCGCAGGGCGTACCCGGCGCGGCGGTTCAACAGGCGCACAATGCTTTTGTTTTTCTGGTCGATGAGCTTGCGCAGGCTCTTCAGGTCCGAGAGGCTCGCGGGATCCTTCTCGAAGGCGCCGCCTTCGGCGGCCTCTTCGACCGCCTCTTCGTTCGCGCCGGAACCGGGATTCGTTCCCTCCCAGTCGCCCTCCGGAGGATTCACGTTCGTATCCTGCGCGCTCATGCCCGCTTTTCCTTCGCGGGCGCGATCAGCGCCGCCGCCAGCGTCTCGAGGCCGGCGCGCATCTCGGGCCACGGCTTGTCCTCCAGCGTGCGCCGGACGAGGGCGCTGCCCACCACCGCCCCGTCGCACAATTCACATACGGACCGCACCTGCTCCGGCGTGGAGACGCCGAAGCCGACGACCACGGGCAAGTCATGAAGATGCGAGGCCTTCTTGATCGCCCCCAGCTTTCCCTCGAAGCCTTCCTGGAACCCCTTCTGCTCGCCGGTGATGCCCGTGCGCGAGATGTAGTAGAGAAACCCCGAACCCTTCTCCAGGATTTTCTGCAGCCGTTCCGGGGTGGTGGTCGGCGCGGCGAGGAAGATGAAGCGCAGGTCGAATTCCTTGCAGACCGCGAGCATCTCGTCGGCCTCCTCCACCGGCATGTCCACCAGCAGGAACCCGTCGGCGCCGGCCTCCTTGGCGCGCTGCGCGAACGCGCGCAGGCCCAGGCGGAAGATCGGGTTCAGGTAGGAGAACACGACGAGGGGCAGCTCGGAGCGCGCGCGGATGCCGCGCACGATGTCGAAGTACACGTCGTCGGTCACGCCCAGCTCGAGCGCGCGCGTAGCGGCGGCCTGGTTGACCACGCCGTCGGCCATCGGGTCCGAGAAGGGGTATCCCAGCTCGAGGACGTCGGCGCCGAGGTCGCCCAGCATCAGGGCGAGATCGATCGATTCGGCCGTGCCCGGGACGCCGGCGGCGATGTAGGGAATGAAGGCCTTGCGGCCTTCCCGCCGAAGGCGCGCGAAGGCGGCATCGATGCGATTGGAAGAGGGGATTGCGGTCGCGCTCACGGCGTCGCTCCCTTTTCCAGTTCTTTTTCAACTTGGGCGGCCGCGTCCATCACGGTTTGCATGTCCTTGTCGCCCCGTCCCGAAAGGTTGACGACCATGAGCTGGTCCTTGCCCAGCGTCGGCGCCAGCTTCAGGGCGTGCGCGACGGCGTGCGCGCTCTCGAGCGCGGGAATGATGCCCTCGAAGCGGCACAGCGTGTGGAACGCCTCCAGCGCTTCGGGATCGGTGGCGTAAGTGTAGGCGATGCGCTTCGCGTCGCGGTAGTAGGCGTGCTCCGGCCCGATCGACGCATAGTCGAGTCCCGCCGAGATGCTGTGCGTCTCCGCGATCTGTCCCTGCGGCGTCTGGAGCACGTAGCTGCGGGCTCCCTGGAGCACGCCCAGCACGCCGCCCTCGAAGCGGGCCGCGTGCCGGCCGGAAGCGATGCCCTCGCCGCCCGCTTCGACCCCGATCATCTTCACCGACGGCTTGTCGAGGAAATGCCAGAACAGGCCGATGGCGTTACTGCCGCCGCCCACGCAGGCGACGAGGTGATCGGGAAGGCGGCCTTCCTTCTCGAGCATCTGGCGTTCGGTCTCCTCGCCGATGATTTTCTGAAAGTCGCGCACGATCATCGGGTAGGGATGCGGCCCGAGCGCCGACCCGAACACGTAATGCGTGTCGGCGATGCGCGTCACCCAGTCGCGGATGGCCTCGTTGATCGCGTCCTTCAGGGTCTTGCTCCCCGACTCGACCGGCACCACCGTCGCGCCCAGCAGGCGCATGCGGAACACGTTGGGGGCTTGGCGCTCCATGTCGACGCGGCCCATGTAGATCACGCACTCCATCCCGAAGCGCGCCGCCGCGGTGGCCGTCGCGACGCCGTGCTGGCCCGCGCCGGTCTCGGCGATGATGCGCCTCTTGCCCATGCGCCGGGCGATCAGCACCTGCGCCAGGGAGTTGTTGATCTTGTGCGCGCCCGTGTGGTTCAGGTCCTCGCGCTTCAGGTAGATCTTCGCGCCGCCGCATTTTTCGGTGAGCCGCTCGGCGAAGTATAACGGAGACGGGCGGCCGACGAAATCGCGCAACAGCCCGTCCAGTTCGGATTTGAAACCCGCGTCGTCCTTGATTTTCGCGTAAAACGCCTCCAGTTCCTCCAGCGCGGGCATGAGGACTTCGGGGGCGAATTTGCCGCCGTAAGGGCCGAATCGGCCCCACGCGTCGGGCAAGCTGTGGTGGGTAGTCATAGGTCGCTCAAAGGTAATTTTTGGGGGGCTTGCGGGGGTGTTTACAGGAGGGAATCGATGCCCCGCAAGAGGAGTTGTCGGTTGTTAGTTGTTGGTTATAAAGCGAAAATGCCTCATTTCCGCAACCTTCCTGCGTTCCTCCGACAACCAACAACTAACAACCGACTACTTTTCCCCCATGCCCCGCGCCTTCCTCCCCCTCCTCATCCTTTCCACCGCCCTTCTCGCCGCCCCCGTTCCCGACCTCCTCTTCGTGGGGCCGCTGGACACCGCCGTCGTGCGCGTGGGCTCCACCCTGGATGCCTCGGTCCTCGCTTCGCCGAAACCCTCGCGCCTTCCGCCCTCCCCGGCCGCCCTGGTCGCCCGCCACTTTCACCCGAGGTTCGGCGAGGCGGTGGGGATGGCGGCTCGCAAGATCGGGGTGATCGATTCCTCCGCCGCCCTCTCGGCGCGGGATCCCGATTCCTCGCGGTACGTTCTTCTTCTGAAGAGCCTGTCCTTCTCCGAATCCTCGGTCACCGTGCCGCGCCGTTACCTGCCCCCTACCCCGCCGGTTTTCGACCCGGCGACGGGCGCCATGAGTCCCGGGAACCGAAAGGGGTATTCGGAGGGCCCGGGCCGCGTGACCACTTTGACCGCCCGCGCCCAGTGGATTGTGTGGGACAACCTCGCGCGGGCCCCGGCGGCCCGGGGAACGGCCTCGGGGGCTTCTTCGTATCGCGGCGCCGCCGGCAAAAGCCAGTGGGACGAGGCCGCCCGTGAGCTGGCCAAGGCTATCTTGAGGCAAACGGCCTTTTCTCCTTTTTAGCGAATTTCCCCCGCGTTCCCGGGGAACGCGTAGACAAAGCGACACTTTTGGCAAAGTGTCACGGGAAAAACTCTTGAAGGCGCTTCCGCCCGCGTTTATTATGCCGCTTCCACCTC
>JAJNBB010000092.1 GCA_021155885.1 Fibrobacteria bacterium | reverse complement strand
CCTCCGGACCAGGCCCTGAAGATCGAGCGCACGCCCGAACGCATCGCGCGCGGCGAATACCTCGCCAACAACGTGATGGACTGCTTCGGCTGCCATTCCCCCAAGGTGATGGACGCGTATACGTTCCCCGCCGAGCCCGGCAAAAAAGGCGCGGGCGGCTTCCGCTTGCCCGAGGCCTGGGGCGTTTTCCCCGGGGATCTCACCACCCCCAATATCACGCCCTACGCGCTGGGAGACTGGACCGACGGCGAGCTCGTGAACGCTCTCGCCGCGGGCGTTCACCGCGACGGCAGCCCGCTCTTCCCGATGATGCCGTATCAGGCCTTCGGCAAAATGGACCGCGAGGACATCTACAGCGTCGTGGCCTATTTGCGCACGCTGCCGTCCATCGCCGCCGACCAGCCCCGCACCCGGATCAAGTTTCCCGTCAACCTCATCGTGCGCACCTTGCCCCGCGATCCCGAGTTCGGCCGGCGGCCCGACGCCGGCGACGAGGTCGCCACGGGCCGCTACCTCGCGGACGCCGCGGGATGCATGATGTGCCACACCCGGGTGGACGGCAAGGAACAGCCCGTCGGACCCCTGTGGGCGGGCGGTCGCGTGTTCGACTTCCCGGTCCTGCGGGGCGTGATCCGCACCGCCAACCTCACGCCCGACTCCCTCACCGGAATCGGCGCCTGGACGCGCGACGCCTTCATCCAGGTGATCCGCGAGCGCGGCAGGCGCGCCGACGCGATGACCCGGCTCGACCCCGAGGAACCCCACACGCTCATGCCCTATGGGGCCGTGGCGCGCATGACCGACGCGGACCTGGGCGCGATCTACGCCTACCTGCGCACGGTTCCGCCCGTGAGCAACGCCGTGGTCCGCTGGGAATTGAAAAAGGAGGCGCGGAAAGAGTGAGCACTGAGGGAATGAGCGCTCCGCCCCTGGCGGATTTTCCCCCGGCGGCGCGGGCCCTGCTCGCGGAGCTGTCCGCGCGGCCGTACGAAAATTTGAGTAAAATCGTGGCGTACCATAAAAGCGGTTCCCCGGAATCCGCCCAGGACGTTGCGGCGGGATGGCTGGAAGATCACGCGCGTTCCGGCCTGGGCGGCACCTGCTTCTCCCTCACGCATTGGCTCAAGATCCGCCTGGACGGGCTGGGGCTTTCGACCGCCTACCTCATGGCGGACAAGCCCGCGACCCATAAACACCGCATGCCCGACATCCATTGCGGCCTGCTGTGCGAGCACGCCGGACGCGCCTACCTCCTGGATCCGGGTTACCTGATCTTCGAGCCGATCCCGTTGCCCCGCGCCGGGCTCTCGGTTTCGACCTTCATCCCTCCCAACGAAATCCGGGTCGAGGACGTCGCGGGCGCGGGCGTATGGAGGCTGTCCACCGGTCCCCGCGACGCGTCGGGAAGGCCCGCGCTCAAGCCGCGCTTCGATTTCCGCCGCGAGCCCGTGAGCGCCGCGGAGTTCGAGCGCCATTGGGAGGCCTCGCACCAGTGGGAGATGATGGGCTATCCCGTGCTCAACCGCGTGCGCGACGGCGTGCAGTATTACTTGCAGAAAAACAATTTGCTGATTCGATCCGCGGGAGCGGGCGAAATGAAGAAGCTGGACGAGGAGGGGGTTCGGCGGGCCGCCCGCGATCTCTTCGGGTTGCCCGAAGGCTTGGTCGACGAGGCGCTGGGCCTCCTCGCGGGCGGACGCGGAACAAGGTGAGCTTGAGCAATGCCTGACCTGTTCCGTTCCGAAAGCGAGGCGAGGACCGGATCGCCCTATTCTGCAGATTTGCGTTAGCAGCCTCGCTTGCGAGGCGGTCTCTGAAGGGCGTCGGACCGCAGCCGAGCTAGGAACGGAACAGGTCAGGCAATGCAAATCTACCGTGCCGGAAATTCCAGCACGCGGATCACACCGTCCTTCAGGCCGAGCGCGAAGAGCCGGCCCTTCGCGTCGCGCGCGAAGGCGCTGACGGCGGGCACGTGGCCGATGCGAACCCGCTCCCAGCCGGAGGCGTCGGGCTTTCTGCGCAGCGCCCATACGGTGCCTCTGCCGTAATCCCCGAAGATATAGGCTCCCGCGAACGGAGAGGCCGTCCCGGCCGGCACGAACTCTCCTCCCGTGATGCTGAGGGCCTCGGCGCGCGGCAGCGACACCAGGGGCCTTCCCATTGCCGCCAGCCCAGGTTTCCGCCGCGCGGAACGATGGAAATTTCTTCCCGCTGGTTTTGCCCGACGTCGCCGACCCACAGGGCGCCGGTCTCGGGTTGAAAGGTCCATTTCCAGGGGTTGCGCAAACCAAGCGCCCAGATTTCCGGGCGGTACTTGTGGCGGTTCACGAAGGGGTTGTCCGCGGGGACCGCGTAGCCCTTCTCGGGGTCGCGGTGGTTCACGTCGATGCGCAGCATCTTGCCCAGCAGTTCGCGCGGGTTCTGCGCGCGGTTCTCCGGATCGCCGCCGCTGCCCCCGTCTCCGGTGCCGACGTACAGGAAGCCGTCGGGCCCGAAACCGATCGTTCCGCCGTTGTGGTTCGGGTAGGGTTGCGCGATCTCGAGCACGAGGCGTCCGGGCTTGCCGGCGTCCTTCAGGCGCGTGGCGTCGGCCTGGCGTTCCTGGATGAACGTCGACCCGTTCGCGGGCTCGACATAGTTGACGTAATACTTTCCGTTTTCCTTGAAGCGGGGGTGAAAGGTCAGGCCGAGCAGGCCGCGCTCATCCTCGAAGAAGCGGCCGCCCGCGACGCGCAGGACGGCGAAGGAAGATTTCTCCCAGCCGCGTCCCCCGCCCGGGGCGTGCACGGGCCGAACCAGTACGATGTTTCCGGGCTGTTCCACCACGAGATAATGTTCGGGATGCGCGGGAATCTCGGCGAGGGCGACGGGCCGCCTGAAGGTCAGGCCGAAGTAATCGCGGAAGACCACCTCGCCGTCCGCGGGCGCCGGGGAACTCGAGGCGCCCGCCATGCCCGGCGAACCGAGCAGGACGGACAAAAGCAAGGAGGCGATACCGAAACGAGGGGGCATGCCCCCAAAATACAACCTACCACTCCAGGGGCAATAGCTGCGCCGTTTCCGAAACGTCTTTTTTCCGGACCCAGGCCATGCCGTGGAACGCTCCCTGCCGAACGTTCAACGTCCTCCCGTCGAGGGATTTGACGGTGTACTGCTCGGGATGGCGCATCAGGTCGGCGGAGGTGATGGCCCGGAGTGCGGGACGGCGCGAGGGACGCACGCTGGTGGGGTCGAGCTGCATGTCCGGAGATTCGAGCACGACCACGCGGCCGACGTTGGAACTGATCCCGAACCCGGTGTTCGGGCTGATGCTCGTGGCCAGGATGCGCCCCCGGCGGTCGCGGTCGAAGGAAACGACCTTGCTCAGCGACCCGATCACGGTGGTGTCGATCAAGTTCCCGTCCTGCACGCGCGCGGCCCAAATGCGATGCGTGCCGTAATCTCCGAATATATAGGCTCCATTATAAGCCGATGAGGGTGTCCCGGTGAAAAAAACACCGCCGGTGATCGATGAAGTACTCGGGCTCGGAATCGATAGCGCCGGCGGGAGAATCCCCTCACTGGGGCAACCGGTGGAGGGGTTGAAGCACACGGGGCCTTCGCGCAAGCGCCAGCCCAGGTTCGCGCCCTTGGGCACGCGCGTGATTTCTTCCCAATTGTCCTGTCCCACGTCGCCCGCCCAGATCTCGCCGGTCACGGGGTGTAGGGCCCATTTCCAGGGGTTGCGCGCTCCGTAGGCCCAGATTTCCGGCTTGGCCCCGGTGCTGTCCTTGAAGGGATTGGTGGATGGAATGGCGTAATTGCGGGTGGTGTCGTCGGGGAAGGCGTCGGCGCCGTTCACGTCGAAGCGAAGGAATTTGCCGTGCAGGGAATCCTTGTTTTGCGCGCGGTTTTGGGGGTCGCCCTGGGTGGTCCCCCCGTCGCCGATGCCGAGAAGCAGGTGGCCTTCGGCGTCGAAGCCGAGCGTGCCCGCGTTGTGGTTGTCGTAAGGATCCCGCAAACGCAGCAGGGTCCGCTGGGGATCCGCGGTGGCGGGCCGCTTCGAGGAGCCCGCGATGCGCTCGGCCAGCACGTCGTAGCGAACCGTGGAAGTGCCGCCCACGAAGTAGACGTAGTACTTGCCGTTCTGGACGAAGTTCGGGTGGAACGCGAACCCCAGAAGGCCCTGCTCGTCGATGCCGCTCGAGCCGCCCATCACGGTAACGACGGCGGAGTCGGTGCGGCGCCACTGGCCCCCGGTCCAGCGCACGGTCAGGACCTGGCCGGCCTGCTGCAGTACGATGAAGGCGCTGTCCTCGGCGGGGTAGGGTTTCACCAGCACGGGGCGCGTGAAGGTCAGCGAATCCGTCCCGGTCTGGAAGTAATTGCGCAGGGTGACCGTGGCCGGCAGCGGGGCCGCCCAGGTCGCCGGCGCGAAGGCGCCGGACAGGACCAAGGGGAGCGCGCCGAAGAAGACGCCTCTGAAAACTTGAAGCATGAACATCCTTGTCGGGGTAGGTGATTGAGGCAGGCTAATCCATCCAGGGAATCAGTTGCGCCGGCTCGGCGGACCCGTTCTCGCGAACCAGCACGGCGCCGGTGAAGCGCGTGCCTGCGGGGATCGCCCGGCCGTCGAGACCGGTGAAGCGGTAGGCCCCGGGGTTCCGGCGCACGTCGGCCAACGTGAGGGCCTTGACGCCCGGCCGGCGGCCGGGGCGAAGGCTGACGGGGCCGGGCGCCATGTCCGGCGACTCCAGCACATACACGATGCCGTTGTTCGTCTGCACCCCGCTGGTGTTGCTGAGGGTGATCGCGAAGACGCGTCCCTGGTGATCGCGGTTGAACGAGACGATGTTGTTGATAAGGCCCAGCCGGACCCTCTCCGTCGCGGAGTCGTTCACGATGCGCGCGGCCCAGATGCTGTCGGTGACGTAGTCGCCGAAGATGTAGACGTCGTGGTAAAGCGAGGCGGGGTTGCCGGTAAAGAACGTGCCGCCCGTAATGGACTGCGCGGTCGGCTGGTTGATGGCGATCACGGCGGGCGTCATCGAGGTGAAGTTGCAACTGGAGGCGTTGTAGCAGTTGTTGCCTTCGCGGACCTTCCAGCCCATGTTGGCGCCCTTGGTCACGCGCGCGATTTCCTCCACGGCGTCCTGGCCGACGTCGCCCATCCACAGTTGACCGTTGGTCGGGTGAAAGGCCCAGCGATACGGATTGCGCACGCCGTAGGCCCAGATTTCGGGGCGGCGGCCCGCCTGGCCCACGAACGGATTGTCCGCCGGAACGGCATAGTTGCGCGTCGTATCCGCGGGGTAGTCGTCCGTGCCGCCCACGTCGAGGCGCAGGAATTTGCCGAACAGGCTGTCGAGGTTTTGCGCCCGATTTTGCGGGTCGCCGCCGTCTCCCCCGTCTCCCAGACCAAAGTAAAGGTATCCGTCTGTACCGAAGGCAATCGTGCCGCCGTTGTGATTGTTGTAGGGGTCCGCCAGTTTCAGGATCGTCCGCTGCGCGTCTTCCGATTTCGGGCGGCGCGTCCCGTCCGCGGTGCGCTCGGCGATCACGTCGAAGCCGTTGCCCGGTCCGGATGCGATGTAATAGATGTAATACTTTCCGTTCGCGTTGTAGTTCGGGTGGAAGGCGAAGCCGAGCAGGCCCTGCTCGTTTCCGCCGCTCGTGCCGTTCAGCACCGAAAACACGGCCGAGTCCGTCTTGGCCCAGTCATTGTCGACGCGG
>JAJNBB010000063.1 GCA_021155885.1 Fibrobacteria bacterium | reverse complement strand
TCGCCCGCGGCGATGTTGAAGCCGACGGCGCCTTGCCCGCCCTTCAGGTCGTCCGCGGCGACATTGAAGCCGACGGCGCCTTGCCCGCCCTTCAGGGCGTCCCCGGCGATATTGAAACCGACGGCCCCTTGGCCGCCGTATACCCGGCCCGACGCGACGTTGAATCCCACCGAGGCCTGGCCTCCCTTCAGGCTGTCGGCGGCGATGTTGAATCCAACCGCGACCTGGCCGCCTTTCACGCCGGCCCCCACGAGGTTGGCGCCCACCGCCGCCTGCCAGCCTTCCATGCTTTCGCCGGCGGTGTTCAGGCCGACGGAACCCTGGAACCCGGTGACGGCTCCTCCGACGATGTTCGCACCGGTGCCGAATTGCGCGCCGCGCAAGTTCTTCGCCACGATGTTGGTGCCGCTGGAGAATTGCATGCCGTGCAGGCTGCCCAGGCCGAAATTGGCGCCGATCGAGGCCTGAAAGCCTTCGAGATCGCCGCCGGCGGAGTTGAGCGCGAGGGACAGCTGGCCGCCGCGCAGGTGGGAGCGCGCGCCGGTACCGATGGGCGCGAGCTGTATGCCCCGCCATTCGGTCTTCACCCAGTCGTACAGGATCGCGCTAGAGAATCCACCCGGCGCGGTGGCCGGCACGTAATGGAAATCCGCGTCCGCGTCCTCGTCCGCGCCCGCGCCGGCCACGGCGGGATCGGGGATCTCGGAACCGCCCCGGAACGTGGCGGGGGTCAGGAGCGTCGCCTGGTTTTGGGGGAGGGTGACCGAAGCCGTGCGCCAGGCTCCGTCGCGGAGCAAGCGCACTTCGTAGACGCCGGCGGAGAGGCCGAGGCGCATGTCCCGGCCCGCGGGCTTTTGCAGTTCGGCCACGAGGTGGCCGGTGCTGTCGCGGATGAAGAGTCGGCCCGTGAGGTCCTCGGAGAGGTCCGCGAACGACGATCCCTGGCGCAGGTCGGTCAGCACCACGTCGCCGCTGCCGTTGAGCTGGATGTCGTAGCCGGCGTGCTGCGGTCCCCCGCGGCTGGTCTCGGTGCGCGCGAGGGTTTCGTTGTAGGCGAACTGGTAGGCTTCGTGCAAGGTGACCTTCCCGTCGCGCGAGGCGTCGGCGGCCCCGCGCAACCCGGAGTTCAGGGCGTTCGTGAAGAAGGAGCCGCCCACGCGGTCGCTTTCCTGGGCGGACTCGCTTTCGGAGCTCGAAGTCAGGATCGCGTAACCCTCCGAGCGGATGGATTTGTCCACCAGGAAGGCGGGCGCGGTGTGGCCGCCCTTAAGGCGCGTCAGGGCGCCCGATTCGCAGGCGTCGACCACCGCGATGCGCACGTCGGCGCCCAGCGAGTTCATGCGCGTGCGGAAGACGCGATAGTCGATGCCCTGCGTTCCCAGCAGCAGGCCCTTCTCGTTCGCATGTCCCGAGTAATACACGAGGGCTTCCACGCGGGAGCCGGCGCGCTTCAGCGCGCGCACCCGGGCTTCCAGGTCGTCGAGCGCGCGCAGGATCCGCACGCTGTCGGGATCCACCAGCAGGGTCGCGTCTCCCTCCCGAAGCCCGCCGAGTTCTTCCAGGGTGCGGCGAAACGCCGCCGCGTCCGATCCGGCGTAGATCAGCCGGTCGCGGCCCTGGCCGCCCTCGTGCGACCCGATCACCAGCGCTAGCCGGCGTGTGGCGCCTTCGTCGGGTATCTCCGCCGCGCGCGGCGCGGCCGCGGTCAGCGCCAGTACGGCCAGCAGGGAGATCCATCCCCGAAAATTGTCTTGCGTGTTCATATTCCGGTTTCCTTGAGGAGTTCGAAGCGCACGATCCGGATTTCCTTGCCGGCCAGGGCCTTTCCGGGTTCGGGCAGGGATTCATGTTCGTGCAGTGACCGCAGCAGCGGGTCGAGCGCGAAGGGCTTTTTCGACACCACGAAGTAGAAGCGCTCGTAATCGGGCGCGGCGTCCAGCTCGAAGGAGGAAGGCAGCAGGGCCTCGCCGCCCTCGAGGCGCGCGGCGCGTTCGCCGGAGGCCGGCCAGTGCCGGGTAACATTACCGTTACCATCCACCGAAAGGATGGCGCCGTAGGGGAAGCCCGCCGACTGGTAGCCGATGCGCAGCACTTCGCCCGGCCGCGTCTTCTGCCCGGGATGCAGCGGCTCGGAGCCCGCCGGGGTTTTGCGGAAAATGGCGAGGTGCGGCTCGAGCCCTTTCAGGCGCACGCCGCCTTCGTCCGGCGCGGGCGTCGTCGCGGCGACCCCGGAAGGATCGGCCGCGGGGGGGGCGGGTTCCGGGGAGCCCGGGGGCGCGGAGGGGGCGGCGGGGGAACCCCGGGTGGCGGGCGTCGAGGCGGGCGGTTCCGGAAGGGAAGAGGCGGGCACGCCCCGGATTTCCGTCTCGGAAACCCCGAGGCCGGGGCGCGGGCCAAGCAGGCCGGTGCGGCTCACCGGCACGGCGAGGACGGCGAGCAGGGCGAGACCGCCCAAGAGCGGCTTCCACGCCGCGAACCCGAGGGCGGAGGAGGAGTCCGGACGCGCGCGCATCGCCGATTCCGCGGCCTCGCGACGCTGCCGGGACGCCAAGCGCGCGGCGAAAATTTCCGGCGGCGTTTTTCTCAGGATCGCCGCGTTGGAGGCTTCCAAGGCGTTCAGGCGTTCGCGCAGCGCGGGATCGGTTTTCAGGAGCGCCTCGATCGCGTGCCGTTCCGCCGCGGGAAGCTCGCCGAGAGCGTAACGCTCCAGCTTCAAATCCGAAATCTCAGGCATGGGCGGCCTCCCCGGCCTCGGCCGTCTGTTTCAGGGCGCGCAAGCGCTTGCGCACGCCCGAAACCGAAAGGGAGGTTTCCCGCGCCACTTCCTCCAAGGTGAGGCCGTCCACGAAATGCAGGACCGCCATGACCCGCGTCGATTCGGGATGCCGGCCGAAGATCCGGTCGAGCAGGCGCGCGGACGCGGAACGTCCCTCCACGTCCTCTTCCGAGGCGATGTTCAAAAGCAGGGCCTCATCGCGCGTCTCGGCGCGCCGGTTGCGCCCGCGCAGCCGGTTGAGGCAGGTGTTGGTGGCGATTTTATAAAGCAGGCTGGAGGCGAACTCGGCCTCGAGCAGTTCCGGTCTTCGGAGAATTTGCATAAAAACCTCCTGCAGGGCGTCCTGGGCTTCTTCGTCGTCCCGCAATAGCTGGAAGCAGCGCCGCTGCACCAGGGGGCCGTAGCGGCGATACCATTCTTCCAGGTTCCGGGTGTCCATGAATGCCTGTCTTCCCCTTGAAACACCGCTATCGGAAAAAAGTGTCACCGGGGAGGAGGAAAAAAAGAAAGGTAGGAGTTGGGGCCGAATTTATGAGATTTTGCGTGATTTGGTGGGTTATAATAGAAGGCGCCGAACCCGAGTCCGTGCGGGCGGGAAAATAAAAAACGCCCCGGCGGGAAACCCGCCGGGGCGACTCTTTCCGGTGGATACGCGCGCGGAGTGAGGAAGTGAGCCGCGCGCGCCGTTCTCCTACCGGATCAAGACCTTGCCCTGCCCCAGCACCGAGCTTCCGCTGCGGATCTGGTAGAGGTGGATGCCGTTTTTCAGACCGCGGGTTTCGATGCGCGCCCGGCCGTCCCGGATCCCGTCGCGGCCGAGCAGGGTTTTGCCGGAAACGTCGAGGATCGAGAAGGAAAGGATTTCGCCTTCCGAGCCGGCCGCTTCCAGGGTGATAAAGCCCTCGAAGGAGTTCACCTTGGTCAGCCGCGTTTGGACCGCCGGCGCGGCGACCCGTGTGGGCGCGTAGGAGGCGTCGAAGGTGGAATGGTCGGGGGCGTACGCCAGATTGTTGACGTTGTGCGTCCGGAGGGTCTGCGAGAGCACCGTTCCCGTCGCCGCGTCAACGACGTAGTACTTCATGTCGCTCCCAGTCGACCCGCCCACGAACACGTAGCGGCCGCTGTCGGAATCGAAGGCCGAAATGAAGGTCGCGATGTATTTCACTCCGGGAATCGCCACCTTGGAAACGACCGAATCCCGGCCCACGGTGACGAAGTACTCCGTTCCCACGGCGGTCGGCGGGCCGGGCACCCGCACGGTGTCCACGGCGATGGTCGAGTCCTTGCGGCGAACGATCATCAAAGTGTCTCCGCTGGGAATGGTGTCGTAGATCCAGGTGTTCCGGGTGCGGATGACGGTCACCGAATCGCCGGGAATGGAGTCGTTCATCCAAACAAGCCCGTGCACGGCACCCAGGGCGGCGTTATAAACGGGATTGTCGAGCTTGAACTTGGCCTGGGCCCGGGCTACGATCTCGCCCGTGGCGGTGTTCACGACATAGTGGTAGTTGTAGCCATTCCGTTCCCGCGCGGTGAACCCGTAGCGTCCGCTGTCGGTGTCGAGGAAGCTGCTGTTGGCCTGGTAGCCGACCACCTTGGGCAGGTGGGTGCTGGTCCGCGCGCTCGTGAAGGGGTCAATGGCTTCGAAGAACTCCTTGCCCGCGAACGAGGAAGGCGGGCGGGGGTTGCCCAGCGAATCCAGGGTCACGGCGCCGGTGTCGGTCCAGGACAGGCCGTAGATCTTGCGGTCGTTGGGGCTGTAGATCATGCCGTTGATCGTATCGTTCTTGGGCAGCTTCGCCACCAGGTCGCCCGTGGGCGCGTGGATGGCGTAGTAGTACTTCTGCGGGCCGTCCTCCATGCCGACAAAGCCGTAGCGGCTGCTGTCGGGGTCGAGCAGAACGCCCGGGGAGGTGTACTTGACCCCCGGGATCTGCTTGAGGACCGTCATGCCCGAGGTGTAGGGGTTCACGGAAACGAACTGCTCCGAGGAGCCGTCCCACCACAGGCCGTAAAAAGTTCCCGCCCGCGTTTCCGCCGGCGAGAGCAGTGCGGCGAAGACCGCCGCCGCGACCGGAATGCTGTTAAGGATGTTTTTCATGGTTTCTCCCCGTCGCGGATTCGTGGATCCTCATCCGACCGCCGACTGAAGGAGAATTTAGGCTGGATTTTGGCAGGAAAAACGGAACAAGACGCAAAAACCGTTTGAAAATTTCAAACGTTTGAATTTGCTGGCGCCGGGAAATCGCCGGAATTTGGAAAAAAACCGGCGCCTATGGAATGCGCGCGCCGTTCGCGTCGAAAAAGAACAGGTCCGCCGGGTCGAACGTCCAGCGCGCGACCGCGCCCGGGCGCACAGAAAAATCACCGGGTACGCGGGCGGCGAAGCCCGCGCCCTCGTGCTGGTGGTACAAGGTGGTCTGGCCCGCCTGCCGCTCCGAGGCGGCCACTTCCCCGATCAAAAGGCCGCCCGCTTCGGCGGAGCCGGCCTCGGCCGGGCGCAGGTGCTCGGGGCGAATGCCCGCCGTGATCCCCGCCCGCTCTTTCGAGGTGGGGCGCACGGCGGCTTCCCGGTCGGGCGGCACGGCGAAGGACAGGGCGGGCGAGACGAAGCGCAGGCCCAGGGCCGCGGGGTCCTCCTCGACGCGGCCCGCGAACAGGTTCATGCCGGGCGAACCGATGAACGAGGCCACGAAGGCGTTGGCGGGCCGGCGGTAAAGCTCATCCGGAGGCGAAACCTGCTGGATCACGCCGCGGTTCAGGACCACGACGCGGTCGCCCAGCGTGAGGGCTTCGGTCTGGTCGTGCGTCACGAAGAGCATCGGCACCTGCATCCGCTGGTGGAGGCGCTGGATTTCGACGCGCAATTGCAGGCGCATTTGCGCGTCGAGGCTCGACAGGGGCTCGTCGAAAAGGAACGCCCGCGGGCGGCGCAGTATCGCGCGGCCGAGGGCCACGCGCTGGCGCTCCCCGCCGCTGATCTCCGAGGGCAGGCGCGCGAGCAGGTTTTCGATCCCGAGAAGCCGGGCCGTGTCGCGGGCCTGCGTTTCGCGCGCCGCCCGCGGGATCCCGCGCAGCCTGAGGCCGAAGGCGAGGTTTTCCGCCACGGTGAGGTGCGGCAGCAAGGTATAGCTCTGGAACATCAGGGCGACGTCGCGGTCCTTGGGCGCGCGCCCGTTGAGCACCCGCCCTCCCAGGCGCACGGTGCCGGAAGTTTCCTCCTCGAGTCCCGCGATGGCGCGCAACAAGGTCGACTTGCCGCAGCCCGAGGGCCCGACGATCGCGACGAGCTCGCCATCGGCGACCTCCAGCGAAAAATCGCGCAGCGCGGCGGCGCCGGCCGAACCCCCATAATCCTTGCTCAGATTTTCGATTTTCAATGCGGTCATAATATGCCTCGCGCGCTAGGCCTCGGTCAGGCGTCCCAGCGCGGTGCGGAAGTGACGGTAGGCGAGAATGAAGAACAGGGCCGTCGGGGCCAAGGTGAGCGTGCACCCGGCCATGATGAGCCCGTAAGGCGCGCGCAGGCTTCCCGCGTGCAGGCTGGCGAGGCCGATGTTCACGGTCAGGTTCTCCTTGCTGAACAGCATCACCAGCGGCAGCAGGTGTTCCTGCCAGGCCAGCGTGAATTGAATCAGCGCGAAGGCGATCAGCGCGGGCTTGATCAGGGGCAGGGCCGTCCAGAACACGCGATATTCCCCGGCGCCTTCGGTGCGCGCCATGTCGAGCAGGCCGTCGGGAAGCCGGCGGAACACGGCCGTGAACCACAGCAACCCGATGCCGCTGGCCGCGCCGGGGAGAATGACCGCCCAGGGGCTGTCGAGCAGACCCAGCGCGTTCATCCAGGTGAACAGGGGCAGGATCATCACCTGCTTGGGAATCAGCACGGTGAGCACGGCCGCCACGAACAGCGCGCGCTTGCCCGGGAAGTCGAACTTGGCGAAGAGGTAGCCGGCCGCGCAGGCGAAGGCCGTGCCGAGCGCGGTTTGCGCGGTGGCGATGAACAGGGAATTCAGGAACTGGCGCGTGTAGGGGATCCAGCGCCCCGAAAACAGGGCTTGGTAATGACGCGGGTCGAGCGATTCGGGGAAGATCGGAAAGGGCGTGAAAATCTCCGCGTCGATCTTGAAGCCCGCCAGCAGCATCCACAGGAACGGGAAGGCGAAGCAGGCCGCGAGGACCGCGAGGGCCGCCGAGACCGCCAGGGGGCCCGCCTGCTTTTTCCAGAACCCCTTCTTCATGCCGCGGTCCTCGTCTTGCCCGCGGCGGACAGCAAGGCGGCCAGCGCGATCACCAGCAGCGGAACCGAGGTGAACGACATGGCCGCGGCCGTGCCGAAGTTGCCCAAGGTGAACGCGGTGAAATAGGCGTAGGAAACCAGCAGGAGGCCCGCGTCCAGCGTTCCCCCGGAGCCGCCGAGCAGCACGTAAGCGCCTTCGAAAAGCACGAAGGCGTCCAGCAGCAGAAAGGCCGCCGCGAAGGCCGTCACGGGCCGCATCACCGGCAAGGTCACATGGCGGAACCGCTGCCAGGCGGAGGCGCCCTCCACGCGGATCGAGTCATAGTAGGCGCGCGGCACGCCCTCGAGCCCCGCCAGAAAGATCAAGGTCATGAAGCCGGTCCACCGCCATAGCATGAGAAGCACGAGGCTGAACTTGATGAGGCGCGGGTCGCCGATCCAGTCGAATCCCGCGAGGCCGAAGGGATGGAAAAATACCCCGTTAAGCAGGCCGCGGGGCCCGTTGAACACCATCAGGTACAACAGCGCCAGCACGAGCGGCGGGGTGAGCCCCGGCAGCAGCAGGCAGAACTGCAGGGGGCCGCGCAGGCGCGGATACGCGGCCCGCAGGCCGTGGGCGAGGAGCAGGGAGAAGGGCAGCACCACCAGCAGCACCATCAGGCAGTACAGCGAGGTATTGCCCAGGGCGTGGAAGAAACGCTCGTCGGACAACAGGGCGCGGTAATTGTCGAGGCCGGCGAACCCGGGCTCGCCGAACAAGGTGTTGGTCTGCAGGCTGAGCAAAAAGCCGCGCACGAGCGGCACGGCCCAGAAAAGCAGGAGCGCCCCGAAGAAGGGGGCGAGCAGAAGCCAGGGGACGGGACGGGGGCGGGGGCGGGGCATGGAAAGAAGCTAATAGCTTACAGCGGACAGCTAACAGAGGCAAGACGCATCGACGGTCCGGAGGCGGGTGGAGCAGGGCGGACAGGCGGCAAGACCCGCACCGTCCGCTGTATGCTGTCCGCTGTCCGCTACTTTCCTTTGCCCATCTCCGCGATCTTCGCCTTCATTTCGGAGAAGGCTTCCTCGGGCTTCATGCCGCCGCCCATCACGGCCCCGAAGTATTGCTCGCGCACGAAGTTCACGATCAGCGCGTTCATGGGGGACTGCGCGGGCGTCGGCCCCCTCGGGGCGAGTTCCATGAACAACTGCGAAAGGATCTGGTTGCCGAAGAAGGGCTCGGGACGCGCGAGGCGCAGGTCGGTCCAGGCGGGCTTGTACGGGGTGAAGCAATTGCCCTGCAGGTAGCGCTCCACGTTCGCGTCGATGTCCGACATCACCCATTCCACGAACTTCCACGAAGCCTCGGTTTGCTTGCTGTTCTTGAAGATCACGAGGCCCTGACCCGAGAAGCTCGAGGTATTGCGGCGGCCCTTCGACTTCGAGTCGGTCCAGACCGGCAGCGGCATCGCCCGCCATTTGCCCGCGCCGTCCTTGTCGAAGTTCTGCAGGATGTCGAGGCCGTACCAGTCCGCGCCCATGATGGCCAGGATGCCGTTGTCGGCCACCGAAGTTCCGAAGAATTGCGGGCTGAAAATGCCTCCCTGACCGGGCATCATCCCGATCCCCTCGTCGTTCCATTTCGCGAGGCGGCGCCAGGTGTCCACGATGATGGCCGAGTCCACCAGGGGCTCGCCCGTGGCGCTGTAGAAGTCGTAGCCGCGCTGCCGGACCAGCATGCCGAGGTACGACCAGTCCATCGCCAGCAGGTGGCGCTGGCCGCCCTTGCGGATCTTTCGGCCGGCCTCCTCGAACTGTTCCCAGGTGCGCAGGTCGTTGGGGGTGATGCCCGACGCCCGAAACAAATCCTCGCGGTACCACAGCACCACGTTGCTCGTGCTCTGCGGGACGCCGTAGGTGCGGCCCTTCCACTTGAACAGCCCGGTGCGCTGGGGAAGGAGGCCGGTCTTCAGGGGGCTTTTCGCGATGCGGTCGGTGAGGTCCAGGAAGGGAACCTCGCCCTTCAGGTACAGGCTGAAGAAAATCTCGTCGAACTGCACGATGTCCGGGGTGTTGATCCCGCTCTTCACCGCCAGGGCGAGCTTGTCCGGCATTTCCATGAAGCCGTAGGCCTCGAATTCCGCGCGGAAATTCTTGTCGACCTTCTTGTTGTAAAGCCTGACCATGTTGGCGTAGTAGTCGGCCTCGGCCTGGGAGTTTACCCAGATCTTGACGGGCTTGGCCGTCGCCGGCAGGGCCAGGGCCAAAGCGAAGGCGAACGCGAGCGCGAGCAACGGAAACAGGCGGGAGAGAAGGGTGTTTTTCATAGTGGGCGTTAATATACGGATTTAGGCATCCCGGGGCTACCGAAAACGCGGGAAAAACCGGAAGAAAACGCCAAATTGCGGGCCACGGGTAGATCAATCCCGGGACTTCGATCTCGAAGCGGCGGATTTTTTCGCCGCCGTTTTCGCGCGGCGATTGCCCTTCCAGCAGATCGGACACCCTTCGGTACCGCGGTATTTATGCCCCCGGCTGCACGTTTTCCACCCGCCACGGTTTGCCTGTGTCATGGGATCCTCCCTCTTGTTCTTGCTCCCATAATATTGCGAAACGGGAGCTAAAAAGCCAGTAGGGCTCGGGTGATGATCCGAGGGCCGGCGCGAAGCAGGGGCCCCTTGGGTCGCGCAAATAGGGCTCCGGTTCCTAACTTTCCCCTCACGATGTACCTGTCCAAACTGCGCATTTCTGGCTTTAAATCGTTCGCGAACCGTGTCGAGGTGAACTTCCCGAGCGAGGGGATCACCTCGGTGGTCGGCCCCAACGGCTGCGGCAAATCCAACATCATCGACGCCATCCGTTGGGTGCTCGGCGAGCAGCGCGCCAAGGCGCTGCGCTCCAGCAAGATGGAAGACGTGATTTTCTCGGGCACCGCCGACCGTTCGGCGCAGAACCTCGCCGAGGTCAGCCTGCTGATTCACAACGACAGCGGGGTGCTGCCGTCGGATTACACCCAGGTGATGATCACGCGCCGCGCCTTCCGCAGCGGCGAGAGCGAATACCTGATCAACAACCAGCCCTGCCGCCTCAAGGACATCCACAACCTCTTCTACGACACCGGCATGGGCGCGGCGTCCTACAGCCTCATCGAGGCGAAGATGATCGACAGCATCCTTTCCGAAAAGGCGGATGAGCGCCGCACCATGTTCGAGGAAGCCTCGGGAATCTCGAAGTACAAGCAGCAGCGCAAGGAAACCCTGCGCCAGCTGGAGCGCACGGCGGCCGACCTGGCGCGCGTCGAGGACGGGCTCAAGCACGTCCAGCAGAACGTGAACCTGTTCGAGCGGCAGGCGAAGAAGGCCGAGAAGTGGCGCGAATTGCGCGACGCCTGGCGCTCCCTGGAGCTGAGCTACCAGCACGATTCGTACGCGCATTTCGCGGCGGAGCTGGAGAAGCTGCAGCTCGAGCACGCCAAGGACGAGAACCTGACGGTGGAGCTGGATGCCCGCCGCGCCGCCGAGGAGGCCGCGCTCGAGGAAGAAAAGCTGGCGCTGTTCGACGACGAGCAGAAGGTGACGGAACTGAGCCGCAAGGCGGCGGCCACGCAGGCCGAGGCGATCCGCCTCGAGAGCGAAACCGACCGCACGCGGGATCGCGGCGGGCATCTCGAGGAATCGATGCGCCGCCTGAAGCAGGAGTCGGAGGAGGCGGGGCGCCGGCTGGTCGAGATGGAGCGGCAGCGCGCCGAGGCCCTGGCCGAGGCGAAGGAAATGGAAGCCTTTTTGGCGGGCGCGGCTTCAATCAGCGCCGGGGCCCGCGAGCGCGTGGACGCGGCCGCGGCGAAGGCGCAGGAGGCCCGCTCCGAGGCGAACGCGCTCGGCGAGGAGCGCATGGCCGCGCTCGAGGACCTCTCGGGGCTGAAGCAGCGGCTGAGCGCGGCCGAAACCGAGCTCCAGCATTTGCTGAACAGCGAGGACGAATGGGCCGGTGAGCGCGACAGCCGCTCCGAGCGGCTGGTCGAGCAGGAACGGTTGAAGGAAAGCGCCCGGCGCGAGTCGGCCGAGGCCGAAGCGGAGGCCGCGGCCGCCGCGGCGGGCATCGACAAGGCCCTGGGCGACGCCGAGGCCGCGCGCGTGGATTGGGAAGCCGCCCGCGCGCGCGAGCAGGCGCTGCGCCAGGAGCACGCGGTCCTCGAATCGCAGCGCAAGCTGCTCGCCAGCCTCGAGGCTTCGGGCGAGGGCATGGACGCCGGGGTGAAATACCTGATGAAGGAAGGCAAGGACCGCTTCAAGTCCCTGCTCGTCGACGTGCTGGAGGTTCCCCAGGAGCTGCGCGTCACCGTCGAGCGCGCGCTGGGCAAATCCCTGCAGGTAGTGCTCGTCTCCGACAAGGAGCGCGGCGTGGAATTGATGAACGCCCTGCGCGACGGCCGCAAGGGCGAGGCGGTGTTCGGCCTTCCCGGCTTCGGGGGCTCCGGCGGCTTCCACCGCGCGCGGCCCGACCTGAACGGCCGCCCCGGCTTCAACGGCTGGCTCTCCGACGCCGTGCGCGCCCCTTCCGAATGGAGCGGCCTGCTCGAATGGTCCCTGGGCAATCACGCCCGCGTCGATTCGCTCGACGCCGCCTTCGCGCTCGCGGACGGACTGAAAGGCCAGGACGTCTGGTTCTGGACGCCCGAGGGGTCGGCCTTGCATTCCGGCGGCGCGCTGTTCGGGGGCCATCCGGCCGCCGAACAGGCGGGGCTGCTGCAGCGCAAGGCGCAATTGCAGGAGGCCGGCGAAAAACTGGAGACGCTGGCGGGGGAGCTTTCCGCCGCCACCAGGGCGATCGCCGCCGCCGAAGCGCGCCGCGCCGAGCTGGCCGCCGCGGTGGAGGCGTTGCGCGCCCGGGCGCGCGACGCCGAGCGGCGCCTGCACGAGGGCCGCGCGCGCCTGCAACTCAGCGAGAACCAGGCCGAGGCGCTGGACCGCGAGGTGGTGCAATACCGCCTGAAGCTGGAGTCGCTCGCGGACCGGAAGCGCCAGCTCCAGGAGGCGGTCGAGTCGCAGCGGCAGGAATGGAATGTCGCCGAGGAGGAGCGCCTGGGACTGGAGGGCCGCTTTCAGTCGGCGCTCGAGCGCGTCCAGGAACTCGAGGCCGAGCGCCAGCAGCTCGACCAGGAATGGCGCGGCGTCGACCAGGAGCGCGTCGAGTCCGAAGCGCGGCTCAAGGCCGCGCGCGCGCGCGCCGAATACCTGGTCAAGGCCGAGGCGGAGCTGCGTGCTTCGATGGACCGTTCGGGCACGCAGGCCGAGGAATGGGGCGTGCAGATCCAGATGCTGCTGGAAAAGACCGCCACGCTCGGAGAGGACATGGGAACGCTGCACGAGCGGCTCGCCCTCGAGGAGCAGGAGCGCGACGCCGTGAAGGCCGTGTACGACGCCAAGGTCGGCCTGCTCGAGGAGCGCCGCGCGCTGCTGCGCCGGCTCGAAGGCGACCTTCGCGAGGCCACCCAGGGCAGCCACCAGCGTTCGCTCCGCATGGAACAGGCGCGCGCCGCGCTGCAAAACATCCGCGAGCGCATGTTCGAGACCCACGAGGTCGATTTCAGCTCCGAGGAGATGGCCTTCACGCGCGTCGAATACGATCCCGACGCGGCCCCGGAGCAGATTTCCGAATACAAGGAAAAGCTCAAGAATCTGGGCAACATCAACACCGGCGCGCTCGAGGATTACGAGGCCGAAAAGGCGCGCCTCGAGGAAGTGCAAAAGCAGTTCGACGACCTGGACCGCGCACGGCAGGGCCTGGACCGCGCGATCAAGAAGCTCGACAAGGCCGCGCGCGAGCAGTTCGCCTCCACCTTCTCGGTGGTGCAGAAGAACTTCCAGGAAGTCTTCTCCTCCCTGTTCGAAGGGGGCGAAGCCCAGCTCGCCCTCGAGGAAGGCGTCGACCCGCTCGACGCCAAGATCGAGATCAACGCCCGCCCCACGGGCAAGAAAATGCGCGGCGTCTCCCTGCTCTCGGGCGGCGAGCGCGCGCTGACCGCGATCTCGCTGCTCTTCGCGCTCTACCTCGTCCGTCCCTCGCCCTATTGCATCATGGACGAGGTCGACGGGCCTTTGGACGACGCCAACATCGGGCGCTTCGTGAACCTGCTGCGCCGCTTTAGCCACCAGACCCAGTTCATCGTGGTGACGCACAACAAGCGCACCATGGCGGCCTCGGACATGCTGTACGGCGTGACGCAGGAGATCAAGGGGAT